>DASYTU010000200.1:0-35611 GCA_036001925.1 Actinoplanes sp.
TGACCGCCGGGGCGAGCAGCGCGTCGCCGCGGGGTCCCTCGATGCCGTGGCTGGGGTAGTGGTCGATTGGGGCGCCCCTGACGGCTGCTCAGTCGCCGAGTAGCCGCCATGCGGTGAGGGCGAGCCTGGCCCGTGTCAGTCCGGTGGGCTCGGTGAGTTCGATGCCCAGGGTTTTTCCGATCTGTTCGAGCCGGCGGGCGACACTGCTGTGGTGCAGGTGGAGAAGGTCAGCGGCTCGGCGTAGTGAGCCGGTGGCGCAGTAGACGTCCAACGTTTCCAGTTCGTCTGGGTTGCCGGCCATGCGGCCGATCGCGGCGACGTCGGTGTTGTCGCGCGCGGCGTCCCGAGGTATTTCGGTCAGCAGCGCCAGCGCGCCCAGGTCGTCATAGCGGATGACAGGTTCGCGTGGGCCGGTGAAGCGCAGGGCGGTGCGGGCTTCGCGCCAGGATCGGTCGGGGCTTTGCGGGGCGCCGATGCCCGCACGTACGCCTGCGGGAAACCGGGTTGGGTCGATGGTGGTGGCCAGGATGACGCCCACGTCGGCGAGTGGTGCCGCCTTCACCGGGCGGGCTGGGCAAACCAGGTTGCCTACCTGGTCGAGCGGAAGCCGCGACCGTACGGCGATCACGCGGACTGGCAGGTCGGCGGCGAAACCCAGCAGCCGCAGCGCGCGGGCTCTGGCCGCCTCGTCGCTGCCGGCGCTGATCGCCAGTTCGACGAGGGCTGGGTCGGCCATGGTGGTGCGGGTCGGGCCGTACCGCTCGACGACCGCCGCGGCGGCGATGGCGAGCCGGTCCAACAGCAGTTCGTCAAGGGGACTCGGCGGGCCGGGGCGTTCCAGCCACACCGTGCCGATCTCCTCCTCATCGAGGGTGATCGGCGCCGTGGTGGACGCGGGTGGCGGCGGGGCGGACGCTTGGCTGCCGTCGGGCCCTACGCGGATCACCCGCACCGTGCCGTGGAGCCGGATCCCGGCCACGCACTCGGCCAGGCCCGCCGACGCCCGGGCGAGCGCCGGGAGATCCACCCGTCGGCGGATCAGCGTGTCGAAGAACATGACGACACGGATCGCGCCTTCGGCTTGCGAATCCAGGTGCGACAGCCGTTCGACCAGTGCCTCCACGACAGGAGGATAAGCGACGATCGGTGCGCGATCCAGGCGGAACTCCCGACAGGTGGCGGCTGATTTCGGGGGTGGTGACCGGGAGGATGGTCGACATGGATCCCGAACTGGAAGCATTCATCCCGTTATTCCCCCCGGCCGATCTGACCGATCCGGTCACCGCGCGCAAGAACCTGGCCGCGCTGGCCGCCTCGGTGCCGGCACTGGATACCGCGGACATGGAGATCGAGGACCGCACGGTGCCGGGCGATCCGGAGGTGGCGGTGCGGATCTATCGACCGCACCGGGCGGAGGGCGCCATCGTCTGGCTGCGCGGCGGCGGATTCGTCATGGGCGACCTGGACACCGAGCACCCGGCGGCCACGCGGCTTGCCGACGGCTCCGGCGCGGTGGTGATCTCGGTGGGCTACCGCCGGGCGCCCGAGCATCGGTTCCCGGCCGCCTTGGACGACGCCTATGCCGTACTGGTCTGGACGGCCGAGCGCGCGGCCGAGCTCGGCGTCGACCCGGCTCGGATCGCGGTCGGAGGTCACAGCGCCGGCGCGGGGCTCGCGGCCGCGGTGGCGTTGCGGGCCCGCGACCAGCAGGGGCCGCCGATCTGCTACCAACTGCTCAACCAGCCCGAGCTGGATGACCGGCAGGAGACCTGGTCGGCGCGGAACTTCACCGACACGCCCTGGATGACCCGCGACAAGGTCGCCGCTACATGGCGGCACTACCTGGGCTCCGCGCCCGCCTCCCCGTACGCCGCCCCGGCGCGGGCCGCCGACCTGTCCGGCCTGCCATCCGCCTATATCGCCACCGCGGAATTCGACCCGCTCCGCGACGAAGGCATCACCTACGCGCTGCGCCTGCTGCAGGCGGGCGTGTCGGTCGAGTTGCACCAGTGGCCCGGCACGTTCCACGGATCGCATGCAATCCTGTCCGCCGAGGTGTGCCAGCGGCAGATCGCTGAACTCGTCGCCGCCCTGCGCCGTGCCCTGGCCGAGTGAGGCGGGCCACGGCGGACCAGGCCGGCCACCCCCATGCCACAGCCCACCGGCGGGGATACGCCACTACTTCCGTCCAGAGCAGCCAGGAGAAGGCCGCCAAACTCCCGCGGGGGGTGCCGCCGACCGCGCAATCGGTGGCTCGCGTGACCGTCACGGCCACCGTGCGCTGGGAGGACGGGCCACCGGCCACGTCGCCCGGGCACTGATCCCGGCTCACCTCTAGGAGATCACCATGCGTAAGGCCTTCGTCATCGTCAGCGCTGTGTTGCTCGCCTCGTTCGTCCTGCAGTTCGTCTTCGCTGCCGTGGGCGCGTTCACGAAACCCGCGGGCGACGGCGCATATACCCTGCACAGCGTCAACGGGATGGCGGTCATCCCCGCGCTCACGCTGCTCACCACCTTGTTCGCCGCGCTGGCGAAGGCGCCGGGCCGGCTCATCGGGCTGGCGATCCTGCCGCTCGGCCTCGTCGTCGTGCAGGCGCTGATCGCCGTGCTCGCGAACGCGTTCACCGACGCCGCGGGCGCCAGCACTCCACTCGGCCTGACCATCGCCGGGCTGCACGCGCTCAACGGGATCGTCGCCGTGCACGTCGTGGTCAGCGTCCACCGGGCAGCTCGACAGCTGGCCAGCCCGGCGGAGGCGGCATGACCACCGGCTCGCTGCTCGCGGCCGACCTCGTCATCGCGGTCCTCGCGGCCGCCGGGTGGCTGGGCGGCGGCGCCGCGTCGGCCGCCCGGCGCCGTCCGCTCGCGCTGGGACTGGCCGCCTTCGCGCTGCTCGCCACGTTCGCCCGCGCGATCACGATCACCGCGCTCGCCGGCGCCGGCTGGTGGTTCGCGGCGGAGAAGGTCCTCATCGCCGCCCCACTATCACTCGCGGCGGTGGTCGTCGCCGGGCCGCGGCTGCTGCGGGCCCCGGGCGACATCCGGTCCGTCGCGGTCCCGCTTCTCTTCGCCGGGTACGCCGAAAGTAGCGCCCTGCTCGTGACGGTGCTGCATGGCTATCCGGCGTCGGCGGGTGCGGGACTGCTCGCGGTCGCCGGGGTCGTCGCGGCGACCGCGGTCTCGTGGCGCGTCCTCGGCGCGCGCCCGTCCCGGGCGGTGTCCCGAGCGGCCCTCGTGGTGGCGGTCGCGGCGCTCGTGGCCGGCACCGGGCTGGCCGCCGCCGCGGGCGCTGCTCCCGGCGTACCGCATGATCATGAATATCGGGATGCACGGACCGTGGGCGAACCGACCAGGCGGTTCACCCTGACGGCCGGGACCGCCACGGTGAGCGTGAGCGGCCGTGACGTCGCGGCGTGGGCGTTCAACGGGCAGGTTCCCGGGCCGGAGTTGACCGCGACCGTCGGCGACGTCCTAGAGGTGACGCTGCGCAACCGGGACATCGCGCGGGGCGTCACGTTGCACTGGCACGGGTACGACGTGCCGAACAGTCAGGACGGGGTGCCCGGCGTGACGCAGGCGGCGGTGCTGCCCGGCCAGGAGTTCGTCTACCGGTTCCGCGCCGATCAGGCCGGGACGTACTGGTACCACACGCATGCGGTCTCCGACGTCGGGGTTCGGATGGGGCTCTATGGCGTCCTGGTGGTGCGCCCGGCGCCGGTGACCGGCGTCGACGTTACGGTGCCGGTGCACACGCTGGCCGGCGCTCCGCTGCCCGTGCCGAGAGTGGGGTCGGTGCGGCCGGGGGTGCCCGTGCGGTTGCGGCTTGTCAACACCGACAGCACGACGCACCAGTACGCCCTTGCCGGGACCCCGTTTCGGGTCGCCGCGATCGACGGTTCCGACCTTCAGAGTCCGACGTCGCTTGTGGACACCGCCGTGCTGATCCCGGCCGGGGACGCTACGATCTGGTGTTCACCGCGCCCGCCACGCCGGTGGCGCTGTTCGTCGACGCACGGGTGGTCTACTCGACCGGACCGGTGTCCGCGGCGACCGGCGCGTGGCCGGTGCTGGATCCGCTCACCTACGGCGTCGGTTCTCCGGTGCCGTGGTCCCGGTTCGACAGGGAGTTCACCCTCGTCCTGGACCGCGGCCTAGATCTGCACGGGCTGCTTCCGCGGTACGCCCACACCGTCAACGGCGCGGCCTACCCGGACATCCCGCCTCAGGTCGTACGCCTCGGCGACATCGTCAAGTTCACGATCGTGAACCGATCACTCGTGGTGCACCCGTGGCATCTACACGGGCATCACGTCCTGGTGTTGTCCCGTAACGGAAAGCCGGCGACCGGGAGTCCACCGTGGCTGGACTCGTTCGACGTACGCCCCGGCGATGTCTGGGAGGTGGCGTTCCCAGCCGACAACCCCGGAATGTGGGCCAACCACTGTCACAACCTGGCGCACGCCGACGCCGGGATGATGCTGCACCTGATGTACTCATAGGTCCGGTGTGGTAGGACGCGCTCTGAACGCATGACACGTTCTTAACAGATGATCGAAGGGCGCGATCCTGGGCTCACTCCGCCACATCTTGGCCAGGTTCCACGCGGAACGTTGCGGGTGCCGACGCTTGTCGGGACGTGACGTCCCCGGCCTGGCAGGCGTGGCATGGCGTGGTATGGCGTGGTATGGCGTCCGGTGATCTTGAGCGCAAAGGCTGAGGTAGACACTGTCTACCAGGCGCGACCGAGGCGTTCGTGCTCAGCTTCGCGAGCCGGGCCCTCGACCGGCGCACTCCGCCGCCCAGCGTGATCGCGGGCACAAGGAACCCGCTGATCTCACAGGCGGGACGGCTGGTCAGCCGCCGCCGGATGACCATGACAATCGGCTCGATGATGGACCGGGCCGGAGCGGGGCGCTGACATGAGAGAGGATCTACGTCAACGACCTGCTGCGCCAGCTGCCTGGGCCCCGGGGGACAATGCCGGCCGGCATCGGGTCACCTCCGGGTGGAGACCGCCGGACCCATCGTGACGGAAACCTCGTGAACTCGGTGAACCGGACCCAGCGGTGAGCCGTTACCCCTAGTGTCGACCGTTCCGCGGGACGGCGTCCGCCGCCAAGGACCAGCCCGTCGCCGGGCACCGTACAGAAGGATCTATCGGGTGTCGATCTTCACGAAGTCCGACCTACCAGCTTCTCCGGAACCGACGACCGTGGAGGACGGCGCGATCACCGAAGCGCCGCCGGACGATGGCTCAACTCCCGCCCGCCGCGGGCGGGCACGGCGCATCGCCGCGTGGGCACTCACCGGTCTGGCCGGGTTGTTCGTGTTCGTCGCGCTTGTCGCCCCGGATCAGCACACCCGCATGACGCTCGGATCGTTCGTCCGGATCCCGGTGGAAGGGTTGATCGGTGCCGCGCTGCTGCTCGTCCTGCCGGGACGGGCGCGGAAGATCGTGGCCGCGCTCATCGGCGCGTTCCTCGGCCTGTTGATCCTCGTGCAGGCGCTCGACTTCGGCTTCTGGACCTCGCTCAACCGGCAGTTCGACCTGGTCGCCGACTGGGGGCTGCTGGACGACGGGGTGTCGTTCCTGCGGGACGCGGTCGGCCGGACCGGGGCCAACATCGCCGTCGTCTGCGCGGTGGTCCTCGCCATCGCCGTCGTCGTGTTCATGGCCCTGTCGATGATTCGGCTGAGCCGGATCGCGGCGCGCCACCGGACCCGCACGGCCTACGGCATCGCGGTGCTGGCCGTCGCCTGGGTGGCCTGCGCCATGCTCGGCGCGCAGTTCGTCGCCGGCGTGCCGGTCGCGGCGCACAGCGAGGCGGACCTCGTGCACAGCCGAGCGCTCATGGTCCAGGCCGGGCTGCGCGACAAGAAGGCTTTCGCCGCGGCGATCGCCGCCGACAAGTTCCACGACACCCCAGCCGACGAGTTGCTCACCGGGCTGCGCGGCAAGGACGTCATCGTCTCGTTTGTCGAGAGCTACGGCCGCTCCGCGCTGGAGGATCCGCAGCAGGCGGCGATCGTGGACCCGGCGCTCGCGGCCGGCACCCAGCAGCTGAAGGCGGCCGGCTTCTCCGCGCGCAGCGGCTTCCTCACGTCCTCGACGTTCGGCGGCTACAGCTGGCTGGCCCACTCCACGTTCCAGTCCGGCCTGCTGATCAACGGCCAGCAGCGCTACCGCACGCTGGTCTCGACCGACCGCCTCACGCTGACCAGCGCGTTCCGGCGGGCTGGATGGCAGACGGTCGCGGTCGAGCCGGACAACACCTACGTGTGGCCCGAGGGCGCTTTTTACGGGTACGAGCGGGTCTACGACTCCCGGAACCTCGGTTACGCGGGACCGCACTTCGGCTGGTCCACCATGCCGGACCAGTACACGCTCTCGGAGTTCCAGCGCCGGGAGTACGGCAAGCCGCACGCCCCCATGATGGCCGAAATCACGCTCACCTCGAGCCACACACCGTGGGCGCCGATCCCCCAGCTCGTCGACTGGAACGCGGTCGGCAACGGCGCCATCTACGGCGCACAGGAGAAGGCGGGCAACTCGCCCGAGTCCGTCTGGAAGGATTCGAACAAGGTCCGCACGGAGTATGCGAAGTCGATCGCCTACTCGGTGGGCAGCCTGATCTCGTGGGCGGAGAAGTACGGCAACGACAACCTCGTGCTCATCTTCTTCGGCGACCACCAGGCGTCGTCGATCGTCAGTGGCAAGAACGCCACCCGCGACGTGCCGATCACCATCGTCGCCCACGACCCGGCCGTCCTCGACAAGATGTCGGCGTGGGGCTGGCAGGACGGCCTCAGGCCGAATCCGCAGGCCCCGGTCATGCCGATGGAGTCGTTCCGGGACCGGTTCTTGGCCACGTTCGGTTCGCAGCCGACCGAACGCTGATCCGGCGGGACCGGCCCGCGCCGCGCTACCCCGCCTACCCCGCGCCGCCCCGCGCCGCCCCGCGCCGCGGCAAGCGGCCCCGGGCGGGCACGTTCCGAACGGTGCCCGCCCACCGGAGCCGCCGCGTCGCCCCGGCGGCCGCCAACGCGGCCCGCGACATCGTCAGCCGCCTCGAGCCGGTCGCGACGCGGATCCGCGCACCCCGGCGTCAGCGCGCCGCCCGCCGCAGGTACGCGATCCGGCCGTCCTGCTCGAAGTTCACCACGTCCCAGCCCCGGGCCTCCAGCATCTCCACCGCGGCGAAGACGCGATCGATCATGGCGGCGAAGCCGGCGCGGCCCGAGAAGACGGAACCGATCGCCTCGCGGGGCGCGGCGGTCACGTAGATGTAGCGGAACGGGTAGCCGTCCAGGTTGACGCGGCCCCCGAGGATGTCGTCGGCGACGAACCAGCGGGGTGGCCGGGGCGGCGTCATGCCGGCACCAGATCGTCGAGCGTGTCGTTGACGATCTCGGAGGCGGGCTGGCGCAGCTCGGCGAGGCGGTCCGGAGATGTGGACGCGCTGGGCGGGACGATGCGGACGGTGGCGACCACGTTCCCGGAGCGCACGATCACCCGGACGGCGGCGCCGTCCGTGCTGATGAAGCCCTCGTCGCCGACCCGGATCCGGTCCGTGCTGCCGGCGCTGAGCACCTGCCACTGCGCGTCCGCCGCGGCCTGCTGCTTCTGGATCAGCATGCGCAGCGTGACCGACATACCGCGGTCGTCCGTGGAGCCCCAGCTGCAGTCGACCACGATCGCGTTCGGGCCGTTCTCGGCGTAGTTCGCGGTCGGCCGGCCCTCGCCGGCGACGCCCAGAGTGCGGGCGGCGGCGCTGGTGAGATTGGGGCACTTGGACTTCAGCCCGGCCCAGTGGCCGGCGGCCGGGGGCAGGGAACGGTCGGGCACCGGGGACGCGGACACGCTGAACGGTGGGTTGGGCACCTGCTCGAGCGTGGGCGAGGAGCATCCGGCGACGGTGAGCGCGAAAACGGCGGCCGGAGCCGCCAGCCGGCGGGCCGGCAACGAAGGCCGGCGGCCGGGGAGCGGACCCCGGCGAGCCGGGAACGACACCCGGCCGGCGCGCGCGGACGACGACGGCCTCACGCGTTCACCGGGCTCGGCCACTTGCCGCCGGGGAGGCCGCGGTGGTCGCCGTACTCGGTGGCCAGCTCGGTGATCTGCGTGACGACTTCGGCGAGCCGGTTCGCCAGGTTGCTCAGGTACTGAGTCTCCTGGACGACCACCGTGCCGATGAACTCGGACGAGTGGCCGAGCGCCTCGATCACCTGGGTGAGCGCGCCGGACGCGGTCTCGGCCGTGTCCACGACCACGGTGACGAGCGCGCCGACCACCTCGGCGAGCCGGTCGCCGAGCTCGACCATGTACGCCGTGTTCGCCTGCGCCACACTGGCCAGCCAGTTGGCGGTGGACTTGACCTTCTCCACCGAGTTGTCCACGGCCTCGATCTGGTCCTGCACGCGCTTCTCGTACGTGAGCTTGGCCGGACCGCGCCAGCTGTCGATCTTGCCGGAGCCGGTCATGTCGGGGCTCATGTCCGACAGCGGGATGTCGACCTTGGTGCCCCAGTTGAGCCCCACGTCGAAGAGCGACAGCACCGGGAACGAGCCGTGGATCGCCTTGCGCACCGCCTCGAGGATGGTGTCCACCTTCCGGCGGACCTCCTCGACCAGTTTGTTGATCTTCGCGACCGCGTCCTTGATGTCGTCGGTGAACCACTCGGCGAGCTTGTCCCACCAATGCGACTTGTCCAGTTCCTGCTGGATCCGCGCGATCAGGTCCTGGATCCGGCGGATCATGTTGTCCCATTCGGTCTGGATCTTGCTGAGCCCGTCCTCCAGCACCTGGGTGCCGGCGCGGAAGGCGCCCATGATGGCGGGCGCGAACGTGGTGTCGGTCCCGGTCTCTCCTGGTTGAGTCACTGTTGTTTCGCAATCGAGTCGAAGTCTTGCGCCACCCGGCCGTCGCTGGATTCGTACGCGTCGGCGCACTTGACGAGCGCGTCGCCGAACGTGGCGAACTCCGTGACGGCCTGCTTGAACAGCGCGTTCAGCCAGTCGTACATCTTGTCGTATCCGGCCTTGAGGTCGACCGTCGTGATCGGCCCGGTCAGGTCGGTCACCGCGAACGCGCTGGCCTCGAGGCTCTGCGCGGACGCCTGCTGAGACACCCCCACCATCCGGTCGGAGAGGCCGTACCACTTCTTGGCCTCCTCCCGAAGGCCCTCCGTGGCGACCTGGACGGTCTCCTTGGACATCCAGTCGTAGTCGGTCATCGATCAACCCCGTGCAGCTGGAACGACGGCCGCGCGGCCAGCAGCGCGTCGCGCGCGTCGGCGGCCAGCTCGGCCGCGTCCGACGGGCGCAGACCGTACGCGTTGACCTCGGCCCGGACGATGGAGAAGCCGGAGAGGACCACCCGGAACAGCCCGCGCGGACCGGTGACCGTGCGGGGCTCGGGCGCGTCCCGGAGCTTGGTGAACCGGTCGATGTTCGCCAGGATGGTGGCCGCCCGGTTCACCTTGCGCAGCAACGCGTCAGTGAAATCGGGCGCGTCGTACGGCGGCAGCGGCCAGTCCGGCTCCGAAGTGAACAGCGTGCTCAGGTCCGGCTCGGGCGGATGGTACGGGTGCCCGGAGCGGGCCAGCACGAGCCGGCCGGCGGTGGCCTTCTGCTGCGCGAAGCGGTACGCGGAAAGCACCGCCGCGGCGACCCCGTGCGGGCCGACCGCGTCCCACCAACCGTCCACGATGGTGACCGCCGAGACCGAGCCGTCGATGTGGACGACACAGTGGACCGTGCCACTCTCGTCGGCGCCGTCCACGTCGGGCAGCGCGTCCCCCGGACGCAGCCGCGCCGCCGTGTCCGCCAGCTTGTCGACGAATATCCGCACGTCCCGGGCCCTGCCGTCCTCGGGCTCCATCCACGACCCCCGTCTCGTGTCACACCTGTCGATGCATGATAGGGCGTCGTGGCCAGCCCGTGGGGGCCAGGTCCCGGTCACCTGATTGACACACCTCTATGGAAAGGCACCTGATAGAACGTGTCCCCACACGGACACACACGCTTCCCCGAGGTGCACCATGCGAGCTGTCCGGAATATCCTGGTTGCGACGGTCCTCGCTGCGGCCACCGTCCTCCTCCTCCCCTCCTCCCCCGCCGCCGCCCTGAACAACGGGCTCGCGCTCACTCCACCCATGGGCTGGAACGACTGGAACACGTTCGGCTGCAACGTCGATGCGCAGCTCGTCGAGCAGACCGCCGACTACATCGTCTCGTCCGGCATGCAGTCGGCCGGGTACCAGTACGTCAACATCGACGACTGCTGGATGGCGTCGACCCGCAGCACTACCGGCCATCTCGTGCCGGACCCGGTGAAGTTCCCGAACGGCATCTCCGGCGTCGCCGCGTACGTACACAGCAAGGGCCTCAAGCTGGGCATCTACGAGAGCGCCGGCACGGCCACCTGCGCCGGCTACCCCGGCAGCCTCAACCACGAACGCACCGACGCGGCCGACTTCGCGGCGTGGGGGGTGGACTACCTCAAGTACGACAACTGCAACAACCAGGGCGTCGACTACCAGACCCGGTACAACGCGATGCGCGACGCCCTGGCCGCGACCGGGCGTCCGATTGTCTACAGCCTCTGCGAGTGGGGCCTGGAGCACGTGTGGACGTGGGGCGCGAACACCGGAAACCTATGGCGTACGACCGGCGACATCCAGGCCAACTTCGGTAGCATGCTGTCGATCTACCACGCCAACGTCGGCCTCTACCCGTACGCCGGCACGGGCGCCTGGAACGACCCGGACATGCTCGAGGTCGGCAACGGCATGTCGTACCAGGAGGATCGGGCGGAGTTCAGCCTCTGGGCCGAGATGGCGGCGCCGCTGATCTCCGGCGCGGACCTGCGGTCGGCGTCGCCGGCCACGATGAGCATCTACAAGAACACGTCGGTGATCGCGGTCGACCAGGACTCGCTCGGCGTGCAGGGCCGGCAGATCTCGTCCGCCGGCGGTCTCGACGTGTTGACCAAGCCGCTCGCCGGCGGCGACGTCTCGGTGGTGCTGTTCAACGAGAACACCTCCCCGGCGACGATCTCTACCTCGGCGTCCGCGGTCGGCGCGCCCCCGACGTCGTCCTACCGGCTGACGAACCTCTGGTCCAACGTGGTCACGACGACTGCGGGCACGATCAGCGGCGCCGTGCCCGGGCACGGCGTCGTGATGTACCGGGTGTCCCCCGGCATCGGCACGAGTGTGGGAACGGCCAAGCGATTCGTTAGCGCGGCCTCGGACCGCTGCCTCGACGTGTACGACAACCAGACCACACCCGGCACCAAGATCGAGATCTGGGACTGCAACGGCGGCGCGAACCAGTCATGGACCCCGACATCCGCGGGTGAGCTGCGCACCTACGACGGGACGCAATGCCTGGACGCCGCCGGCGCCGGTACGACATCGGGCACCCCAGTGCTCCTGTGGCCCTGCCACGGCGGCGCCAACCAGCAGTGGCGCCTCAACCCCGACGGTACGGTGACCGGCGTCCAGTCCGGCCTCTGCCTCGACGTCACCGGCGGCGACACGGCCACGGCGCGAGCCAACGGCACGGCCATCGAGCTATGGACGTGCAACGGCGGCTCCAACCAGCAATGGACCCTCACGTAGGCGACGGCCGGGAGCCAGACCTCTACGTATCAGTCCTACGGCGGCCTGCGCGGAGGCGCCGGTTGCTCGCCGTTGGCGAATCACAACGTTCGGGGCAGGGAGAAATATGGCAGGACGCTGTTGTCGATGAACCGGGTAATCGCGGTGACCCGCCCGCCGGCCGTCGCGAGCAGCAGCAGGCCGTGAGCGTGGCCGACCGGGTCGTCGTGGTCACTGATGTAGCACCCGTACGCCGGCTGGCCGTTGGCTCCGACCGGCACGAGGCGGTATCGGCGGGTGCCCTTGCGGAATGCGACGCCGCGCATGAAGGCCGCGATGACCGCACGGCCCTGGTACTCCAGCGGCGCCGGCGGCATGGTCAGCCAGGCGTCGTCGGTGAGCATCGAGACCATGGCGTCGACATCGCCGTGCTCGATGGCGTCGGCGAACCGTGCGGCCAGCGCCCGCTCCTGGGCGGAATCGGGCAGCGCGGCACGGTCGCGTTCGAACTCCGGCAGGCCGGCCCGGGCCCGCTTCAACGCGCTGGTGACGGCGTCCTCGGTAACGCCGAGCATGTCGGCCACCTCGGCGGCCCGGAAGCCGAGCACGTCGCGCAGCACAAGTACGGCGCGCTGCCGTGGCGGCAATGACTGCATGGCGGCGATGAACGCGATCGAGATCGCCTCGCGGCTCTCGTATCGCGCCTCCGGCCCCGGTGCCGCGTCGGGCAGGCCATCGAGCAGCACGTCGGGGTACGGCTGCAGCCAGATCGGATCCACCGTACGGGTCGGTTCGGGCGGTTGGACGCTCGCGGCGAACACCGGCATCCGCTTCGGCCGTCGTTCGCCGTCGCGCAGCGCGTTGAGGCAACGGTTGGTGGCGATGCGGTAGAGCCAGGCCCGGATCGACGCTCGACCCTCGTATCCCTCGAGGCCGCGCCAGGCCGCCAGGAAGGTCTCCTGCACCAGGTCCTCGGCGTCCTGGAGGGAGCCGAGCATGCGGTAGCAATGCACCTGCAGCTCCCGCCGGTACGGCTCGACCAGTGCCCGGAAGGCGTCACCGTCGCCGGCCCGCGCCCGAGCTATCAGTTGATCCACCCTCATCACCCCTCCCCGTTATGACACCACCCGGAGCCGAAACTGGTCGCCGCCCAGTTCCGGCCATCCGCGGTGTCACGACGGCCATGACGAACAGCACGACAACACAACGCTGGGTGCTCTCGCTGAGTGCCCTGGCCTCCTTCATGGTGGTGCTGGACATGCTGGTGGTGGCCACCGCCCTCAGCACGATCCAGCGTGACCTCGGCGCGTCGCTCGAAGGACTGGAATGGACCGTCAACGCCTACGTTCTCAGCTTCGCCGTGCTGCTGATGACCGGCGCGTCCCTCGGTGATCGGTTCGGTCGCCGTCGCATCTTCGCCGCCGGACTCGGCCTGTTCACGGCCGCCTCGGCCGCGTGCGCGCTCGCCCCGTCGGTCGGCCTGCTCATCGCCGCTCGCAGCGTGCAGGGCGTCGGCGCCGCGCTCGTCATGCCCCTCGCGCTGGCGTTGATGAACGCGGCGTTCCCGCCGGAGCGCCGCGGCTGGGCCACCGGCGTCTACGGCGGCGTGACCGGGCTCGCGGCCACGGTCGGCCCGCTCATCGGCGGAGCGATCAGCGAAGGCCTCGCCTGGGAGTGGATCTTCTGGTTGAACGTGCCGATCGGGCTGGCGGCGATCCCGCTGGTGCTGGCGCGGACCCCGGAGAGCTTCGGTCCGCGGGTAAGCCTCGATCTGCCGGGCATCCTGTCCGGCGCGGTGGCGGCCACGGGCTTGGTGTGGGCCTTGATCCGTGGCAACGAGGTGGGGTGGACGAGCTCACAGACCGTGCTGTCGCTCCTCGTCGGCGTCCTCGCCGGGGTCGCCTTCGTGGTCGTCGAGCGCCGCGCCGCCGCGCCCATGCTGCCGCTGCGGCTGTTCCGGTCGCGGGCGTTCGCCACGGGCAACGCCGGGATCTTCTTCCTCAACGCGACACTGACCGGCGCCATCTTCTTCACCGCGCAGTTCTTCCAGGTCGCCTGGCACCTGGGCGCGTTCGACGCAGGGCTACGGCTGCTGCCCTGGGGTGTCATGCCGTTGCTCATCGGTCCACGGGCGGGCGCTCTCGCCGACCGCTTCGGCGAGCGCACCTTGATCGTCGCCGGCACGCTCGCCATGACCTGCGCCATGGCCTGGATGGCGGTCGTCGCCGCGCCCGGCGTCGGGTACGTCGAGCTCGTCGTACCCATGACGCTCTTCGGCGTAGGCCTCGCGTTGGGCATCCCGGCGATGACGCGGGCGGTGGTCAGCCGGGTCGCGCCGGCGGATCTCGCGAAGGCATCGGGCACGTTCAGTACGCTGCGGCAGCTCGGCGGCGCGTTCGGCGTGGCGGTGCTCGGCGCGGTCTTCGCGGCCAGCGGCGGCTTCGCGACGGCCCAGATGTTCGCCGACGGATACGTGGCGGTGCTCGCGGTGTCGGCGTTGTTGGGCGGCGGAGCCCTCGTCGCGGCGCTCGCCGTACCGGGTCGGCACCGTCGCGGTCCGCTCGGGCCGACCGTCCCGGAACGATCCCGAGCCGCCGCGCGGTGACCGATTCCACGCCGTCAGCGGTAGACCAGGCCGGCCCCGATCTCGATGACTTGGCCCGTCGTCGCGGACGCCCCGTCGGAGACCAGGAACCGGACGGCGGCGACCAGGTCCTGCGGGACGAGCCGCCGGGGCACCGCCTGCTTGGCGACGATCTCGGCGTGCAGCTCGGGATCGTCGCGGCCGCCGGCCAATTCCACCTCGCCCTGGGTCCGGATGGCCCCGGGCGAGATGGCGTTGACGGTGATCCCGGCCGGGCCCAGCGTCCGGGCCAGCGATCGGGTCAGTCCGACCAGCGCCGCCTTGCTCGAGACGTACGCCGGACCGGAGGGACCGCCCATCCGGACGGTCGCCGAGGTGATGTTGACGATCCGGCCCCAGCCGCGCTCGGCCATCCCGGCGGTCAGCGCCTGCGCCAGCAGCATCGGGGCGGTCACGTTGACCGCGAACGTCTCTTGCCATTCCGGCAGCGGCAGCACGCCGATGTCCACGTTGGACGCTCGGGCGGCGTTGTTGACCAGGATGTCGACCGCACCGGAGCTTGCGGCCAGCGCCTGCACCGCCGCCGGGTCGGCGAGGTCGGCCTCCAGCGTCTCCGCCCGCGCCCCGCGGTCCCGGCATCGCCGCGCGACCTCCTCCACCTCCGCGGGGGCGGCCAGATGATGCAGCACGACGGTGTTGCCCGGCTCGGCCAGGCCGACGGCGATCGCCGCGCCGATCCCGCGCCGCGCGCCGGTGACGAGGATGCGATGGCTCACGGCCATCCAGGGTAAACCCGGCGCGTCGGCCGGAGGGACGTCGTCAGACGTCGATGTGGGCGATGATCGGCGCGTGGTCGGAGTCCCGGGCGCCCCGGCGGGCGTTCGGGTCGGCGGTGATCGACGGTAGCGGCCGGTCGATGATCGAGTGGACGTCGGAGACGCGTGCCACGAGCGGATGATTGACCAGGATGTGGTCGATCAGTTCAGGCTGGCCCTCGTAGACGCGCGAGTACCGCTCGTCCTCGGGGATCAGCGCGGCCAGGTTCCAGAGCCGGACCGCGTCGGCCTTGTCGGGCCGCTTGAAGCCGGGCGTACCGATCTGCGACCCGGGCGGACCGTACAGGATCTGCGTCGTCGCGGCCTGCGGCTGGTCGTTGAGGTCGCCGACCAGGATCAGGTTGCGCGCGGACTTGGCGCCGCCAAGCAGGTCGTCGACTACGCCCCGTACGGTGACCGCCTCGGCGGCACGTCGGTACAAGGCGTACGCACCGTAGCGGGCTCGCTCCCCCTCGTTGCGCGGGAAGAACCGGGTCTGTCCACCCGCGCCCGGGAACGACAGGAGCTTCGACTTGAGGTGACAGACCAGCAGCGTCACGGTGAGCTGGTCGGAGATCCGGGCGTCCACGGCGAGGACACCGCGGCCCATCGTGCTGATGGCGTGCTGCGGGTCGTCGTCGCCCTGGATCGGCCGCAGTGGCGGCACGAACGCGGCGGTGTCCGTGATGAGCTGCATCGGGTGCCGGGAGAGCACGCCCACCCGGATCGGATGATCCTCCTCGAGGTGGGTCGACAGCGCGGTATGCCAGGTGCCGTCGAGCAGGGTGACCAGGTCGGCCAGCGCCTGGGGCTCCCCGACCTCCTGCAGACCCAGGACGTCCGGCGCCGCGGCGTTGATCGTCGCTGCCAGCGCGGCGAGCTTCTCGTCGTAGGCGGTCTTGTCCTTGGGCCCGAACTTGCCACCGGGCCGGAAGAGGTTCTCCAGGTTCCACGTACCAACGGTGATCACGATTGCATCGTTCACCCCACGGAGCGCCGGCGCTGTCGCCAAGCCGATCACCTGCGCCGATTCCGCCGATACGGACCACCGAGCCCAACCGATCAGTCGAGTTCGTCGCGGATCATGGCAGCGAAGAGCTCCATCGCGGCGTCGACCTGCGCGCGTTCGCCGGTCAGCAGCAGGTCGAGCCCGAGCCCGCGAGTGACCGCCAAGCCCAGGCGCGCATGCGTGCGGGCCCGGGCGTCGTCCAGGCCGGCGCGCGTGAACAGCTCGGTCAGCGGACCTTGCCAGGCGCGGATCACCGACTCCCGGAACGCGCCGGTCCACTCGCGGCCGTACAGCGCCTGCACGTAGATCTCGAAGAAGAGCCGCTGCACCGGCAGCATGTCCGGTGCGGTCACCCGTTCCCAGAACGCCCGGGCGATGTCGAAGATCGTTCCGTCGCCGGTGGCGAGCCCGGCCAGCAGCGCCCGCTGCTCGCTCTCCATCCGCGCCACGACCTGCGCGAGCAGGCCCTCGCGGGAGCCGAAATGGTAGATCAGCATGCGGTGGCTGGTGCCCGCCTCGGCCGCGATCTCGCGCAGGCTCAGCTGGCTGAAGCCGGTCCGGCGCAGGACCTCGAGGCAGCGGTCGAGCAGCGCGTCGCGCGCCGCGCTCACCCGTGCGCCGCCGCGTCCTCGCTCGCCGCCTTCAGGCCTGCCGCCTCCAGATCGAGGTAACGCACGTTACGGCGGCCGAAGAGCGCGCCGAGGACGCCGGCCAGTGGCCCGGTCTGGTGCAGCTCGACCGTGATCCGGGTGGACCCGTCGTCGTTGCGCTGGATCAGGTGCCGGCCGACCGTGCGTACGCCCGGCGACCGGTTGGTCCAGGAGAACTCCTCCCGGTCGCGGAACTCCGTCACCTCCCACACCAGCGGCTGGATGCCGGGTTGCTTGATCCGGGCGCGGCTGCCGAGCCGCAGCGGGCCGCCGTCGAGCAACTCGACCGAGGTCATGGACGCGGTCCAGCGCGGCCAGGAGTGGACGTCGGTGAGCGCCGCCCAGCAGGACGCGAGGTCTGCCCGCGCGTCGACACTCTTGTCAAGCTTCATGTACCAAATGGTACATGGCTCGCGATGGGACTTCGCGGAGGGCACGATGGCCTCATGGGCGCATACCGGCAGGCGTACGAGCGGAGCATGCACGACCCCGAGGGCTTCTGGCGCGACGCCGCCGCGTCGGTCGACTGGGCCCGGGCTCCGGACCGCATCCTGGACGGCAGCGCCGCGCCGCTGTTCCGCTGGTTCCCCGACGCGGAGCTCAACACCTGTCACAACGCGCTCGATCGGCACGTCGCGGCCGGCCGGGGCGACCAGCCCGCCCTGATCTACGACAGCCCCGTCGCGGGCGTCGTCCGCACGCACACCTATCGGGATCTGCGCGACGAGGTCGCGCTCTTCGCCGGCGCGCTCCGGCGGCTGGGCGTGGAACGGGGCGACCGGGTCGTCATCTACATGGCGATGGTGCCGGAGGCGGCCGTGGCGATGCTCGCCTGCGCGCGGCTCGGCGCCGTGCACTCGGTCGTGTTCGGCGGGTTCGGCGCACGGGAGCTCGCGGCCCGCATCGACGACGCCCGGCCAAAGGTGATCGTGGCCAGCTCGTGCGGCATCGAGCCGGCCCGGGTGGTGGCGTACAAGCCGATGCTGGATGCGGCCATCGCGGAGGCGACACACAAGCCGGAGGCCTGTGTGATCCTGCAACGCTCGCAGAGTGCGGCCGAGCTCCGGTCCGGGCGGGACATGACCTGGGCGGACGCCGTCGACGGCGCCGAACCGGCGGACTGCGTGCCGGTGGCCGCGACCGACCCGCTGTACATCCTCTACACCTCCGGCACGACGGGCCGGCCGAAGGGCGTGGTCCGGGACAACGGCGGTCACGCGGTCGCCTTGTCCTGGTCGATGCCGAACATCTTCGCGACCGGACCTGGCGACGTCTTCTGGGCCGCATCGGACGTGGGGTGGGTCGTCGGCCACTCCTACATCGTCTACGCGCCGCTGCTGATCGGCGCGACCACGGTGCTTTACGAGGGCAAGCCGGTCGGCACCCCGGACGCGGGCGCGTTCTGGCGGGTCGTGGCACAGCACGGGGTGAACACGATGTTCACGGCGCCGACCGCGATCCGCGCGGTGAAGAAGGAGGACCCGGAGGGCAAGCTGATCGCCGGCCACGACCTGTCCCGCCTGCGGCTGCTCTTCCTCGCCGGCGAGCGGCTGGATCCGGAGACGTACGCGTGGGCCGGCGAGCGGCTGGGTGTGCCGGTGGTGGACAACTGGTGGCAGACCGAGACGGGCTGGCCGATCGCCGCCAGTCCGCGCGGGCTGGAGCCGCTGCCCACGAAAGCCGGCTCTCCCTCCGTACCGGTGCCGGGTTATCGGGTGCGGGTGGTGGACCAGACCGGCGCCGACGTCGCGCCCGGTGAGGACGGCTCGATCGTGATTCAGCTGCCGCTGCCGCCCGGCTGCCTGCCCACGCTGTGGCAGGACGACGCCCGGTACGTGAGCTCCTACCTGTCCGCGTTTCCCGGCAACTACCTGACCGGCGACGGCGGCCATTTCGACGCCGACGGCTATCTGTACGTCATGGGCCGCACCGACGACGTCATCAACGTCGCCGGACACCGCCTGTCGACGGGCGCCATGGAGGAGGTGCTGGCGGCGCATCCGGCGGTCGCCGAGTGCGCGGTGATCGGTGTCAACGATCCGCTGAAGGGCCAGGTACCGCGCGGTTTCGTGGTGCTCAAGAGCGGAGCCGATGTGGCCGCGGACGCGGTGCAGGCCGAGCTCGTGGCGATGGTCCGCGACCAGATCGGGCCGGTCGCGGCGCTGCGCCAGGTCGATGTCGTCGCCGCGCTCCCGAAGACCAGGTCGGGCAAGATCCTGCGGGGTACCATGCGCGGGATCGCGGACGGCCAGGAGGAGCCAGTGCCGTCGACGATCGACGATCCGGCCGTCCTCGATGAGCTGCGCCCTGTCCTCAAGACTGCGTGAGAGGTCATTCACCGGAATAACCGCTCGACCGTTCTCGCATGGTCGCCGTAGCGTCGACGGCATGCAGAGCTCGCGTCTTGTCACGACGGCGCCGGGAGACCCCGGCGGAGACTGCTGACGTCTAGGCAATCATCCAGGCCCCGGGGCGGTACCGCCCCGGGGCCTGCGGGTTCCGGCAGGGGCCGCTCCGGGCGTACCCCCTGAAGGAGACCGTGATGGTCGATCACCGCAAGCTCGGCCGGGAGCTCGAGCTGTTCCACTCCGATCCGCTGGCCGGCGCCGGCCTGCCCATCTGGCTGCCGGCCGGCGCCGCCGCGCGGCAGGCCGTCGAGGACCGCGTCCGCGAACGCGAGCGCCGCGCGGGCTACCAGCACGTGGTGTCGCCGCCGCTCGGCAAGCGTGAGCTGTACGAGCTGTCCGGGCACGCGGACCACTTCGCTGACGACATGTTCCCCGCCATGCGCATGTCCGCCGACGATGAGCTGGTGCTGCGGCCCAGCCTGTGTCCCCATCATGCGCTCGTGTTCCGCGCCCGTGGCCGGTCCTACCGCGAGCTTCCGCTGCGGATCGCGGAGCTGGGCGGCATCTACCGGGCCGAGCGGTCCGGCGTGCTCGGCGGGTTGAGCCGGGTCCGGGCGATCTCGCTCAACGATGGGCACACCTTCTGTGCCCCGGAGCATGTCGTGGACGAGGTCGGCAACGAGCTGGCACTGATCGGGCAGGCCCATGCCGAGCTCGGTGTGAGGGTGTCGAGCGTCCGGCTGTCGCTGCGCGGGGACGGCGGCAAGTTCGTCGACGACCCCGCGATGTGGGCGCGGGCCGAGGCCGTGCTGCGCGAGGCGCTCGCGCGCGCCGGGATCGACCACGTCGAGGCGCCGGGCGAGGCCGCTTTCTACGGACCCAAGATCGACATTCAGGTACGCGACGACGCCGGGCGCGAGCTGACCCTGTCCACCGTGCAGGCCGACTACGGCAAGCCGCACCGGTTCGGGCTGTCCTACGCGACCTCCGACGGCTCCCGGCAGGTGCCCGTCATGATCCACCGGAGCATGGTCGGCAGCATGGAACGCCTGTTCGCCCACCTGATCGAGGTGCACGCCGGCGCGTTCCCGGTCTGGTACGCCCCGGTGCAGGTGGCGGTGCTGCCGGTCGCCGCCGAGCAGGAGGAAGCGGCCGCTGGATTCGTACGAGCCGGCATCGAGGCCGGGCTGCGGATGGAGGCGTCGGTCGGGGCGTCGCTCGCGTCGCGGATCCGGCGGTGCGCTCAGCGCAGGGTGCCGTACGTCGCGGTCATCGGCGAGCGGGAGGCCGCGGCCGGCGAGGTGGCGTTGCGGCAGCGGGACGGAGGGGAGCTGCCGCCGATGCCGGCGGCGGACGGACTCCGCCTGGTCGCGGACGCGGTGGCGGCACACCGGTAACGCCGCATCAAGCCATATTGATGCATTCGTGGTTCGGTGTCGACAACTCCTGGGAAAAGGTATTTGTACTATTCAAAGTGACCGGATCACCGGATCATCTTCTCTTATCGGCGCGGCGGGTCAAGACTGGCCAGCAGACCCATCCGTCCAGCGAAATGTATCGTTGCCCATTCAATTCGGAAATAGAAGCGGCGATGGGTCGTGTCAGGACACCTTCCGACCACGAAGGAGAACGATGTCCAGAAGTCCCGCCGCCGCATCCACCGCTGCGGCTGCCGCACTGGTCACGGTGATCGGTTTTCTCAGCGTCCCGAGTGTCGCGTCCGCGGCCCCGTCCGCGGCGCCCAGCATCCGCCACGTACACAAGGTCGGCACCGGCTCGTACCAGCAAACCGGCACGGGGTCCGGCATGCCCGCCGCGCTGTCCACCGAGATCCCCCGCTCGTTCGAGCCCGAGGAGGGCCTGGCGGCGTCCGCCCAGGGCGCGACGGCCGGCGCGGACCGCACCCTGGCGTCGCCGTCCCGCGTCCGGAAGGTTAGGGGCGCGGCCGGGAAGCAGGCCGCCGGGAGCGTGATCCGCACCGGTCCGCAACTGGTGACAAGCTTCGATGGGATCAACCACCGCGACCACCGGACCGCCAACAACGGGAACCAATTCAGCGTCGAGCCGCCCGACCAGGGCCTCTGCGTCGGAGCGGGACACGTTGTCGAGGCGGTCAACGACGCCTTCCAGGTGTTCAACGCCGACGGCACCGACCAGACCGGCGTGGTGGACCTCAACACGTTCTTCGGCTATCCCCCCGCGATCAACCGCACCACGGGTACTTTCGGTCCGTTCGTCACCGACCCGAGCTGCCTGTTCGACCCGACCACCGGCAGGTTCTTCCTGGTCGTGCTCACGCTCGAGACGACGCCGGATGAGGGCGACTTCACCGGGCAGAACCACCTCGACATCGCCGTGACGGCCGACCCGACCGGCGCGTGGAACGTCTACCGCCTCGACGTCACCGACGACGGCACCAACGGCACCCCGGTGCACCCGAACTGCCCGTGCATCGGCGACTATCCGCACATCGGGGTCGACGCCAACGGCTTCTACCTCACGACGAACGAGTACTCGTTCTTCGGACCCGAGTACAACAGCGCGCAGATCTACGCGTTCTCCAAGCGGGCGCTCGCCCGCGGTGACGCCGACGTCCTGGTCACCCAGATCGACACGACCGGTGCGGACAACGGCCTGCCCGGCTTCACGATCTGGCCGGCGCAGTCCCCGACCACGGACGACTACGACACGTCACAACGCGGCACGGCGTACTTCCTGTCCTCCAACGCCGCCGAAGAAGCCACCGGCACCGACGAGTACGTCTCCGACACCATCGTCACCTGGAGCCTGACCAACACCCGATCGCTCGACACGGCGGCGCCGGACGTCCGGCTGCACGACACCCGGGTCGGTGTCCGGACGTACTCGCTTCCGCCGGCGGCCAACCAGAAGGCCGGGCCGGTCCCGCTCGCCGAGTGCCTCAACGACGATCCCTGCGCCACCTTCTTGCTCGGGGCGCCGGACCAGTTCAAGCCGGAGGTCGAGTCCACCCTGGACAGCAACGACACGCGGATGCAGCAGGTCACCTACGCCGACGGCAAGCTCTACGGAGCGCTCGACACGGCCGTCACGGTCGGCGGGGCCACCAAGGCCGGCATCGGCTGGTACATCGTGCGGCCGGAGTCACGGTTCGGCTCGCTGCGCGCTAGCCTGCTCAACCAGGGCCAGCTCGGCCTGGCGGGCAACAACCTGACGTACCCGGCGATCGGTCTCAACGCCGACGGACGCGGCGTCATGGCGTTCACCCTGGTCGGCAACGGCTACTACCCGTCGGCCGCGTACGCCGCGTTCGACGGACGGACCGGTGCCGGCACGATCTACCTGGCCAAGGCGGGAGTCGGACCGCAGGACGGCTTCAGCGGCTATCGGGCGTTCAACGATCCGCCTCGCCCTCGCTGGGGTGACTACGGCGCGGCCGCCGTCGACGGGAAGAAGATCTGGATCGCGAGCGAGTACATCGGCCAGCGCTGCACGCTGGCGGAATACACCGCAGCGCCGTTCGGCTCCTGCTCCGGCACCCGCACCGCGCTGGCGAACTGGTACACCCGCATCAGTCTGATCAAGCCCTGAATCCCGAGCACCATCCCGGGCCGCTCCGACGGGAGCGGCCCGGGTGGTCTGGGGTGTCAATGGTTCGAACGGGACTGACCGACCCGACCACCGAACGCGCCCAGGAACTTGTCGCGGAAGGAGTCCATACCCCAGACCGGAGCATGTGGATCAGGGCTCAGGCCGTCCTGCCAACCCCAGCCCGAGATCCGGTCCAGGACCGCTGGGTCTCGGGCGACGATCGTGACCGGCACGTCGTGGCTGGCATCGTGGCCGCTGACCATGGAGGCGGCCTGGTGGTCGCCGAAGAAGACGAGCACGAGGTTCCTGTCGCCGTACGTCGCCGCCCAGGAGACCAGGCTGTCCACCGAGTACGCGATCGACTTGGCGTATTCGGCACGGATCCTGGCCGGGTCCTTCCACACGGTGGACTGTTTCTTGCCGTGCGCGGCGATGGGCCCGTAAACCGAGCCGTCGCCGACAGCGTTCCAGTCGACGAGCTTCGGTATGGGCGCCCACGGCTCGTGGCTCGACGTGAGAGTGATCTCCGCCATCATCGGGCTGTGTTTCGCCTTGCCGTACACGTTGCGCTGGAAGGCCGCGAGGGTGAACTGGTCGGGCATGCTCGACCAGCCGAAGCGCGGGCCGCGGTAGCCGAGGTTTCGGGCGTCGTACACCTGGTCGTACCCGTAGAAGTCGCCCTCTTCGCCCCAGTCTGTGGTGTTGCCCGGCTCGACGCCGACCGTCTGCCAGCCGGCCCGGCTGAAGGCGCTGGCGAGGGTCAGCCGATCGCTCTTGATGAGCTGGCGGTAGCGCTGCGGGTTGTCGACCCACAGACCGGACTGGAACGAGCCGTGGGCCAGCCAGCTGCCGCCGCCGTACGTCGACGACGTGAGGAAGGCGCTGCGCGCCGAGAACCCGGCCGCGGCAAGCTGCTGGGCGCCCGCGGCCAGCGCAGGCTTGACCAGCGCGCCCATCTGCGGGTCCTCGAGCGCGGACCGTCCGTAGCTCTCCACGACCCCGAAGACGATGTCCCTGCCGCGCAGCCCGGCGAGCAGCTCGTTGGCCGGAACATCGCGGTACGGGTCGGTGCGCAGCGCCGCGGCGAACTCCTTCTGATCCCGCAGTGACGCGGGCACCTTGAGCACCGCCTTCTTGGCCATGGAGGCGGTGCTGTCGGAGGCTACCGGGGCGCCCGGGAACAGTTGCGTGCCGACCATCGCGAAGGCGGCCCAGGCGGCGACGAGCGCCGTGACGGTCGCGGTGGCGGGACGGTCGTGCCGGGCCGCGAAACCGGCGACGCGCCGGACCGACAGCGCGAGCACGGCGAGTACGGCGAGCCCGAGTACGGCGGCTCCGATCGCGGCGCCGGTCGCGGCGGGCCGGCCGTACATCGCGGTCAGGGCGTTGTAGCCGTCGCCCAGCAGCGGCCAGTCCAGCACCGGATCGAAGCGCCGGCCGAGAACCGTCAGGAAGCCCATGTTGAGGATCTTCAGGATGGTCAGCGCGCCGAGGCCCAGCCCCAGAAGGGTCGCCACCACCCGCCGCGCCCGCGTGGGCAGGGCGATGAGAATCGCGGCGCCGACGATACCCTCGAGCGGGATGCGCAGAAACGCACCGGGCACGAACGCCCCCGGCTTGAACCGGGCCAGCTGGTCCGGCACCACGAGCGCGACGAAGACGAGCAGGCCGGCGGCCGCCGTCAGCGTTCCGGAGAGGATGCGGTGCCGGGGCCGGTCGTCGCGGCGTGGATCGGCCGCACCCTCATCCTCAGGGCTCGTCGGTTCCGGGGCGGGTGGCGGACGAAGGCGCGTGATCAGCGACAACCCGACGATCCTTAGGTCTGGACACCCGACGGCGGTGCGTGAACGCGCGTACCGTCGCGTGCCGGGCGGGCGGGACAGGCGCCCCCGAAGGGCCGCACGCAAGCTGGTACGGACCCTGGCGGGATTCGGTTCATCGCACGCCGGACGACTTCTTACTCGCCGACGCGGCCGGCGAGATCCCGGAACGACGCCGCACGCAGCTGCCGGTCGTCCGACGAGGCGCGCAGGTTCCAGTCGTCGCGTACCAACGGGTGCATCCGATAGACGGCAACGAACTCCTCGGTCAGCGCGAACGGCACCCCGAAGTGGTCGGTCGGGCCGCCGGGGATACCGCTGATCACCTCGCTGGAGGAGATCCGGGGAGTTCACGCACGTCGCTGTCGCCAAGCCGCTCGCGCGCCGTGCCGATCAGCGGTCGTGCCCGATCCGGACGGTCAGCGGCCGCCGCCCCGGACGACCTCGGCGACGGTACGCAGGATGACCTTGACGTCGAGCCACAGCGACCAGTTCTCGATGTAGTAGTTATCGAACCGGGCGCGGTCGGAGATCGGCGTGTCCCCGCGCAGGCCGCTGACCTGTGCCAGACCGGTCAATCCCACGGGCACCCGATGCCGCATGGCGTAGTCGGGATAGTCGGCCGAGAACCGGTCCACGAAGAACGGGCGCTCCGGGCGCGGCCCGACGATCGTCATGTCGCCGCGCAGGATGTTCCACAGCTGCGGCAGTTCGTCGAGGGACGTGCGGCGCATGAACCGCCCGACCGGCCCGACTCGGGGGTCATCCGCCACCGACCAGCGGGTCTGCGACTCCTCCTCGGTGCTCGGCAGCATCGAGCGGAACTTCACCAGCTGGAATGGCTTGCCGTACTGACCGATGCGCAGTTGGCGGAAGAAGATTCCGGGTCCGCCCTCCAGCCGGGTGGCGACCGCGCAGATCAACAGGATCGGGCTCAGCAGTACGAGCGCGACCGACGCGGCGAGGATGTCGGACGCGCGTTTGACCGCCCACTTCGGACCGCTCAGCACCGGCCGGCTCACCCGGGCGACCGGGATGGCACCGATGTGGTCAGGCATGCCGTGGTGGGCGCGGAACTCGCGCAGCCTCGGTACGACCCAGAGGTCGCACGCCGTGATGCCCGGCAGTCGGGCGATGCGCTGGAGTGTCTCGTCGGGGCAGTCGATGTCAGCGATGATGACCACCTCGCAGTCGACCCGCCGGACCACGTCCTCGAGGTCGTCGAGGCGGCCGAGCAGCGGCAGGACGGCCGCGTGTCCGTGCCGGGTGGCGTCGACGTCGACGAATCCCGCGAAGCGCAGGCCGTACTGCGGGTATCGGCGCAGCAGCCGGGCCAGTTCGCTGGCGACCGGGCCGACACCCAGCACGATCGCGGAGTGCTCCACCCACCGGCGACGGCGCGCCACGATGACTGCCGTGCGGGTGATCGCGCGACCGATCAAGACCAACAGCGACGATACCGCGACCACCCGCAGGAAGCCGCCGACGTACGCGACGGAGTCGTGGCGTTGCGCCGCGATGATGCCGACCACGGCCGCAGAGGCCAGCAACCGCACGCAGAGGCTCGGCACCTCGTCGAGGAAGCTGACGTGACGGCGGCCGGCGTACAGGCCGCCGAGGGCGAAGGCGACCGCCGTCACGAGGCCGGCGACGATGATGCCCTTCCAGTACTCCCGGTTCCAGGTCAGCGGGACGAGGAACGCGGCAAGATCGACCGGCATGGCCAGCATCCAGGCCCGCAGCGGTCGCACGCGGTGCGCGGCCGGCGAACCCGCGTCCTGCGAGACCGCCGGCGAACCGGCCTGCGGCGGGATCGCCGGTGAACCGGCGTGCGGCGAAACCGACCGCGAACCGGCGTGCGGCGGGATCGCCGGTGAACCGGCGTGCGGCGAAACCGACCGCGAACCGGCGTGCGGCGGCACCGCCGGCGAGCAGGCTCCGGGAACCGGCGCGGGTGCCGTTGCCGGCTGCGGTGGGACGGTTGTGACGGGTGAGTCGACGAGCGACAGACCCACGTCTCGGTCGGACGCTTTCACCGCCCGCGCGAACCGGCCTGTCTTGGTCATGCACTCCCCCGATGTGCGTGCGGACTGCCCCAAAGGACGGCCTGAACACCGGCAGCATCGTACGGCCAGCCGCCCAGGTCCATCCACCCCGTTGCCCGAGCCGGTCGTTTGGTGGGGTCACCGCGAGCTGTCGCGCTCGGTACGATCACCGCCATGCCAGGGCAAAGCTCCACCGACCTCGATGCCACCCAGGACGCCGACGGCGCATCCGGACAGCCGTCCGGTGGCGCCGACACGTCGTCGCGCCGCCGGCGCCGGCGCCGTGTCCTGCTCATCCTGCTGGCGGTGTTTGTCCTGCTCGCCGGCACCGGCGTGGCCGCCGTGGGCATGTACGTCCGGTCCATCGACAAGAGCGTCTCGCGCATCGAGGCCTTCGACCAGGTGCCCGAGCAGGCCCGCCCGCAGAAGGTGGAGGTGGCGGGCGACGCGATGAACTTCCTGGTGCTGGGCAGCGACACTCGCGACCCGCAGAGCACCGGCGGCTCGCGCAGCGACACCATCATCCTGCTGCACCTGCCCAAGGACCGGTCCGGCGCCCAGCTCGTGTCGATCCCCCGCGACACGTGGGTGTACGTGCCCCGGAGCAAGGACGGCCGGCACGGCGGCGTCAACGCGAAGATCAACGCCGCTTTCGCCTGGGGCGGTACGCCCCTGACCGTGCAGACGGTCGAGGCCTTCACGGGCGTCCGGATCGACCATGTCGTCATGGTGGACTTCTCCGGCTTCCGCGAGATCGTCGACGCGCTCGGCGGCGTGACCGTCGACGTCGAGAAGGACTTCACGTCCAAGACCTCGCTACGGGCCGACCACATCCGGCAGTTCCACAAGGGACCGCAGACCATGGACGGCGCGACGGCGCTCGACTATGCCCGGGAGCGGTACTCGTTCGCCGACGGCGACTTCGCCCGGATCCGGCACCAGCAGCAGGTCATCAAGGCCATCCTCAGCAAGGCCTCGTCGGGCGGAATCCTCACCAACCCCGGACGCCTCAACGCGTTCCTGCGTGCCACCGCCGGCTCGGTGGCGGTCGACGACACACTGAACACCGTCGACATGGCGACGAAGCTGCGGCACCTGCGTGGCGAGAACCTGACGTTCTACACCAGCCCCAGCGCCGGCACGGGCAGGAAGGGTGACCAGAGCGTCGTGTTCCCGGACACCGCCAAGGCGAAGGTCTTCTTCGACGCGGTCCGGCGCGATGACGTGCAGGAGATCGCGGCTACCGGCACGGTGCCGTAGCTGGCCGGCGGCGCTCAATGAGCTGGCCGGCCTCGCTCCGCTCGGCCGCTCGCGAGCCCGTCACCGCTCAGAGGCGAGGACCTGCACTGTACCGTCCGGGAACCGGACGCAGAGTTGCGTCGCTCCGCCGGACTCGCGCGCGAACACCCGCACGGCGCCGCCGCCGGGTGCCGCCGGCGTGGGCTGCGCGCGCAGGTCGAAGGCGGGCCGTACGACCAGGTTCTTGGGACTGCCGAGCCCGTGGGTGATCTCCACTTGCGAGTCCGCCGCAGGCGTGCCGATCCAGCCCAACCCGCTGCCGGGCACGGTCGCCTTACCGGGCCCCACGACGCCCGGTTGCGACAGCGTGGCCCGGATCGACGACATGCCCCGGTCCGCGCCGAAATCGATCGCCGCGGTGGCGCAATTCCTGATCTGGGTGTCGATGGTGGCCGCGGCGGGCTCGTCCGGGCGCGATCCTTGGACGAACTGGATGCCGATCTCGGTGGCCGGCCCGGCGTGGTTGGCGCCCTGGACGTACCCGGCGATCCAGCGGCAGTCGTTGCGGGAGATGCGTACGCCGACCCCGCCGTCCAGATCGGCGTAGCAGTTCACGCAGCCTATGCCGGTGGCCGCCAGGTCGAACGAGACGTTCTGCCCGACGCCCCACGCATGGCAGTTGACCATCAGCGTCCCGTACGCGTTCTCGGCCATGTCGAACCCGGTGCCGCCGTTCTTGAACGCGAGGCAGTTGAGGAACATCGAATCGTGCGGGCCGGCGAAGTGCACGCCGTGACCGCCGTTGTCGTGCGACCGCAGACCGGTCAGCCGGGCCTCCATCTGGTGCGACGGGCTGGGCAGATCGCCGGCCGTGCCCCACTCGCTGACGATGCCGTCGGCGCCGCAGTCGACCACGATGAGGTCGGCGATGTCGTACCCGTAGCCGTAGATCCGCAGGCCGCAACTGACCGCGTTGTCCTGCGCCCGGTTACCGTCCAGGGTGAGGTCGCGGACGCTGAACATCGAGATGCCGCCGGTGGACCGCGCCGCGCTCTCCTCACTGAACCGATGCGACTCGAGGATGGCCGTGTTGGCGCCGCGGGCGAGCTTGAGCACCGTCGCGTCGCCGCCGGATCCCCGCAGGTGGGTACGGGAATAGAGGGTGAGCCGGCGGGTCACGTAGACGCCGGGCGGGAAGAAGACGATCCCGCCGGTGGATCGGGCCGCGTCGAGTGCCCGCTGGAGGTGGCCGGTGTCGTCGGCAACCCCGTCGCCCACGGCCCCGAACGCCCGCACGTTGTACTGCTGGTCGGCGGTCGGCTTCGCGTCCTTGCCGTACGCGCCGATGCCGATGGCGCCCACGCCCGCCGCCAGCGCGCCCACCGAGGCGATGGCCGTGCGCCGCGGGATGACGCCCCTGGCCGGCTGGTAGCCGGGCAGATCATGATCCATGCGGACTCCTCAGCGACACAGCGGTCCGAAGCAGACTAATCGATGCGCTGCCCCGCCCGCGGTCCTCGGGACGCCAGGGCGGTGCGCGGCGACGGGATGCCGGGAGGCACGTCCACAATGTCGACGGACGACCGGATGCGGACAGCGAACCACAACACCACCAGCACCTCGCCCACCACCAGCTGCAGGAACAGGTCCCCGGCGGTGCTGACCCAGAGGACGGCGACGGCGAGTCCGCCGAAGGCCACCACCCGGGAACCGAGGGCCGAGACGAGGAACCGGCGTGGTGCCGCGCGGATCATGTGGCGGACGGCGAGCCACGTCGATGCCATGACGGCGGCCTTGTATCCGCAGTACAGGGCGACCGCTGCCAGGCTCGCCGCGGCCAGATCGGGCGACAGCAGCCCCCGGACGTCCGGGCTCGCGATCACGACCGCCGAGATCACCACCAGCAGCGCCACGGTCAGAGCCCGCGGGGCGGTCCGGAACCGGCTCGCGCGGCCGCCGACGATGTCCTCGCGCGTGGTCGCCGACAGCGCGACATGGAACGGGCCGAACGCGAGGTCCATCGCCCTGAGCACGACGATCGCCACCGGTCCGGCCAGCGCGCCGGCGAACGACGGAAGCGCGACCGCGTACCCCAGATCGACGGCCGCGGCTGTGCAGTAGGCTGCGCCGACCCGCACGCTGCGCAGCACGCCGGGTTTGATCTGCCCCTCCGCGACCGGCAGGCGCGTCGCGAGCGCCCACGCCAGGACAACGACCTGCACCGGCATCGCGGCGACGTCCAGGCGGACGCCGGTCGCCGCGAACATAGCGGCGGTGAGCAGCGTCCCGAGGGCGACCAGCTGCGGCACCAGGTTGGCCCGGCGCCGCGAACGGGTCGTCGCCATGGCCCAGAACAGCGCCTCCAGCGGCAGCTGGAGCAGGACGGGCGCGACGACCAGGAGCCGGTCCGCGACGCCGGTCCCGGGTAGCGCGACGGAGACGGCGAGGAACCCCACCGCTCCGACGGGCAGGACCACCGCGACCGCGGCGCGGGCCGCCCACGACTCGACGTTCCAGGCGGGCGGCACCACGCCGGCGGACTGCGGCCGCCCGACGAGCGCCTCGATCAAGGTGTACGGGATGGCGAGCAACGCGCCCTGGAACGCCACCAGCGCGAGGTGCCGGGTGTCCACCCACGACGCCAGCAGGAACACGCTGAAGCTGGACAGGCGGGTCAGCGCCTGCACGGACAGCTGGGACTCCTGCAGCGCTCGGATCCGGGTCATCGCGGGTTCCGGCGGGGATCGGCGCGGAGGCCGTGGGTGCAGAACAGGATCAGGGCCAGCATCGCGGCGGGGAACTCCCAACTGTCGATCACCAGGGAGGCTGCGGCCAGCCCCGACACGATCGCGATGGGCATGACGTACTGCGGGTGGCGGGCCGATCCGCGGGCGAGCCGGGCCAACGCCGCGACGACCGCTCCGATCAGGATCACCATGACGATCGGCCCGAACTGCAGCCCCACGTTGATGAAGTAGTTGTCGACGAAGACCGGCGGGCCGCTGGCGACCCGGGAGTAGGTGGCGGCGCCGGCGCCGCCGATGCCCCGGCCGAGCAGCGGCACGCCGCGGAGCAGGTCGCCCCACACCGCGAAGCGTTCGAACAGGCTGCGGCTGCCGGCGGCGCCGAGGACGGCGAACGCCCCGGCCACGGCGACCACCAGGCCGCCGGCCAGCACGAGCGAGAGCACCCGGCCCACCCGCCTCGCCGGCCGGCGCAGGACCACCGCCCCGAAGACGCCGGCCACCACCAGCAGCGCGCCGGACCGGCTGGTGCTGAGCGCGAGGCACACCGTGGCGGCCAGGGCTCCGGCGTGCCAGCTCCACCGCCGGGGGCGGGCGCCGGGCGTCAGCCACGACGCCACGTAGCCCAGTAGGTACGCGCCCGCGAGCATGCCGAGCTCGGCGTTGAACTCGGTCAGGCCCGGTACCCGGAACACGCCGTCGATGTACCGCACATTGCGGTCCTCGCTGAAACCGATCTGGACGAGACGCGCGGGGCCGACGGCGAGTTCCGCCACCCCGGCGACGGCGTTCGCGACCACCAGCCACGACAAGATCGTGATCAGCCGGCGCACGGCCGCCGGCGGCAGCGTGGCGACGACGACGATGAGCGCCACGGGCACCAGGATGAGCCGCAGCCCGGTGGCGGTCTGCGCCACGCCGTGCCGGGCGATGCCGATGCCGCCCCACACCGCCGCCGCCGCGACTGCGCCGGCACCGATGCTCACCCATCGCATGGGCAGTTCGGCGCCGCGCCGCAGCACGGCGACGACCGCAAGCGCGCAGATGATCACCGCGCTGGAGAGGTTGAGGACGTACGCGCGGCCGCCGGAAAGCATCCCGGCGAGCGCCTGGACGCCGAGCAGCCACAGGCCCAGGGGCACCGTGATGACGACCATCGCGTACACGAGGCCGGCCTCGTACGCGCGGTCCCAGCGGGACGAGCCGGCCACGGTGACCTCCATCGGCGGGGCTTGACCGGTCACCGGATCGGTCCCGCCGTCTCGTACACGTCGAGCAGCGTGTCGATGTGTTCGTCCCAGTCGAGCCGGCGGCCGTCGGCGGCGGCGGACGCGGCCATGCGGTCGTACTCGCCGGCCGGCATGCGGGCGGCTCGGGCAAGCAGGTGGGACAGTTCGGCGAGGTCGTGGAACTGAAGCGTCGACGTGTCTGTCGCCATCGGGGGGCGGGCGTGCGCGGCGGCGATGATCGGGCGCCCCGCCATCAGTGCCTCCGCGCACGCCAGGCCGTACGTCTCCGGCTTGCGGCTGGGGAACACCAGCCAGCCGGCCTGCGCGAACGCCGCTCGCTTCCCCTCGTCGTCGAGGTGGCCGAGGTAGCGCACCGACGGCGTTGAGGCCGCCCGCCGTTCCACCTCCGGGCGGAGCGGGCCGTCCCCGGCGACCAGCAACGTCCCGAACGCCGGCCGCCAGGCATCCAGCAGCAGGTCGATGCCCTTGTGCCGGGTCAGCGCACCGAGGAACAGGAAGGCGTCGCGCCGCCCGGCCGGCCAGGGCAGGCGGTGCCAGGGCGTAGGCACGGCGAGCGGCACGATGCGGCTGGCCAGGCCGCCGGCCTGGGGCGCGATGGCGCGTACGGTGTCCCGGGTGCGCTCGGCGGCGAACAGCAACCGCACCCGGCGGAACCGGCGCACGATCCACGCCGCGCGGACGGCGAGCAGCGCGTCGAGGACCCGTGACCGGCCCAGGTTCCCCAGGGCGTTGTTGGGGTCGCAGATGGCGTGGTCGTGCACGGTGTGGCAGGTCGGGTACGCCCTCGAGATCCGCGCCACCGGCAGGACACCCAGCCGTTGCCAGTTGTGCACATGGACTACGTCGGGGGCGAAGTCGCGCAGGTCCCGCGGACGCGGCCCGGTCGGGTCGACGAGGTCCCCGATGTGGACCAGCCCCTTCCGCAGCAACCGGGGCAGCCGGGCGCCAAGCCGTTCCGACAGGCGGGGCCGGAGGCTGCGGTCGTCGCGGCTGTAGATCCGTACCTCGTGGCCGCGGGCGGTCAGGCTGCGGGCGACGTCACGGATGTACCGTTCGGCGCCGCCGCTGGTGGCGAACGTGGAATGCACCATGGCGATCCGCATCAGGGTGCCAGCTCCCGGACCAGGTCCTGGGTCGCCGCCAACCAGGAACGGCCGGCGACGCGTCCCGGGGGCGCCGACCGGTCGATCCGCTGGAGCGCCGCGGTCAGCGCCGCCGCCGTCCAGCTGTCCATCCGGATGGCGGCGCCGCCGGTCGCCTCGTGCAGCGCGGGATCGGGCGAGATCACGGTCGGCGTACCCAGACGGACGGCCTCGGCCGCGGGCAGCCCGTACCCCTCGAAGTGGCTCGGCATGACGAAGGCCGCCGCGCCGGCGATGGTGGCCGCGTACTCGGGATCGCTCAGGCGGTCGAGGAAGATGATCCGGTCGGCGGCGCCGGACCGCGCGGCGCGGTGGAAGCTCTCGACGACCGCGCCGCCGGTGAGCACGACCAGCACGTAGCGGGAAAGGTCGGCCAGGGCATCGATGGCCAGCTCGACGCCCTTGTGCGCGGCGTGGCCCGGGACCACGACGTAGTCCCCCGGCACCTCGGCGAGCGCGGCCGGCAGCTTCCCGGGCTCCACCAGATCGCTGCCCGGGTGCCAGACCCGCGTCCGGTTGTCGATGCCGTAGAGGCCGAGCAGGTCGTGGCGGGTGCGCGCGCTGACACAGAGCAGCCGCTGGGAGCGCCGGACGGCGGTGGCGTAGCTGGCCCGGCGGTACCGCAGCTGGGCCTTGGACAGGCCGTTCGGCCACAGCCGGAACGCGAGGTCGTGCACGATCGTGGTGACCGGTGCGCGGCTGCCGAGCACCGCGAGCGACGGGCTCAGCGACAGCACCCGGGAGTCCGTACCCGCGCCGGCGGTCGCCCGGCGCAGCGTCGCGGTCGCCGCAGCGATGGTGCGCTCGCGGCCGCGGGTCTGCCGGCTGAGGACGGTGACCGCCGCGGTGGTGCCGTCGGGGATCTCCCAGTCGGACGGCGCGGCGACCAGTTCCAGCCGGTGACCGTCGGGCCAATGCCGGACGATCTCGGTCATCACCCGGGTGATCCCGCCCGCGCCGACGCCGCTGCAGTCGACGACCAGCCGGCGGTCAGCGCGCGGCATCGTCGACCCACCGGGTCATCCGGTCGGCGAACCGGGTGTGCGAGAAGCGGCCGGCCTGGCGCCGGATCCGGTCCGTGGAAAGGTCGGCCGCCCGGCGCACGAGCGGCACGTACGCCGACGGGTCGGCAGCGTCGACGAGGAACCCGGTCTCGCCGTCCACGACGGTCTCCAGCAGCCCGCCGCGACGCAGGCCGACGACCGGGGCGCCGCAGGCCTGGGCCTCGACGGGGACGATCCCGAAGTCCTCGTGCGCCGGGAACAGCAGCGCCCGCGCACCGCGGTACAGCTCGCGCAGGCGGTCACGGCTGGGCCGTACCTCGAATGCCACCGGCAGCCCGGCGGCCTGCCGCCGCAGCCTCGCCTCCAGCGGGCCGGAACCCGCCAGGATCAGCTTCATCCGGGCGGCCGCGGCCACCTCGATCATCAGGTCGAATCTCTTGTACGGGATCCACCGCCCGACCCCCAGCAGGTAGTCCCGGTCCTGCTCGTCCCGCGGGCCGCCGCCGAAGAACTCCACGTCCACCGGCGGGTGGATGACCACGGCGTCCCGCCGCCAGAACCGCTTGATCCGGCGCTGGACCTCGCGGGAGTTCGCGGCGTACGCGTGCACGTGCCGGCTGCTCCGGACGTCGACCGCCTGCAGCAGCTTCCGCAGCGGACCCAACAGTGGATGGGCGCCCCGGCCGTCGTGCTGCGGGCTCCACACGTAGCGGGCCGGCGAGTGGACGTAGCTCAGATGCCGCGTGCGCTGCGGTGCACCGAGTTTGACGGTGTGCGCGAAGGCGTGGCTGGAAGAGATCACCACATCCGGTTCCGGCCGGCCCGCCGTGCGCCAGACCAGGGGCATGACCGGCAGGGCCAGCGCCTTCGAACGGCGTAGGGGCGTACGTGCCAGCCAGGTCTCGCGCAGGGCCAGACCCTCGACGTCGGTGTCCGGTTCGGCCCATAGGACGTACCGCCGTGCGTGCGGGATGAGTTCGGCGATGGCGAGGAAGACGTTCTCGGAGCCGCCCACCGCGCCGAACCATTCGTGCACCACCGCCACCGACTTGTCCGCGAGCAAGTCGGCCATGTCAGCTGTGTCGCTGCCACACGGCGCGCAGCGGATCCCACTTCCCGCCCAGGCTGTCACAGAGCACGTCGACGTAGACCGCCGACGCGGTGTTGTCGAGATCCCACCATACGCCGCACAGCGCCGGGTTCTTGGCGGCGCGAGCGGCGTACTCCACATAGGTGCCGGCGGCGCCGGTAACGCCACCGAGCTTGCGGCCGGGCTGGTCGAGACCGGGAAGGATCGCCTGCGACCCGAGCGCGAGCTGCTGACGGTAGCCGCGGTCGGCCGCCTTCTCGTCGGCCGAGGCGTACGTGACGAAGTGGACATACATCGCGCCGTCGCGGCACAGGACGTGTACCTGCTCGCCCTTGCCGAGCTGCGGGCCGCCGCCGTCGGAGTTGGTGAGGCAACCGCTCATGTCCGCGAGCCAGGGCTGGGCCAGCGTGGCCAGCTCCCCGGCGAACTTCGCCCGGTTGACCGCGACAAGATCGCCGAGATACCCGGGTTGCGACGACGGCGCCGCCACCGGCTCGCCACCCCCGGCTCCGCGGCCCCCGGCTCCGCGGCCCCCGGTTCCGCGTCCCACGAGGAAGCCGGCCGTTCCCGCCAGGACGATCCCGGCGATCAGGCCGATGACCAGTCCGAGAACCAGCTTGCCGCGCGGCGGCGGCGGAGACGGCGTGATCCGGCGCGCGTACGGTGAACCGCCGAGGCCACCACCGGACATCGGCTGG
>DASYTU010000201.1:0-5436 GCA_036001925.1 Actinoplanes sp.
CCGCGAGCTGAACGACCCCAGCGATGTGCAGCCGACCGCGAAGCAGACCTCCGTCACCGTCAGGTCACCCCGCCGCAGCAGCGCCTTGGCCCGCTCGATCCGGCGCGTCATCAGGTAGCTGTACGGCGTCTCCCCGTAGGCAGCGCGGAAACTGCGGGAGAAATGGCCCGGCGACATGAGGGCGACGCGCGCCAGCGCCGGAACGTCGAGCGGCTTCGCGTAGTCGCGGTCCATCAGGTCACGGGCCCGGCGCAGCCGGACGAGGTCCTCCACCGTCACACCACCACCATCCCACAGCGCCAGGCGCCGTCCGGGTCGGCGGTTATCCTGCGGGGCCAACCGACCCGTCGACTAGGTTGAATGGCATGGCAACCCTGGAATATCTGCTACTCGAGCGGCTTGCACCCGCCTTCGAGGAGGTCGCCGGTGCGCCGACCGATCCGAGCTTGCGCCGCTCGCAGCATGCCGATTTCCAGGCCGACGGCGCCCTGCCGCTGGCTCGCCGACTCGGGCGCAACCCTCGCGAGATCGCGGCCGAAGTGGTGCGGCACGCGCGCCTCGACGACCTGTGCCGGTCGGTGGAGGTCTCGGGGCCGGGTTTCATCAACCTGACCTTGTCAGGTGAAGCCCTCGCCTCGCTCGTCGCCGACATGGCCGGCCAGGAACGCCTCGGGGTCGCTCCGGTGGCGGACCCGGACACCGTGGTGATCGACTACTCGGCGCCCAACGTTGCCAAGGAGATGCACGTCGGCCACCTGCGCTCGACGGTGATAGGTGATGCCGCTGTGCGGCTGCTTGACTGGCTCGGCCACCGCGTGATCAAGGCTAACCACCTGGGTGACTGGGGCACGCCATTCGGGATGCTGATCGAGCACCTCTTGGACATCGGGGAGACGGAGGCCGCGCACGAGCTGTCACTGGGCGACTTGAACGGCTTCTACAAGGCCGCCCGCGCGAAGTTCGACGCCGACGACGGCTTCAAGGAGCGGGCGCGGACCCGCGTGGTGGCCCTGCAGGGTGGCGACGAGCAGACGCTGCGGCTGTGGCGGCTACTCGTGGACGAGTCGGAGAAGTACTTCCTTACGGTCTACGACCGGCTCGACGTGTGCCTGACAGTGAAGGACTTCTTCGGCGAGAGCTTCTATAACGACATGCTCCGCCCCGTGGTGGAGGAGTTGGACCGGCTGGGGCTGCTCCGGGAGAGCGACGGGGCCAAGGTGGTATTTCCGCAGGGCTTCACGAACCGGGACGGCGACCCGCTGCCGATCATCGTGCAGAAGCGTGACGGCGGCTTCGGCTACGGCGCGACGGACCTCGCCGCGATCCGGTACCGGACTCAGGAGCTGCACGCCAACCGGCTGCTCTATGTCGTCGGGCTGCCACAGAAGCAGCATTTCGAGATGGTCTTCGAGGTGGCGCGCGAGGCCGGCTGGCTGACCCCGCCCGCCCGAGCCCAGCACGTCGGGTTCGGTTCGGTCCTCGGCCCGGACGGCAAGATTCTGCGCAGCCGGGCCGGTGACACGATCAAGTTGGCCGAGCTGGTCGACGAGGCCGTATCGCGCGCTGCGGCACTGGTCGCGGAGAAGAATCCCGAGCTCGACGAGGACACCCGGACGGACGTGGCGCGGATGGTCGGCATCGGCGCAATCAAGTACGCCGACTTGTCCAACGACCGCGTCAAGGACTACGTCTTCGACTGGCACCGGATGCTGTCGTTCGACGGCAACACCGCCCCGTACTTGCAGTACGCGCACGCCCGGATCCGGTCGATCTTCCGCCGGGGTGAGGTTGCCGCACCAACAGGACTTGCGGCGGTGACCGTCTCCGAGTCGGCCGAGCGCGCGCTGGCCATCGAACTGCTGGCCTTCGAGGGGGTCATCGCCGCGGTGGCGGAGTCGCTGGAGTTCCACCGGCTCGCGGTCTACCTCTACGGCCTGGCGACCGTGTTCACCGCCTTCTATGAGACGTGCCCAGTGCTGCGCGCCGAGGGCGATACGCGGGCGAGCCGGCTCGCGCTGTGCGATCTGACCGCCCGAGTGCTCGCCCGCGGTTTGAACCTGCTCGGGATCGCTGCGCCGGATCGGATGTAGTCACAGGCACCCAAGGGACTCGCTAAGTGTGGCAAAGACCGCCGCCGTCGTTCGCTTGTCGGGCTTGGCGCTGCTCGAAGCGCTGATCGCAGTATGCGGCGGATCAGCCTGTCGAGGCTTGGCTCTCCTGGCTGACTTTCGCGCACCGCCAGAAGAAGGCCATCGATCGGCGGGTAGCCGCGAGTGTCCGTGCCCGTTCGAACGGCAGCGAACCGGAACTCCGTGGAGTTGCGGGCGACCAAAGGAGATCGTTCAGGACCTGTACCTGCAGCCGGCACGGTCGTGAGGCGAGCCGCGATCAGCGCACGATGTCACGATGAAGGCCGGTGATCCGCGCGCCGCGCGCCTTGACCCGCGCAAACGGGGGCAGAAGACGATCCGACCTGGCACGGCGGCGCAAGATCGGGCGACAATGCGGGACATGAACGTGGCGCCCATAGATACCGGAGATCTGTTGGCGGCGCTGCGGGCGCACGGTGAGTCCGTGATGCTGCCGGCCGCGACGTACATCGACGCCGACGTGTACGCCTGGGAACGCCGGCACGTGTTCGGCGGCGGATGGACCTGCCTCGGCCGCGTCGACGACCTGACCGGCTCCGGCGATGCCAGCGGACCGGGCGCCGCGCTCACCCACCGGGCCATCGAGGTCGGGGATGTCGGCGTCCTGCTGACGTTCTCCGATGGCACACCTCGCGCGTTCGCCAACGTGTGCCGCCACCGCGGCCACGAGCTGCTGCCGATCGACGGCGTCGCCGGACACCGCGCCGTCGTCTGCCCGTACCATGGCTGGTCCTACCGTCTCGACGGCGCGCTCCGCGCGGCCCCCGGCATGGACGGCGGCTGGCCCGACGACCTCGACCTGGTCGAGTTGCCTCTCACGACCTGGCACGGCTGGGTGTTCGTCAACGCCACCGGGCAGGCGCCCGCGTTCGAGCGCTACGTCGGCGCGATGGCCGGCATCGTGGCGCCGTACCACGCCGAGGACCTGGTGGTGGGGGCCTGCCATAGGTACGAGGTAGCGGCGAACTGGAAGATCATCGTGGAGAACTACCACGAGTGCTACCACTGCCCGCTCATCCATCCCGAGCTGTGCCAGGTATCGCCGCCGTCCTCCGGCGCCAACTGGGATCTGCCCGGTGCATGGGTGGGCGGCTCGATGGACCTACGCGAACATGCCGAGACGATGTCGCTTTCCGGGCAGTCGGCCGGAGTGCCGCTGCCCGGCGCCGACCCGCGCAGCGTCCAGTACCTGAGCCTGTTTCCCAACCTACTGATCTCGGCCCATCCGGACTACGTCATGACGCACCGGCTGACGCCGCTCGCACCGGGCCGTACCAGGATCGAGTGCTCGTGGCTCTTCCCACCCGGCGTGGCCGACCCGTCGTACGCGGTCGACTTCTGGGACGTGACCAACCGCGAGGACTGGGCCGCCTGCGAGTCGGTACAGCGGGGGGTGTCCAACCCGCACTTCCGGCCGGGCCCGCTCGCGGCGAAGGAGGACGCGGTGTACCAGTGGGTGACCCTGCTGGCGCGGGTCTACCTCGATCCGGTTGGCGCACTCGCCGCCGCCTGCGCCTGACGACGCCGGAACAGCCCGCCGGTACGGGGGTCAGCCGCTCAGCCGTGATCGGCTCGCTCGTGTCTGCCATCCGGGCGGAGGGTCCTCACCGACCAGTCCGTCGACCGCCTCGCGGAGCAGGTCGGCGTGCCCGGTGTGCCGGCCGTACTCCTCGATCAGGTCGCATACCAGCCGGCGCAGGCTGGCGTGGCGACCGTCCGGCCCGGACACGTGGACGAGTTGGTCGAGTCCGCCGTCGGCCAGGGCCGCGCCCAGCCGCGCCCGGGACCGTTCCACGGCGCCGTCCCAGAGCGCGTAGAGCTGGTCGGGCGTGTCGTGGGCGGCGGACGTGAACTCCCAGTCGTTGCTGCCGTCCCAGCCGGTGGCATCCCACGGCGCGCCCATCGGCGCCCCGCTCAGCTTGGTCGTGAAGATGTAGTCCTCCATGGCGGCGAGGTGCTTGAGCAGGCCGCCGAGGGTCAGCGAGGAGGCGCCGACGCGGGTCTGCAGACCGGCCGCGTCGAGGTCGTCGGCCTTCCACCGGAAGGTCGTGCGCAGGCGGTCCAGCGCACCGACCAGGTGCTCGACCTCCGTGCCGGCCAGGGGCGGTTCCCACGGGGTGTCGCTGTCGGTCATGGCGCCACCGTAGACCTCATTGCGGGCGTTCTGCGTCCGGAATGCAGAGCGCGCCGGCGGCCGTGCCGGGCGCTTCGGTGGCCGCCACCATCAACCTCCTCGCCGGGCTGGCCAAGTAAGGGCTTCAGTCCGGCACGATCCCCGTCCACCGGGGCACCGTGCGTACCTGGGTCGACGTTGCCAGATCGTACGGCGTGCGACCAGATCGGACGAACAGGAAGGTGACCGATGCGCCGGCGAGCACGCAGCCAGCCAGGCCGCAGATGATACCGAGGACTGCGGCATAGTCGGTCGACGCCGGGTTGGCCAGCACGAACGCCGCTGTGTGGCCGAGTTCCCAGGGTCAGGCGACCTTAAGCGCATTGCGGGCGAGCGCGCGCCGCCAACTTAGCCGCCCGCCGCCCGGACCGGACGTTCGCAGGCGCAGCAGCCGCTTACCCGGAGTAGCGCCCCGCCGCCCGCGCTCCCAACCGGCCAGCCAGCCCGTGGCGGGGAGGATGAGCAGGGTGAACGCCAGGGCGTTCCACGCGAATTGTGGCAGCCGCACGTCACGGCCGACGAGAAGAATGCCAAGCGGAACCAGGGCAACCGCGTACGCGCTGATAATCAGCCAATCCACCGCCCATGCCGCGATGCGCCGCGTGGCGAGCGCGCGTGGTGGAGCGGCCCGAACACCCTTCACGGCCTCGACTCCACTCGGAACACGCTAGCCACGCCGCAAGGCGTTGTCGGCCTGGCAGGCCACGCCGGTGGTGACCGTCGGAGGTGCGCTCGGCGCCGGGTTGGAAAGCGACGAGGCGGACGGGAGGCGGCGTACAGCTACCAGCCGGACTCGCAGCTCGCCCACTGACCGGTCCGACGGTACTACGGTCTAGCGATGAGTGGTGATGATCTCGACGCGCTGGTCGTCGGCGCTGGGGTGTCCGGGCTGACCACCGCGGTCTGCCTTGCCGAGGCGGGGCGCCGGGTGCGGATCTGGGCGGCCGGTACCGATGACAAGACGACGTCGTACGCCGCCGGGGCGACCTGGAGCCCGTACCTCGTCGAGTCCAGCGATCGGGTGCGGGCCTGGAGCTTCGAGACGCTCCAGGTGTTGCGCGAGCTCGCCGCCGACCCGGACACGGGAATCGTCCTGATGGCGGGCGTCGAGGC
>DASYTU010000202.1:0-9607 GCA_036001925.1 Actinoplanes sp.
GCATCCTGGCCGGCCAGCGTGGGCTGAGCGGCCGGGGCGGCCGCCTTGCGGCGCCGGCGGGTAGGTGCGGCCGGGACCTCCGCGGCCGCGTCGGCGGCGCTCGCCGCTTCGATCGCGGCGCCCGGCTCGACGCCGGCACCGTCCGGCACCGCGTCACTCATCGGGGTACCGGTTTCTGCGGCTGCCTCGGCGGGGGGCGTCGCCTTGCGCCGGGGGGCACGCGTACGACGTACAGGGGTGGTGCTTTCGGCGGTATCGCCGGGCGGAGGAGTAACTCCGTCCCGTTCACCGCCCGTTGGCTCGTTATCGAGCATGGGGCTCTCCAGTTCTGGCGGCCCCGGGCGCGGGTGAGCGCTGCCACGCAGGGTCGCCGCAAGTTTTTCGGGCCCATCCCAGACGGACGGGCGGCCGAAGTCTGCCAATGGACGCCGGCCGAAGCGGCTAGCGCCCTCCGATGGCTGTGCCCTCGCGGTCCGCGTCCAACGGATCGACGATCTCCAGCTGCGGGGTGAGCGTGCTCTGGACCAACCGGCCCTGGGCCAGCCGGGTCGCCCGTGGCGGTACCGGCGGCTCCAGGCCAGCCACCACGCGCAGGCCGGAAAGGACGTCATCGGGTCGGACGGCGGGCGTAACCTGCCGTACGACAAGGTTTATTATCGCACACCGTACGCCGTCGGCCCCGGAAGGTGCCGGAGACTGGTTCGTCACGTCGAAGCTCATCACTGCGGCCCGCGCGTCGAACGATCGTCGACCTTGTTTCGTCATGCGTTCGACCAGCACTTCGTCGGCCGCGAGGAACGCCGCCACCGCCTCGGCGGCGACCGCCGGCGAGACGTCGGGCAGCTCAAGACGCCAGCGGGAGGCGTCGATCCGTTCGGCCAGGCTGGTTCCCTCGGTGGCCTCCACCGCGTCGAGCACGTCCAGCCCGGGCGAGAGTGCGGCGTCGAGAGCGGTGCGCAACTCCGCCGGGTCGACCCGCGACTGCAATCCGATCTCCAGGTACTCCGCTTCGCTGGCGACCCCGGTCGGCGCGGCGCTGGCGTACGAAATCTTGGGGTGTGGGGTGAAGCCCTGCGAGAACGCGACCGGCACGGCGGCGCGGCGCAGCGCCCGCTCGAACGCGCGGGCGAAGTCCCGATGCGAGGTGAACCTCAGCGGGCCACGCTTGGCGTACCGGATCCGGATCCGCTGGACGACCGGGGCCTGGCCGCCCGCGGGCTGATTCCTAGCGATGTCACGTGCTCCTTAGTGGGTGTGCGCCGGCACCCGCAAGCCGTTCACCGGGGTGAGCGGCAGCAGCTTCCGGCCCGTGGGCCCGATCTGGATCTCGGTGTCCATGGACGGGCAGACACCGCAGTCGAAGCACGGCGTCCACCGGCAGTCGTCCTGCTCGTACTCGCCGAGCGAGTCCTGCCAGTCCTGCCAGAGCCAGTCCTTGTCGAGCCCGGAGTCGAGGTGGTCCCAGGGCAGGACCTCGAGCTGGTCGCGTTCGCGGGTGGTGAACCAGTCCAGGTCCACGCCGAACTCCGGGAGGACCTCCGCGCAGGCGGAAACCCAGCGTTCGTACGAGAAGTGCTCGCTCCAGCCGTCGAAACGCCCGCCCTTGTCCCAGACCCGGCGGATCACCGCGCCCACCCTGCGGTCCCCCCGCGAGAGCAGGCCCTCGATCAACGACGGCTCGCCGTCGTGATAGCGGTAGCCGATCGCCCGGCCCAGCGACCGGTCCGAGTTGATCTCCTGCTTGAGCAGGCGCAGCCGGCGGTCGATGACCTCGGGCGGCGCCATGGCCGCCCACTGGAACGGCGTGTGCGGCTTCGGCACGAACCCGCCGATCGACACCGTGCAGCGGATGTCCTTGCTGCCGGTGGCGGCGCGGCCGGCCTTGATGACCTCGTGCGCCATCCGGGCGATCTGCAGCACGTCGTCGTCGGTCTCGGTGGGCAGGCCGCACATGAAGTAGAGCTTCACCTGCCGCCAGCCGTTCGAGTACGCGGTGACGACCGTCCGGATCAGGTCCTCCTCGGTCACCATCTTGTTGATGACCTTGCGGATCCGCTCCGAGCCGCCCTCGGGGGCGAACGTCAGACCGGTACGCCGGCCGTTGCGGGACAGCTCCTGGGCCAGTTCGATGTTGAACGCGTCCACCCGCGTGGACGGCAGTGACAGCGAGACGTTCGTGTCCGCGTACTGGTCGGCGAGGCCGGAGCACATGTCGCCGATCTCGGAGTGGTCGGCGCTGGACAGCGAGAGCAGGCCGACCTCGCTGAAGCCGGAGAACTCCAGGCCCTGCTGGACCATCTGGCCGACCGTGGTGATCGAACGCTCGCGCACCGGTCGGGTGATCATGCCGGCCTGGCAGAACCGGCAACCCCGGGTGCAGCCGCGGAAGATCTCCACCGCGTACCGCTCGTGCACGGTCTCGGCCAGCGGGACCAGAGGCTTCTTCGGGTACGGCCAGGCGTCGAGATCCATGGTCGTCCGCTTGTTCACCCGGAACGGAACGTCCGGCCGGTTCGGCACCACCCGGTGGATGCGCCCGTCGGGCAGGTAGTCGACGTCGTAGAAGCGGGGAACATAGATGCTCTCGGTACGGGCCAGCCGCAGCAGCAGCTCGTCGCGGCCGCCAGGGCGCCCCTCGGCCTTCCAGTCCCGGATGATGCCGGTGATCTCGAGGACCGCCTCCTCACCGTCGCCCAGCACGGCCGCGTCGATGAATTCGGCGATCGGCTCCGGGTTGAAGCTCGCGTGGCCGCCGGCCAGCACGATCGGATCGTCCTCGCCGCGGTCCGCGCTCTCCAGGGGGATGCCCGCCAGGTCGAGAGCGCTGAGCATATTCGTGTAGCCGAGCTCGGTGGCGAACGACACCCCGAGCACGTCGAACGCCTTCACCGGCCGGTGCGCGTCGACCGTGAACTGCGGGACGCCGTGCTCCTTCATCAGCGCCTCGAGGTCGGGCCAGACCGCGTACGTCCGTTCGGCCAGCGCCTCGGGCTGCTCGTTGAGGACCTCGTAGAGGATCTGTACGCCCTGGTTCGGCAGGCCCACCTCGTACGCGTCCGGGTACATCAGCGCCCACCGCACGGCCGTGGCGTCCCAGTCCTTGACCACGGCGCCGAGCTCGCCGCCCACGTACTGGATCGGCTTGCTGACCCGGGGCAGCAGCGGCTCGAGCTGCGGGAAGACGGAACTGACGCTCATGGGGTTCCAGGGTACGCGGCTCGCGGAGCGCCCCGGTGTCCGGCCGCACAAAGCGCAGGGAGCGCAGCGACTGGAGCGACTGCGGGCGGACACCGGTCATCAGGCGCGGAGCCGTCCGAGCGGAGCGAGGACCAGCTGGCTCATCCTTCCCCATGGTCCATGGCCCGGTGGCACACCGGCTCTAACCTGGCGTAAGGCGCTCGCCCCAGATGCCGGGAGGAGATCGACCGATGGCCGACCAGCAGCCGGGTGGAAACACCCCGGCGGTCGGACTGCCCGACGACAGCAAGCCGGTCGTCGACCCGACGCGGCTCGAACCGGATGGCCCGGAGGCGTCGACCGTGGACGCTCCGATGCGCTGGAGCGCCTCCGCGGCCGTACCTCCGCCGGGTCCGAAGCGGGCATGGTGGTCGCGCCGCCGGACGGCGGCCGCGCCCGACGGATCGGCGCTCGATCCCGCCCCGGCCGACGTGACGCAGTGGGCGGCGACGCCGGCCGTCGACCCGTGGGCAGGGCAGGACACGCCATGGGACCCGATGCCGGCCCTGCCCGAGGTGCTGCCGCCGACCCAGGTGGACCGGCCGCCGATCGCGCTGCTGCCGCCGACGCTGATGAAACCGCCCGCGCCGCGGCCGCGGCCGGTGGCAGCGTCGCTTCCGCCGGCCGCGACGCCGGGGCCCGTGGTCTCGCTGCCGCCAACCGCCCCACCTGGGCCCGTGGTCGCGTCGCTTCCGCCGGCCGCGGCGCCGCCGACCGCCCCGCCGCGCCGTGGCTGGCGCAGGCAGAAGAAGAAGCAGCCCACCGCGCCCGCCAACCGCGTCCCGGTCGCGCCGCGTCCGGTAGCCCCGCAGCCGAGCGCCCGGCCGCTGCCGCCGCCGGCGTGGCGGCCGCCCGGCCCGCAGGCGCAGCGGCCGCTGCCGCCTCCACCGGCGTGGCGGCCACCGCCCGGCCCGCAGGCGCAGCGGCCGCTTCCGCCGCCGCCCCGGCGGCGCCGCTGGCCGCGACGGCTCGCTCTGTTCACGCTGTTCAGCGTGGCGTGCTGCTGTGGCGTGCCGGCGGCCTACGCCGCCTGGCCGCCGGCCCGGCAATATCCGGTCACCGCGATCCTGCCGGACTCGGTCGCCGACCTGAAATTGCGCGACGACAGCGCGAGCCGCCGGGCGGTGCAGCGGCTCACCGAGCAGCTGAACGACCGCAACACGAAGGCCGACCAGGTGTTCGCGGGCGTGTACGCGGACGGCAACGGCAAGCGCGTGACCATCTTCGGCACCACGGGACTGCACCTCACGCCCGGGGCCGATGTCGACGCAGAACTGCGGCATCTCACCGGCCAGTACGACATCCGCGACGTCATGCCGTTCGATCTCGGCGAGAGCGGCGTGCACGAACGCTGCGGCATCGGCGACGCGAGCGGCACGTCGGTCGTGGTGTGCGCGTGGGCCGACCACGGCAGCCTGGCCACGGTGCTGCTGACCAGGCGCTCCGTGGCCGACAGCGCGGAGTTGACCGGCATCCTGCGCGGCGCGGTACTCACCCGCAAGTGATCAAGCCGGCGGCCCGCCGCGCGGCGGGGCGTAGCGGGCCACGTACTCCTGCCCGGTGAGCTTCTGGATCTCGGCCATGACCTCGTCGGTGAGCGCGCGCAACGACGTCCGGTCGTCCGCGCGCCCCGCAATCTCGATCGGCTTGCCGAACTTGACCGTGACCTTGCCGCGGCCGAGCTTCGGGAACCGGTGGCCGATCGGCTGCACCTTGTCGGTACCGAGCATGCCGACCGGGATGATCGGCACGCCGGCGCCGACCGCGAGCCGCGCCACCCCGGTACGGCCGCGGTAGAGGCGGCCGTCCGGCGACCGGGTGCCCTCGGGATAGACGGCCACCATGTCGCCAGCCTTGAGCACCGGGATCGCGCCGTCGAACGCGGTCAGCGCGGCCCGGCCGCCCGCGCGCTCGACTTTGATCGCGCCGAGGCCGTGCATCAACGCCTTGGTGAACATGCCCCCGATGCCCTTGCCGATGAAGTACTCCGACTTCGCCCAGAACGCGATGTGCCGCGGCACGACGGAGCCGAGGAACAGCTCGTCGGCGACCGAGAGGTGGTTGCCGGCGAAGATGGCGCCACCCGTGGCGGGGATGTTCTCGAGCCCTTCCACGTGCGGCCGCCACCCGAACACCATGGCGTAGCCGACCGTGACTTTGCCGATCGAGTAGAGCAGCGGCAACGCTTCCTCCGGCGGGGACTGCAGAAAGTGGGGGGGCGATGTGAGGTTATCGGACGGCGCCCAGGAAAGTCCCCTCGATCTTGCCGCGGTGGAAGGGTCACGAGGCGCTTCTCACACCGCGCGGGACACCACCACGGTGACGGACTCGCCGTCGCCGACCTCACCGGCGAATCCGGTGAGGTCATCGGCGAAGCCGAGAGACGTAGCCAGTGTCTCGGCCGCCAGGAAGTCGCGGTGTGCCTCGACGGCACCGACCACCGCACTGGACCCGGACACGGTCAGTGCGATCCGATCGGACACGTCCAAGCCGGCTTCGCGGCGGGCCTGCTGCACGACGCGGATGACGTCGCGGGCCAGGCCTTCGGCGGCCAGCTCCGGGGTCACCGTGGTGTCGAGCACCACCACGCCGGCGTCCCCGGGCAGCGGTGCCGAGTTGGCGACGTCGGACGCGACGAGCTTGAGCTCGTACTCGCCCTCCTGCAGCGTCACACCGGCCGCGACCGGCGCGCCGTCGACCAGTTCCCACTCGCCGGCCTTGACCGCCTTGATCACCTGCTGGACCTGCTTGCCCACGCGCGGGCCCAGGACCCGCGGCACCACGGTCAAGACCTGCTGGCAGTACGCGGCCACGTCGTCGGTGAAGACCACGTCCTTGACGTTGACCTCGTCCGCGAGCAGGTCGGCGAACGGCGCCAATGTCATCGCGTCGCCGGTCGCCACGGTCAGCGACGCCAGCGGCAGCCGTACTCGTAGACCCCGAGCCTTGCGCAGCGACAGCGTCGCCGACGCGGCATCGCGGATCGCATCCATCGAGGCCACCAGCGCGCGGTCGGCCGGGAAGTCCGATGCGGACGGCCAGTCGGTCAGGTGCACCGACCGCTCCCCGGTCAGGCCGCGCCAGATCTCCTCGGTGGTCAGCGGCGCGAGCGGCGCCATCACCCGGCTGAGCGTCTCCAGCACCGTGGCGAGCGTGTCGAACGCGTCCGCGTCGCCGGCCCAGAACCGGTCCCGCGAGCGCCGCACATACCAGTTGGTCAGCGCGTCCAGGTACGACCGCACGGACGCGCACGCCCCCGAGATGTCGTACTCGTCCATCTGCCGCTGGACGTCCGATACGAGCTCACCGGTCTTGGCGAGGACGTAACGGTCGAGCAGGTGCCCGCCGCCGGAGGCGGCCTTGGATCGCGCAGCGTCGGTTCCGATTTGTGCTTCATGCCCGGAGGCGTTGGCGTACAGGCTGAAGAAGTACCAGACGTTCCACAGCGGCAGCAGCACCTGCCGGACCGCCTCGCGGATCGCGGTCTCGGTAACCGGCATGTCGCCGCCCCGGAGCACCGGCGACGACACCAGCATCCAGCGCATGGCGTCCGACCCGTACGTGTCGAAGACTTCGTACACGTCCGGGTAGTTGCGCAGGCTCTTGGACATCTTCCGGCCGTCGGCGCCCTGCAGGATGCCGTGGCTCAGGCAGTTGAGGAACGCGGGCCGATCGAACAGCGCGGTGGCCAGCACGTGCATGGTGTAGAACCAGCCGCGGGTCTGCCCGATGTACTCGACGATGAAGTCGCCCGGGTAGTGGTGCTCGAACCAGTCCTTGTTCTCGAACGGGTAGTGCACCTGGGCGAACGGCATCGACCCGGACTCGAACCAGCAGTCCAGCACCTCGGGAACGCGGCGCATGACGGACCGGCCGGTCGGGTCGTCCGGGTTGGGCCGGGTCAGCTCGTCGATGTACGGCCGGTGCAGGTCGGTCACCGGCACGCCGAAGTCGCGCTCGAGTTCGGCGAACGAACCGTAGACGTCCACGCGCGGGTACTGCGGGTCGTCCGACTTCCACACCGGGATGGGCGAGCCCCAGAACCGGTTACGGCTGATCGACCAGTCCCGGGCGTTAGCCAGCCACTTGCCGAACGAGCCGTCCTTGATGTGCGCCGGCGTCCAGGTGATCTGCTGGTTCAACTCGACCATCCGGTCCCGGAACTGGGTCACCGCCACGAACCACGACGACACCGCCTTGTAGACCAGCGGCGTGTCGCACCGCCAGCAGTGCGGGTACGAGTGCGTGTAGCTGTCCTGCCGCAACACCACGCCCTGCTCGCGCAGGTCGCGGATGACCTGCTTGTTGGTGTCGAAAACCTGCACACCCTGGTACGGCCGCACGAGCGCGGTGAATCGCGTGTGGTCGTCCACGGTCACGATGGTCGGGATGCCGGCCGCGTTGCAGACGTTCTGGTCGTCCTCGCCGAAGGCCGGGGCCAGGTGGACGGTCCCGGTGCCGTCCTCGGTGGTGACGAAGTCGGCGGCGAGTACCTGGAACGCGTTCGGACCGGCCTCCGCCACGAGGAAGTCGAACAGCGGCGTGTACCGCCGCCCGACCAGGTCGCGGCCGTAGACGGTGCCGACCCGCTCGAACCCTTCGAGCTCCTTGGCGTATGCATCCAGCCTGGCGGCGCCGAGCACATAGCGAGAGCCGTCCTTCTCCAGGACCGCGTACTCGATGTCTGGACCGACCGCGAGCGCGAGGTTCGACGGCAGCGTCCACGGCGTGGTGGTCCAGACGCCGACCTTCTCGCCGGTGTCGAGGGTGAACCACACCGTCAGCGCCGGGTCGGTCCGGTCCCGGTAGACGTCGTCCATCCGGGTCTCGGTGTTGGACAGCGGCGTCTCGCAACGGAAGCAGTACGCGAGCACCCGGAAGCCCTCGTAGACCAGGCCCCTGTCGTGCAGGGTCTTGAAGGCCCACATGACCGATTCCATGTAGTCCGGGTCGAGCGTCTTGTAGTCGTTGTCGAAGTCGACCCAGCGGGCCTGCCGGGTGACGTAGCGCTCCCAGTCCTTGGTGTACGCGAGCACGGACGTACGGCAGGCGTCGTTGAACTTCTCCACGCCCAGTTCCACGATCTGCGCTTTCGTGGAGATCCCGAGCTGCTTCTCGGCCTCGACCTCGGCGGGCAGGCCGTGGGTGTCCCACCCGAACCGGCGCTCGACATGCTTGCCGCGCATGGTCTGGTAGCGCGGAACCACGTCCTTGACGTAACCGGTGAAGAGGTGGCCGTAGTGCGGTAGGCCGTTGGCGAACGGCGGGCCGTCATAGAAGACGTACTCGTTGCTGCCATCGCGCCCGGCCGGCCGCTGGTTGACCGACGCCTCGAAGGTCTTGTCGGCGGCCCAGTGGTCCAGGACGCCGCGCTCCACCGTGGGCAGGTCCGGGCTCGCCGGCACGCCCGCGACGTCGACATGCTTGGGATACACAGCCTTGCGATCGGCCATCGGTGGTCGCTCTCTCCTCGTACAGTTCACCGTCGTGGACTGCGAGGACGAGCCGGAGGACCCGCGGTACCACCTCGCTTGGCGTCTCCGGGGAGGCGCCCGCTTCGTTCGCCGGCTGGGGTGCGTGCCGGTCCGCCCGGTTCTACTGAGACCCGCGGGTCCGTTCTTCCGGAGGCTCCCCGGTGATGGCCGGATCGATGCCTATGGGCACAACGATACCGGCCTTACGCGGATTCCCTCACCCGGATTCCGGCCCACCCCGTTGATCATGAAGTTGCCGCACGGCAACTTCATGATCATCCGGGCTATGCGGGGGCAAGCGTGGTGGACCACAGGGAGGTGCCTTCGCGGTCGCGCAGGTCTACCGTCAGAGCGCCGGAATCAGCGTCGATGTTCACCTCGCCGAAGTGCTGGTAGCCGATGGCCGGTGACGTATTGGGGACCAGCGGCGCGTGCACGAACACGGCCTGCGGGCCGAACGTGCCGTCCAGCACGTTCGGGCCGAACGCGCCCGCGTGCGCCGGCCCCGAGTCGAACTCCCAGAACGGCGTGAAGTCCTGGATCGCCGCGCGGGCGGGGTCATAGTGGTGCGCGGCGGTGTAGTGCACGTCCGCGGTGAGGAACACGAGGCCGCCGACGCCCGCCCGGTGGCAGGACTGGAGCACCGTCGCGAACTCCATCTCGCGGCCCAGCGGCGCGCCGTTGTTCCCCTGCGCGACGCCTTCCTGGGCGGTCGGGCCGTCCGGCACGATGAGCCCGAGCGGGACCGGGCGGCCAACCAGTTCACGGACGAGGAACTAGCCAACCTGATCATGGCGATCGCCACGATCAACGTCTGGAACCGCATCTCGATCAGCACGCGGACCGAACCGCCGCTGGCCGTCTAGAGATCGGGGAACCAGAGCGCGAGCTCGCGT
>DASYTU010000203.1:0-12503 GCA_036001925.1 Actinoplanes sp.
GCGGCCGCGGTACGGCGCCGTGGTGGTGGCGGCCTGGCTGGCCGGGATCATCGTGAACCTGCTGCTGCTCGGCGGGTCGGGTCGTCGAGGGCGGCCAGAGCGGCGATGCGGTCGGGCTTCGGGCGAGGAGCCATGACCACAGTGTAAAACACAAGCGCGTTGACTTTAGAAGCTCGGCGGCCTACGTTTCTAACATACGAAGAACTAGTTTTTAGAAGAGGGAGAAGCGTCGTGGAGACCAACGCACCAAGCTCGGCACCGATCGTCCGCCTGACCGACCGGATAGGAGATCCCGCCCACCAGGCGTTCCTGTTGCTGCGCACCGTTTTCACGGTGGCGCCGATCGCGTTCGGCCTGGACAAGTTCGTCAACCTGTTGACCGACTGGCCCGGCTATCTCGCGCCGTTCGTGGACCGGCTGGTCCCGGGCACGGCGCAGCAGGCGATGTACGCGGTGGGCGTGATCGAGGTGATGGCCGGGCTGCTCGTGGCGGTGCGGCCGCGGTACGGCGCCGTGGTGGTGGCGGCCTGGCTGGCCGGGATCATCGTGAACCTGCTGCTGCTCGGCGGGTTCTACGACGTGGCGTTGCGCGACTTCGGGCTACTGGTCGCCGCGCTCGCATTGTCGCGGCTGGCCGCCACGCGCCGACCGGCCGATTCGCCGATGCCCCGCCGGTAGCGACCGGTCGTCCTCAGCAAACCAGCGGCATCCCATGCGCCGGCCCGCGCGACGGGCCCACCGCCGAGGACCGCAGGTCACAGACCCACATCACCCGAGTGAAGACGCGTTGTCCCCGCCCCTTGGAGGGAAGACCGATGACCACATTGGACCGTCTCTACGCCGAATACGGCCAGAGTCCCTGGCTCGACAACCTCACCCGTGGCTACCTGCACGACGGCACCCTGACGCGCATGGTCGCCGACGGGATCCGCGGGGTGACCGCCAACCCGACCATCGTCGCCAAGGCCATCCTGGGTTCGGCCGACTACGACGAGCAGTTCGCGGCGCTGACGGTGGCCGGCCGCCCGCTGGAGGACGCGTATTGGCTGCTGGTCGTCGACGACATCACCGCCGCGCTGGCCGTTTTACGCCCGGTTTTCGACGCCAGCGGCGGCACCGACGGCTTCGTCTCGGTCGAGGTGGCCGCCGCGCTGGCCCGCGACACCCGGGCGACGGTTGCGGCCGCTCGGGCGCTGCACGAACGGATCGCCGCGCCCAACGTGTTCGTGAAGATCCCAGCGACCGCCGAGGGCGTACCGGCGATTCAAGCGATGATCGCCGAGGGCCGCAGCATCAACATCACGTTGATCTTCTCCCTCGCCCGCTACGAACACGTCATCGAGGCGTACCTGTCCGGGCTCGAAGCCTTCGTCCAGCGCGGCGGTGACCCGTCGACCGTGCACAGCGTCGCGTCGTTCTTCGTCAGCCGGGTAGACACGGAGGTCGACCGTCGGCTGGAGACCACCGGCACCGACCAGGCGCTGGCGCTGCGCGGCCAGGCAGCGGTCGCCCAGGCCAAGCTGGCCTACCGGCTGTTCCGAGACCGGTTCTCCGGTCCGCGGTGGCAGCGCCTGGCCGGTCTCGGCGCGCACGTGCAGCGGCCGCTGTGGGCCTCCACGTCCACGAAGGACCCGGCGTACCCCGACACCATGTACGTCGACGAGCTCATCGGGCCGGACACCGTCACCACGCTGCCCGAGGTCACCATCGCCGCGTTCGCCGATCACGGCACGCTGGCCCGCACCATCGACACCGGCATGGATCAGGCGGCCGCGGTGATGCGCCGGTTGGCCGCCGCCGGCGTCGACATGGACGACGTCGGGCTGACCCTGGAAAACCAGGGCGTCGCCAGCTTCCACGCCTCCTACCAAAACGTGCTCGCCGCGCTGGCGGCCAAGGCCGGCCAGCTCAGCCGCCGCTGATGGACTGGGCCGGATGGACCCTGTTCGGGCTGGTCGCCACCACCGCCCTCACCGCGGTGATGATCGCCGCCCAGCTGGCCGGGCTCACCCGCCTCGACCTTCCCCTGGTGCTCGGCACGCTGGTCACCGCCGACCCCGACCGGGCCCGGGTCGCCGGGTTCTTCATCCACCTGGTCGCCGGTCAGGGTTTCGCGCTGGGCTACGCCGCCGTGTTCGCCCTGGTCCACCACGCCACCTGGTGGCTGGGGGCGCTGCTCGGCGCACTCCACGTCGCCGTGGCGCTGACGGTGTTGCTGCCGCTGCTGCCGGGCGTCCACCCGCGGATGGCGTCGCCCCGGGCCGGCCCGGCCAGCACCGCCGTGCTCGAGCCGCCCGGCCTGTTCGCCCTCAACTACGGCATCCAAACCCCCGCGGTCGCGGTCGCCGCCCACCTCGTCTACGGCGCCGTCCTGGGACTGCTCCTGCAGACCCGCTGACGTGCCGCGGCCCCCCGGGCAGATCTGACCGGCGAAAGGCAACGCCCATGATGGACAGCCCGGCCGGGGCCCGCACCCGGCCACCGACGCCGATCGAGGAGTACGGGCTGATCGGCGACACCCGCACCGCGGCCCTGGTCGGCGCCGACGGCGCGATCGACTGGTTCTGCGTGCCCCGCTTCGACGGCCAGCCCCTGTTCGGCCGGCTGGTCGGCGGCCCGTCGGCAGGAACGTTCCGGCTCGGCCCGGCCCGGCCCGCCACGCTCGTCGAGAGGCGGTACCGGCAGCACACGGCCACGCTGGAGACAACCTGGACGGTCGGCGGGAGTCGGCTCACCCTGACCGAGGCGATGATCGCCGAGGTCGCCGGGCGGCTGCTGCCCGCGACCCTGCTGGTGCGGCGCCTGTCCGCCGAGGCAGGACCGGTCGACGCGGTCGTCGAGTTCGACCCCCGCCTCGGGGCGCAGCACCGCCGACCCCGGGTCCGCCACGACCGGCGGGCCGTGGTCTGCCAGTGGGGGTCGCTCGCGGTGTCCCTGGCCTGCGCACCCGAGCTGACCGTCGAACCCGGTCGGACCACTTCGGTCACCGTCGTACCGGGTCGTCCAATCACCCTCGTGCTGGCCGTGGCCCACCACGAACCGCTGATCCACGTCGACCCGGCGGCGGCCTTCGATCTCCTCCTCGGCGACGAGACCCGCTGGCGGGCCTGGACCGCCGAGATCGACCCGTCGCTGCCCTTCCGCGAGCCCGCCGTACGCAGCCTGCTGACCCTGCGGCTGTTGACCTTCTCGCCGTCGCAGGCCCCCGTCGCCGCACCCACCACGTCCTTGCCCGAGGATCCCGGCGGCGTGCGGAACTGGGACTACCGCTACGTGTGGCCCCGCGACGCCAGCATCGGCGTCGGCGCGTTCCTCGGGGTCGGCAAACTCGACGAGGCCCGCGGTTTCCTCGCCTGGCTGCTGCACGCCAGCCGGCTGCAGCGGCCCCGCCTGCCCGTGCTGCTCACCCTGCACGGCCGCCACACACCGCCCGAACGGCAGCTGCACGGCTGGCCCGGCTACGCCGCCAGCGTGCCGGTGCGCGTCGGCAACGGCGCCGCCGATCAGCACCAGCTCGACGGCTACGGCTGGGTGGTCGACGCCGCCTGGGTGCTTGTGCAGGCGGGCCATCACCTCTACTCCGAGACGTGGCGGGCGGTGCGCGGCTTCGCCGACCTGGTCGCCGACCGGTGGCGCGAGCCCGACGCCGGCATCTGGGAGATCCGCGGCCACCCGGCCCAGCACGTGCACTCCAAGCTCATGGGCTGGCTCGCCCTGGACCGGGCCCTGCGCATCGCCGACACCCACCGGCTAGCCGGCCGGCACCGCCGACGCTGGCAACACGCACGGGACGCCATCGCGACCGAGGTCCGGGCGCGGGGCTTCGACCCGACAAAGGGCAGCTACACGCGCAGCTACGGCTCCACCGACTTGGACGCGGCGCTGCTCGTCCTGCCGCTGCTGGGCATCGACGACATCGAGTCCCGCCGGGTGCGCGGCACGATCGACGCGATCCGCGCCGAGCTGTCCGCCGGAGGCCCGCTGCTGTACCGCTACCCACCGGGGCGTGACGGCCTCCCCGGTACCGAGGGCGCATTTCTACCCTGCTCGTTCTGGCTCGTCCAAGCCCTCGCCCGCACCGGACGACGCCCCGAAGCGGTGGCGCTGTTCCAGACGCTGCTCGAGCACGCCAGTCCGCTCGGCCTCTACGCCGAGGAGATGGACCCGGCAACCGGCGCCCATCTCGGCAACTACCCTCAGACGCTGACCCACGCCGCGCTCATCCAAGCCGCACTCGCGATCCGGGATGCCGACCGGACGTCGGAACCGTCGACCCGGTAGCGGACGGTGGCCACTGAGGCGCAGGCGCCGGATCAGGAAAGGGGCGCTGGGCTGCCTGCCTGACGCAACGCCGGGGGATCTGCTTCGACGGCGCCGGGTGATGGCCGCGTTGGGAGCCGCTTCGGAGACAATCTGCCGACCGACCATGGTGGACCACGGGTGGACGGGTACACCGCCTGCGGCCGGCCGGTGACCGTGCCGCGTTATCGGTGCTCTGATTGCCGCGACGAGACGGCCGGGCGCTCCGCCGGCCGCGCGGGACGAACAGCGTGGCAACCGGTCCTGCCGGCGCAAACAGGGCAGGTGTGACGACAGCCGGCCCCGAGCCGCCGCCACACCCGGGTTCCTACTCGGCGGAGCCTTCAGTGTTACCGGGCGCGGCAGGGTCAACCCTGGTTCAGCCGGTACAACTCAACGGCCTTGCTGGGCGCGGACCGGTCGAGCTCTCCTCGTTCGACCAGTTGGGTGAGCACCCGCACCACGATGGAGGGTGCATCGACGTGGAAGTGGCGGCGGAGCGCGCCCCGGGTATCGGAGCGTCCGAAGCCGTCGGTGCCCAGGGAGGACCAGGGCGCGGGCACGAACGGTGCGATCTGGTCGGGCACCGCCCGCATCCAATCCGACACGGCCGTGACCGGGCCCGGCTCCGCGGCCAAGCGGCTGGTCACATAGGGGATTCTCGGCGGCTGCCCAGGGTGCAGCAGGCTCCACGCGTCGGCGGCGAGGGCGTCCCGGCGCAGTTCGGTCCACGAGGTCACCGACCAGACGTCAGCATCGACGCCCCAATCGTCACGCAGCAGGCGTTGTGCCTGCAACGCCCACTGCACGGCGATGCCGGAGGCCAGGATCTGCGCTCGCGGCCCGTCGGACTTCTCGGCCCGGGAGTAGCGGTGCATCCCGGCGAGGATGCCGTCGACGTCGACGTCGGCAGGTTGCGCCGGCTGCGTGATCGGCTCGTTATAAAGGGTGAGGTAGTAGAAGACGTTCTGGTCTTCACCGTCGCGGGGGTCGCCGTACATCCGGCGCAAGCCATCCCGGACGATGTGGCCGAGCTCGAAGGCGAAGGCGGCATCGTAGGCCACACAGGCGGGATTGGTGGCGGCCAGCAGCAGCGAGTGACCGTCCTCGTGTTGCAGTCCCTCGCCGTTGAGGGTGGTCCGGCCGGCGGTGGCACCGAGCAGGAAGCCGCGGGTCATCTGGTCGGCGGCCGCCCACAGGCCGTCGCCGGTGCGCTGGAACCCGAACATCGAGTAGAAGATGTAGAGCGGGATCATCGGTTCGCCGTGGGTGGCGTAGGACGTCCCGACCGCGGTCCACGACGCTGCGGACCCGGCTTCGGTGATGCCCTCGTGCAGCAGGACACCTGTGGTGTCCTCCTGATAGCTGAGCATCAGTTCCCGGTCCACCGACTGGTAGGTCTGCCCGTGCGGGGAGTAAATCTTCTTCGACCTGAACAGGGCGTCCAGGCCGAACGTGCGAGCCTCGTCCGGGATGATCGGCACGAACCGGTGTCCCATGTCGGGGTCCTTCATCAAGTCTTTGAGCAGCCGGACGAACGCCATCGTCGTGGCGACTTCCTGCCGGCCGGAGCCCCGGCCGGCGACCGCGTATGCCGCAGCGTCCGGCAGGGTGAGCGGCCGGCGTGGCACGGTGCGGGCGGGCAGATAGCCGCCCAGTGCGCGGCGCCGCTCGTGCAGGTACTCCAGCTCCGGCGAGTCATCGGGCGGCCGGTGGTAGGGCGGCAGCTTCTCGTCGAGGGCTGAATCGGGGATGTCCAGGTAGAGCCGGTCCCGGAAGCCCTTGAGGTCGTCCAGCGTCAGCTTCTTCATCTGGTGCGTGGCGTTGCGGGCCTCGAAGTGGGACCCCAGGGTCCAGCCCTTGATCGTCTTGGCCAGGATCACGGTTGGCTGGCCGGTGTGCTCGACCGCGGCCTTGTACGCCGCGTACAGCTTGCGGTAGTCGTGGCCGCCGCGCTTGAGGTTCCACACCTCGTCGTCGGTCATGCCCTCGACCAGCTTGCGGGTGCGCGGATCCCGGCCGAAGAAGTGCTCCCGCACGTACGCGCCGGACTCGCCCTTGTACGTCTGGTAGTCGCCGTCCGGCGTGACGTTCATGAGGTTGACCAGCGCGCCGTCGGTGTCCGCCGCGAGCAGCGGGTCCCACTCCCGGCCCCAGATCACCTTGATGACGTTCCAGCCGGCGCCGCGGAAGAACGACTCCAGTTCCTGGATGATCTTGCCGTTGCCGCGCACCGGGCCGTCGAGACGCTGCAGGTTGCAGTTGACGACGAACGTCAGGTTGTCGAGCTCCTCGCGGGCGGCCAGACCGATCGCGCCGAGCGACTCGACCTCGTCCATCTCGCCGTCGCCGAGGAACGCCCAGACGTGCTGGTCGCTGGTGTCCTTGATGCCGCGGTTGTGCAGGTAGCGGTTGAACCGGGCCTGGTAGATCGCGTTCAGCGGGCCGAGGCCCATGCTGACCGTCGGGAACTCCCAGAAGTTCGGCATGAGCCGGGGGTGCGGGTACGACGGCAGGCCGCCGCCCGGGCGGGACAGTTCCTGGCGGAAGCCGTCCAGGTCGCTCTCGCTGAGCCGGCCCTCGAGGAACGCGCGGGCGTACATGCCGGGGGAGGCGTGGCCCTGGAAGAAGATGTGATCGCCGCCGCCGGGGTGGTCCTTGCCGCGGAAGAAGTGGTTCATGCCGACCTCGTAGAGGCTGGCGCTGGACGCGTAGGTCGAGATGTGGCCGCCGACGCCGATGTCCGGGCGTTGCGCGCGGTGCACGAGCATGGCGGCGTTCCACCGGATGAACGCGCGGATCCGGCGCTCGATGAACTCGTCGCCGGGGAACCACGGCTCCCGCTCCGGCGGGATGGTGTTGATGTAGTCGGTAGCGGTCAGCGGGGGGACCCCGACCTGCCGTTCCCGGGCCCGTTCGAGCAGGCGCAGCATCACGTACCGGGCACGTTTGGCGCCATGTTCGTCGATGAGTCCGTCGAGCGACTCGACCCACTCGCTGGTTTCCTCGGGGTCGATGTCCGGAAGCTGGCTCGGCAGGCCGTCACTGATCACCGGGCGCTTGCGTTCCGTGGCCACAGGCATTCCTCTTGTTCGATGTCGGACCGTGCGCCGCATTGTGTGTGACGTACGGAGTTACTTCCATCCTGCCCCCTGGTCGGCACCTGCGTCACGCCACCCGGTGTACCCGCCGGTAACTACCCGTTCACGAAGGAGAAGCGAACCTGCCGCGTCGGGTTGTCGCCGTTCGGATCGACCAGGCAGAGCGACTGCCAGGTACCCAGCGCGATCCGACCATCGATCACCGGCAACGTGGCGTACGGAGGGATCCACGCCGGCAACACGTGATCGCGGCCGTGCCCCTTCGAGCCGTGCCGGTGCCGCCAGCGGTCATCGGCCGGCAGCAGCTCGTCGATGGTCCTGAGCAGGTCGTCGTCCGAGCCGGCGCCGGTCTCGATGATCGCCAGCCCGGCCGTCGCATGGGGTACGAAGACGTGCAGCAGGCCGTCTTGTTCGGATTCGACGAACCGCGACGCCTCCCGCGTGATGTCGCGGACGGCGGGCCGGTTCCCAGTCCGGACGGTGATCACCTCGGTACGCATCCGCCGACCCTATGCCCCTCGAGGGGTGTCACACCGCGACGTCGCGGCGGGTGAAGACGGCCGTGCCGGCGGCCGCCAGTCCCGCCGTGGTGACCAGCAGGGCGAGCGCTCCGCCCCACTGGATGCCGTTGAGCGGGAGGCCCATGCCGGCCAGCACCATGGCCGCCTCCTCGGCGTGCTGGCGTTCGGCGGTGACGTCCGTGGTCATCTCCGTTCCAGATGTTCAATCGGTTCTGAACCTTCAGACTAGATCGACGCCGGGTAGGCGTCCAGCGGTGTGGCAGGGCTGGCCCTCCTCCGTAATGCTGGGTCGCGTGACCACCCCGCAAAATCTCGACGAGCGTTTCCGGGATGCGGTGGCGGCTGTCCCGTCGCCCGCAACCCGCCGGTCGCCCGACGAGCCGATCCGCGACGGCGCCGCGCTCACCGGAACCCTGGCCCGGCAGCTCTTCGACGCCCAGCTCACCAGCCGCCACCTCGACCTCGCCGCGCGCTGGTTGCGCAGCTTCAACGAGGGCTTCTACACGATCGGCTCGTCCGGCCACGAAGGAAACGCCGCAGTGGCGGCCGCGCTTCGCGTCGACGATCCGGCGTTGCTGCACTACCGGTCGGCGGCGTTCTACTGTGCACGCGCCGCGTCCGTCGATCCGGATCTGGTCGAGGCGATGCGGGACGTGTTGCGGGGAGTGGTCGCGTCCGCCAAGGAACCCATCGCCGGCGGGCGGCACAAGGTGTTCGGGCGCGCCGACCTGCAGATCATCCCGACCACGTCGACGGTCGCCTCGCACCTGCCACGGGCCGTCGGCGTGGGCTTCGGCATCAGCCTGGCCCCCTCGTTGCGGGGCACAGAGACACCGTGGCCGGACGACGCGATCGTGGTCGCTTCCTTCGGCGACGCGTCGATCAACCACGCCAGCGCCACCGCCGCGTTCAACGCCGCGGGCTGGTACGACCACGCCGGCGTACGAATCCCGCAGCTGCTGGTCTGCGAGGACAACGGTCTCGGCATCAGCGTGCCGTCGCCGGACGGATGGGTGGCCGAAGCGCTGCGCTCGCGACCGGGGATCCGGTACACCGCCGCGGACGGGTGCGACCTGGCAGCCACCTACGACGCCGCGGTCGAGGCGGTCTCGTACGTCCGCGAGAACCGGCGGCCCGCGGTCCTGCACCTGTCGATGGTGCGGCTCATGGGACATGCTGGCGCGGACGCCGAGATCGCCTACCGCTCGGCCGACGACATCGCCCGCGGCCTGGACCGGGACCCGCTCATCGCCACCGCGAAGCTGCTCATCGAGGCCGGGCTGGCCAGCCCCGAGGAGATCATCTCCCGGTACGACGAGGTGGGCTGGCAGGTCCGGAAGGTGGCCGAGGAGGTGCTGGGCGAGCCGAAGCTCACCTCGGCCGCCGACGTCGTCGTTCCGCTCGCCCCGCGCCGGCCGCTGCGCGTCGCCCGAACCATCGCCGACGCCGCCGACCGAGCCTCCGGCCCGGGCGCGGCCGCCCGGGCGCTCACGTTCGGCGGCAAGCTGCCCGAACATGCCGGCCCGCTGACGCTCGCGCAGACCATCAACGCCACGCTCACCGACGCGATGCTGACGATGCCCGGTGCCCTGATCTTCGGCGAGGACGTGGGTCGCAAGGGCGGCGTGTACGGCGTCACCAAGAACCTGCGAGACCGTTTCGGGGCCGAACGCGTCTTCGACACGTTGCTGGACGAGACCACGATCCTGGGCCTGGCGCTGGGCACCGGGTTGAGCGGTTTGTTGCCGATCCCGGAGATCCAGTACCTGGCCTACCTGCACAACGCGGAGGACCAGCTACGCGGCGAGGCGGCCACGCTGTCGTTCTTCTCGTCCGGCGCGTTCAAGAACCCGATGGTGGTCCGGGTCGCCGGTTTGGCCTACCAGCAGAGCTTCGGCGGTCACTTCCACAACGACAACGCGGTCGCCGTGCTGCGAGACATCCCTGGGCTGGTGTTCGCCGTGCCGGCCCGGCCCGCTGACGCCGCGCCGATGCTGCGGTCGTGCCTGGCCAGCGCGGCCGTGGACGGCAGCGTCTGCGTGTTCCTCGAGCCAATCGCGCTCTACCACACGCGCGAGCTGTACCAGCAGGGCGACAACGAGTGGCTGGCGCCGTACGCGCCGCCCGCCGAATGGTCGGCCGGGCACGTGCCGATCGGCCGCGCACGGACCTATCCGGTGGGCTCCGCCGAAGATCTGACCATCCTGACATTCGGCAACGGCCTGCGGATGTCGCTCCGGGTTGCCGCGCAGCTGGCCGCCGAGGGGTACGGCTCCCGCGTGGTGGACCTGCGCTGGCTCAGCCCGCTGCCCACGGCCGACCTGGTCCGGGAGGCCTCGGCGACCGGCCGGGTGCTGATCGTCGACGAGACCCGGCGCTCCGGCGGCGTCGGCGAGGGCATACTCGCGGCGCTGGTGGACGGCGGCTTCGTGGGCGCGGCACGGCGGATCGCGTCGGCCGACACGTTCGTTCCGCTGGGTCCAGCCGCGGAACAGGTCCTGGTCTCCGAAGATGCCATCACACAGGGTGCCCACGCCCTGCTGGCGCGGTAAATTGCCACACACTCGGTGCGCCACTTGCGCCCGGGCCGGCAAGTGTGTGGACTACCCCCAAGCTTTCCTACTAGGTGTATCCGGCAAGTGGCAAGGAGGCATGCGACAGTGAGCGCGACCGCTGGTCAGGCCGACGGCGTACGTAGCCTGGCGGACCGGTTCGGCTTCGAGCCGAACATGGTGGTCATGGAGATGGGGTACGACGACGACGTCGACGAGGACCTCCGTGACGCCCTGACCGAACGCGTTGGCGAGTTGGTTGACGAGGACACCGACGAGGTGGTCGACGCGGTGCTGCTCTGGTACCGCGACGGCGACGGTGACCTGTTCGAACTGCTCACGGACGCTCTGGGCCCCCTCGCCGACAACGGCGTGGTGTGGCTGCTGACACCGAAGGCAGGCCGCCAAGGCCACGTCGAGCCGAGCGAGGTCAGCGAGTCCGCGCCGACCGCCGGCCTGCAGCAGACGTCGACGTTGAACGCCGGCAAGGACTGGACCGGAGCCCGCCTGGTCTCGCCCCGGGGAGCGAAGAAGAAGTAGCCCATGCCGCTTGCGGTCGGCGCTCAGGCGCCCGACTTCAACCTCAGGGACCAGAACAACCAGGAGGTACGGCTCGCCGACTTCCGGGGTCGTAAGGCCGTGCTCCTGGTCTTCTACCCGCTCGCCTTCACCGGCACGTGCCGGGGCGAGCTGAGTGAGATCCGCGACAAGCTGCCCGACTACGCCAACGATCAGGTGCAGGTGCTGACGGTGAGCGTCGACTCGCCGTACAGCCACAAGGTCTGGTCCATCCAGCAGGGCTTCGAGTTCCCGCTGCTGGCCGACTTCTACCCGCACGGTGCGGTCGCCCAGGCGTACGGCGTGTTCAACGAGACGGTCGGCTTCGCCAACCGCGGCACGTTCCTGATCGACGCCGACGGCGTGGTTCGCTTCGCCGAGATGCTCGGCCCGGGCGAATCCCGCGATCAGCGTGGCTGGCGCGAGGCCCTAGCGGCCCTGCGGTCCTGATCGCCTTGCGTCGTGATCGTGATCGCCCTCCGCTCCTGGTTGAGCCGCACGGTAGGATGACGGCTCCGGCGCAGCCGAGGCCGGGCGCGTAGCTCAGTGGGAGAGCACTCGCCTTACAAGCGAGGGGTCGCAGGTTCGAAACCTGCCGCGCCCACAGTTCTGACCAGCAGAAGAACGGGCTGCAAGATTCGATCGGCTGTTGGCAACGGCGTTCCTGACAGCCGCCCGTCGAGCTGCCGAGTGCCTGGCGCATCGCCCGGACAGGACCAGTTTCCACCGGCTCGCTGTACGGTTTGCTCAGCTCCTCCCGCATAGCCTGTTGCAACGCTTGCTGCCGAGCGCCGGGACCGGGTGCAGACGGACCACGCTTTCGTAGCCGCGAGCAGTGGTGGCTTTGAGGTCGGTACCGTGGGCTTGGAGCCAATACGGCAGATACTCTCCGACCTTCCACGCCCGCCCAGGAAGCGGGATACCGCGCTGCGTGCGTGAGGATCGTCGGCCTGCTCGCCGTCGGCCTGCCCCGCTTCACCACAGCTGCCGACGACGCCCCGCTGCTGAAAGCCTGAGGGGCACCGACCGCCGTGAGAGGCATTGCAGCTAGCAGGCATTCGCACACCCTGGCTGGCAGGGGGAACAAAGTCGCATTGGCAGTCATGACCGGCGAGTGCACAGACGGCATCGTTTGAGGCGGGGCACGCGACACCTGAATCGCCTTGTGTAGAGAGGTCGCCATGACCACAAACACCTCGATCGTCACCGCGCCTGAGATCGGTCTGGACACCGTCCGCGAGTTGGCCGCCCAGCTCCGCGTCGACTCCATCCGCGCCAGCACCAGTGCCGGCTCAGGTCACCCGACCTCCAGCATGTCGGCGGCGGATCTGCTCGCCGTGCTGGTCACCCGGCACCTGCACTACGACTGGAACGACCCGCACGCACCCGGCAACGACCACCTGATCTTCTCCAAGGGGCACGCCTCGCCGTTGCTGTACGCGGTGTTCAAGGCCGTGGGTGTGGTCGGCGAG
>DASYTU010000204.1:0-23056 GCA_036001925.1 Actinoplanes sp.
CGACCGCCGCCACGATGAACACGACGAGCACGGCGATGCCGGCGAGAATCCAACGCAGCCGGCGGTGTTTGCGTCGGGGCCGCTCGGGTCCGCTTGGGACAGGCGCTTGGGGCGTGATCGAGGCGGTCATTTCCCGCTCTCTCTCGGGCTCCTCCAGGTGAGGCACGTGCCCGACGCCTTCGTACCAGGAGGCCTCGGCGGTCGGGCAGACGGCCAGGACGTGCTCGGCCATTGCCGGTAGCACGACCGAGTCCGCCAGGCCCTGTGTGACGAGCAACGGCACCTCGAGAGCACGCAGCACGTCGTCGCAGTCGATCTTGCGAGCCACGAGATTGGCGCGGATCGGGGCCGGCACGATGACGTTCCAGCACATCGCCGTCTGGAGGTCGTCGTCCGACACTGGCTTCACGACGCACGCTCGCACAAAGGAGCGCATGGCCGAGATGTTCGTCGGTAGGTCGTCGGTCGTGGCGTCCGAGACGTTATCGAGGAAGCCCGGGCCGATCAGCGGCGAGTGTCCACGTCTCGCACATCCTGCGCACGCTCGGCGCGCCGAACCGGCTCGAGGCGGCCGCGATCGCGCACCGCCTAATCCCGCCGCCCGTCGGGCAACCTGAGCTCAAGGGCTGAGAGATCCGCTGCTATCGCCGCTTCGACCTGGTCGCAAGGTGGGCGAGTTGTTGGTTGATCTCGTCGAGGTCGAAGCGGGCCGGGTCGAGTTCGGTGGGTGAGGACAGCCCGAGCCATTCGAGGCGTCCGGCGTGGTCGTCGTGGGTCGGGTCGGCCAGGATCTCCAAGAGTTCGGCGTAGCCCCAGACGCCGCCGCAGTCTTCCGGCGGTGCGGCCCGGCGACCGCCGACACAACGGGGGTAGGTGACGCCAGCCTCGGCGGCGCGGACCTCTTCGACCGCAATGGTGTGTTCCCAGCCGTCACCGAAGTCGTACGTGTAGATCAGGCCATCGCCCCGGTGCGGTGCGACGTCGTGGAGTTTCTTGGACTTGGCGGACCGGATCTCAAGTTCTGGGTCGGCGATCCCATAGCGGCCGAGTTCGGTGTCGAAGACCCACATGTGGTAGTCCTCCCAGCCGAAGGCGGCCTGCATGACCAGATGCAGGCGCTGGAGGCTGATGTCGGACGGGACCTCCACTCGTCGCCAGATCGGCGGTTTGGCTCCGCGCAGCGACACCTTCAGCCGGTGTACCGTCCGGCCTCGCGCTCCCGCTTCCGGGGCGGAGTTGGTATCGGGCAGCAGGGCGGTCCGGCTGCGGAGCAGATCCAAGAAGGTTTCCACGTCCCGGACCTGGTCGGGCTGGACCGGGCAGGGCGGTCGGCTCAACGCCCGTTCCAAGATCGCGCGAGCCTCGGCGGGCGCATAGTCCACAAATCGCATCCCGTGCGCCTGGGCGGCGGCGCGGTATCCGGCACGGATCTGGTTGGGTTCGTCCGTCGGCCAGCAATCCTTGATCCCGCCGCCGAGGTCGTGGTCGATCAGTACGGCGATGGCGTGTTCATGCCGCCCGTAGCTGAACGTGACCGCGAGTGACTCCTGGGCGCCCAGGTCGTCGGCGTATCCGAAGCATGATCCGATCTTCGGTGCGCCGAGATCCTTCACCCACGGCCTGTCTTTCAACCCACCGGCGACGAGCCGGTCCGCGGAACCCGTCGCGGCCGGGCGTACCGATTCCGGCCCGACCGCCGCCACCGTCCGAAGGAACGCCAACGCCGCCGCGCCACCGTAATCGGCTGCTTCGCCGACGAGCGCGGATAGCATCTCGCCGGTCCGGTCCGGGTCGGACCCAGCCTCGCGGAGAGCCGCAAGGAACTCCAGGCCGGTCAGCTCAGCGGTCAACGGATCGACTCCACGCGCCAACAGAGGCGTCCACCCCGCGATCAGATCAGCGAGGGCATCATCCCGACCGGGCAGCACACCGGCGGCGACCAGGCGAGCGATGACCTCATCCGGGTTATCGGCGCCGTCCAACACCTGGAGCACCTCGTCCGGGACCCCGGCAGATACCAGCGACTGCCGCAGATGATCGAGCTCGTCGACCATCTCGCTAGCACCGCCGGCCGCCACCACGCCCAGCGAACTCCTGTTCCGACCAGTCCGTCGCGTCGCCACGACTGATCATTCTGCACCTCCACCCTGCGCGGTCGCACTTCCTCCCCCCATGGAGGCACTGACAGAACCTCCCAGGTCACCCCGCGGATGACTAGCGTGGTTTCCATCGACCACAAGACGAGGGAAGTTTCCGAAATGCAGAAGCGCAAACTTGGACAGGACCTGGAAGTATCGGCTATCGGGCTCGGCTGCATGGGAATGAGCCAGAGCTACGGTCCGGCTCCTGGAAGTCGACAGGAGATGATCTCACTGATTCGATCGGCCGTTGAACGTGGCATCACATTTTTCGATACCGCTGAGGTCTACGGGCCGTTCACAAACGAAGAGCTCGTGGGCGAGGCCCTTTCTCCCTTCCGCGGGCAGGTGGTGATAGCCACTAAGTTCGGGTTCGAGTTCGACTCTGGTGGGAAGCAGGTGGGCCTGTCCAGCCGGCCCGAGCACATCAAGCAGGTCGCCGACGCCTCGCTCAAGCGGCTCAAGATCGATGCCATCGACCTGTTCTATCAACACCGCGTGAACCCGGACGTGCCGATCGAAGACGTCGCCGGCGCGGTGAAGGAGCTGATCCAGGAAGGGAAGGTGAAGCACTTCGGTCTGTCCGAAGCTGCCGCGCGAACGATCCGTCGGGCACACGCGGTCCAGCCGGTCACTGCAGTTCAGAGCGAATATTCGCTGTGGTGGAGACGCCCCGAAGAGGAAGTGCTGCCCACCCTCGAGGAACTCGGAATCGGCTTCGTCTCCTACAGCCCGCTGGGGAAGGGCTTCCTCACGGGAAAGATCGACGAAAATACAGCGTTCGACAGTTCTGACATCCGTACCACCATCCCTCGCTTCACTCCGGAGGCCAGGAAAGCGAACCAGACCCTGGTTGACCTACTCGGCACGATCGCGGAACGGAAGAAGGCAACGCCTGCCCAGATAGCGCTTGCCTGGCTGCTTGCACAGACGCCATGGATTGTCCCAATCCCCGGCACCCGACGGCTGGAGCGTCTCGACGAGAACATCGGAGCGGTTGCTGTCGAACTGACACCCGACGACCTCCGCGAGATCGAGAATGCTGCCTCGAAGATCACAGTGCAAGGGGCGCGGTACCCCGAACATCTTGAGCGAAGGACCAACCTCTGAGCGGCCGTTCGAGAGCGAGCCACACAATGGCCGGCCGGCATCATGTGCAAGCCAGCCATTCACAGCCTTGTCACGTTGCCGTAACTTCGCGTCATTGATGTTGCTCGATGACCGGAGGGTCGCTATGCGGCTGCGCCGCCACCTCGTCGCGGCATCCGTCGCCGCCGCCATCGCCGTCGTGGCCGCGCCCGCGCCGGCCCTGGCGGCGGGCCTGGACCAGGTAGCGTCGTTCGGCTCCAACCCCGGCAACCTCATCATGTACACGTACCGGCCCGACGGGCTGCCGGCCAACGCCCCGGCCGTCGTGCTCCTGCACGGTTGCACCCAGAACGCGGCTGGCTACTTCACCAACTCCGGCTGGCGCACGTTCGCCGACCAATGGCGGTTCGCGCTGGTGCTGCCGCAGCAGAAGCCGGCGAACAACGCCAACTCGTGCTTCAACTGCTTTGAGCCTGGCGACACCAGCCGTGGGCAAGGCGAGGCAATGTCGGTACGCCAGATGGTCGCGTACGCCGTATCGAACTACCATATCGACCCGGGCCGGGTCTTCGTGTCGGGCCTGTCGGCCGGGGGTGCGATGGCCGCGGTGATGCTGGCGACCTATCCCGACGTGTTCGCCGCCGGCTCCGTGGTCGCCGGACTGCCGTACCGGTGTGCGAGCTCGCTGGGCCAGGCCAGCATCTGCCAATACGTTCCCCCGGACCGGTCACCGGCCCAGTGGGGCGATCTGGTGCGGGCCGCCTATCCGGGTTATGCTGCGGCCCGGCCTCGGGTCGCGATCTGGCAGGGGCAGTCGGACTACACCGTGGTGCCGGCCAACGGCGTCGAACTGCGCGACCAGTTCACCGATGTGCTGGGCGTTCCGGCGGAGCCGGCCAGTACTACGGCGCTACCCGCCGGCACGACGCTCGAGGTCTACGGAGCTGACCAGGTCCGGCTGTACAAGATCGCTGGAATGGGGCACGGCCTGCCTGTCGACCCGGGTGTGGCGTCCGACCAATGCGGCACCGCTGCCGCCTATTTCCTGGACACCATCTGCTCGGCGTACCGCGACGCGTTGTTCTTCGGCCTCGACGGTCGGTAACCGGCGCAGACACAGCCGGCCATGTGCGGCGACGCCACATCGGCTCTGCTCCGTCATGGTTCTGACGCCGCACGCGTGAACGGCACATGTCCCGGATGGCGGAGACTACACAGGAATGAGATCCCATATGTGCCTGGCGCACATGGTGCGAGCGAGATACCGGCCCATAGTGTTGCCCGCCACAGGTCACTTGTAGACGCCGGCGATTCCAGGGAGGCCCGGATGCACCCGCCGATCCTCCAGACACGCGGGCTCGGCAAACAATTCCGCGGCTTCCAGGCCGTCGACAATGTGGACCTCGACATCGCGCGGGGCAGTGTCCACGCACTCGTCGGCCCGAACGGCGCCGGCAAGACCACGCTGTTCAACCTGCTGACCGGCTTCCTGCGCCCGACCAGTGGACGGATCCATCTCGACGGGCGGGACGTCACCGGGCTTTCCCCCAACCGGGTGGCCCAGCTCGGCGTGGCCCGCTCATTCCAGATCACCACGCTCTTCCCCAAGATCAGCGCACGCGAACACGTGGAGTTGGCGCTGCAGGCGGGCACCGGCCTGGGATGGCGGTTCTGGCGCTCCGAGCGGCAGCTCGGCCGGTTCCGCAACCGGGCCCGGCAAGTCCTCGACGACGTGGGTCTTGCCGGCGCGGCCGAGGTGCCGGCCGGGGCGCTGGCGTACGGACGCAAGCGCGCGCTCGAACTGGCCGTGGCACTGGCCCTGGAGCCCCGCGTCCTCCTGCTTGACGAGCCCACCGCGGGCATGGGCGCCGAAGACGTCGAGCGCACCATCGCGCTGATCGGTCAGGTGCGCTCCGGACGCACGGTCGTGCTCGTCGAGCACAACATGAGCGTGGTCGCGAGCCTCGCCGACCAGGTCACGGTGCTGCAACACGGCTCCGTCCTGGTCCAAGGTGGCTACGCCGAGGTACGCGACGACCCGCGTGTGATCACCGCCTACCTGGGAGAGTCGCATGTTGACCGTTGAGGGCCTGAGCGCCTGGTACGGCGAGGCGCAGGTCCTGCGCGAGGTCGACTTCGCGGTGGCCGAGGGCGAGATCGTCACGCTGGTCGGACGAAACGGGGCCGGCAAGACGACGTTGCTGCGCTGCGTCATGGGCCTGCACGCCGAGCAGTCCGGACGCATCGAATTCCTCGGCGACAGCGGCTTCGCGAGGCGGCCCGCGTACCGCCGTGCCCGCGCCGGCATCGGCTATGTACCCGACGATCGCGGCGTCTACGCGACGCTCACTGTCGAGGAGAACCTGCTGCTGCCCCCGGTGGTCGGCCCGGCTCCCTGGCCGCTGGAGCGGGTATACGACACATTCCCCGTCCTGAAGGCCCGGCGCCGCTTCGCCGGCACCAACCTGTCCGGCGGCGAGCAGCAGATGCTGGCACTGGCGCGCGTCCTGCGCAGCGGCGCCCGGCTGCTGCTGTGCGACGAGCCGACCGAAGGGCTGTCGCCGCTGCTGGTGCATCAGATCGGCGAGATCCTGCGCGAGATCAAGGCCGCCGGCGTCACGGTGCTGCTCATCGAGCAGAACCTGCACTTCGCCACGACCGTGGCCGACCGTCACTACCTGCTGGCCGAGGGCCGGGTCGTCGAGACGCTCGACAACGGCGCGGTGCGGCAACGAGAACACGAACTGCTCGCGTACCTGGGCATCTGACCATCCCCGAACGCTCAGAGGAGAACCCCCATGCGAACGACCACCAGGGCGCTGAGCGCTGCTCTCGCCGCCAGTGCGCTATTGCTTGCCGCGTGCGGCCGGGGCGGCCCCGGCGGCGGCGACGCGAAGATCAGCGGCGACAAGATCGTACTGGCCGTCCTCAACGACCAGTCCGGGGTGTACGCCGACCTGTCCGGCAAGAACAGTGTCGAGGCGGTGAAGATGGCGGTCGCCGACTTCAAAGCAAAGTACGGCGACAAGGCGGTCAGCTCGAACATCGAGGTCATCTCGGCCGACCACCAGAACAAGCCGGACATCGCCAACTCCAAGGCACAGGAGCTGTACGACCGGCAGCAGGCCGACGTGATCCTCGACGTGCCGACGTCGTCGGCCGCCCTGGCCGTGGCCAACGTGGCCAAGGCGAAGAAGAAGCTCTACGTCAACATCGGCGCCGCCACCACCGAGCTCACCGGCAAGCAGTGCAACAAGTACACGTTCCACTACGCGTACGACACCTACATGCTGGCCCACGGCACCGGCTCGGCGGTGACCAAGCAGGGCGGCAAGAAGTGGTACATCGTCTACCCGGACTACGCGTTCGGGCAGGACATGCAGAAGTCGTTCACCGCGGCCATCGGCGCGTCGGGCGGCACGGTCATCGCCAAGGACCCGACGCCGTTCCCCAACGACAACTTCTCCACGTTCCTGCTCAAGGCGCCCAGCCTCAAGCCCAAACCCGACGTGCTGGGCACCATGCAGGCCGGCGGTGACCTGGTCAACCTGGTCAAGCAGTACAACGAGTTCAAGCTGCGCGACCAGGGCATCAAGCTCTCGGTGGGCCTGATGTTCATCACCGACATCCACTCGCTGGGACCGGACGCGTTCGCCGGCACCACGTTCACCGACGCCTGGTACTGGAACTTCGACGACCGCAACCGGCAGTGGGCCGACAGGTTCACCGCCAAGACGCAGACCCGCCCGTCATTCGCGCACGCGGCCAACTACTCGGCCGCCATGCAATACCTCGAGGCGGTCCAGCGGGCCGGCACGGATGCGTCCGATGACGTGGTGAGTGAGCTCGAGGGCTACCAGTACGACGACATGTTCGCCCGCAACGCCACGATCCGCGCGCAGGACCACCGGGTCATCCACGACGTCTACCTGGCCGAGGTCAAGCCCAAGAGTGAGGTCACGACCGACTGGGACTACGAGAAGATCCTGCGCACCATCCCGGCGGCCGAAGCGTTCCGGCCCGCGTCCGCCGGCGGCTGCTCCCTGTCCTGACCGCCGACCGCGGAGCGACCACGATGAGCAACTTCCTGCAACAGTGCTTCAACGGGCTGGTCAGCGGCAGCTTCTACGCGCTGCTCGCCTTGGGTCTCGCGGTCATCTTCGGCATGCTGGGGGTGGTCAATTTCGCCCACGGCGCGTTGTACATGCTCGGCGCGTTCGGCGCGTACGTGCTGCTTGTCGAGGCGGGCGTGCCGTTCTGGGGGGCGCTGGTCGTCGTACCCGCGGCGCTTTTCGTCGTTGGTGTTGTCCTGGAACGCACGCTGATCCGCCGGCTGACCCCGCTCGACCCGGTCTACAACTTCCTGCTGACCTTCGGGCTGACGCTCGTGCTGCAGGATGCGGTCAAGCGGGAGTACGGCGTGCAGTCCCAGCCGTACCCCCGGCCCGCGGAACTGTCCGGCTCGGTCAGCCTCGGGCTGTTCGACTACCCGGCGTACCAGGTGTTCGTCCTCGCCGTCTCGGTCCTGCTCTGCGCCGCGGTATGGGTGGTGTTGAACCGCACCCGGGTCGGCATGGTGGTGCGGGCAGCCACCGAGCGACCGGAACTGACCCGGGCGCTGGGCGTCAACGTCGGCCGCTGGGTGACCCCGGTCTTCGGGTTCGGAGTGGCGCTCGCCGGTCTGGCCGGGGTGCTGGCGGCACCGATGCGCGCGGTCAACCCGCTGATGGGCGCTGACTTGATCATCGCGGTGTTCGCGGTCGTGGTGATCGGCGGCCTCGGCTCGGTGTTCGGCTCCGTGCTGGCCGGCTTCGCCATCGGCCTCCTGCAGGCCCTCGGCAACCTGTACGTGCCCGCGCTGTCGCAGACGCTGATCTTCATCATCATGGCCGGCGTGCTGCTATGGCGCCCCGCCGGACTGTTCGGCCGCGAGGAGGCACGCACGTGATCCGGATGCTGCTGCGCCACACCGAGCCGGCTTCCCGCCCGGTGCGCTCCCTGCTGCTGGCCACCGGACTTCTACTGGCCTTGGCGCTGCCGTGGCTGATCTACCCGCCGGTGGCCATGGACATCGCGACCTGGGCGTTGTTCGCCGCGGCGCTGGACCTGCTGCTGGGCTATACCGGGCTGCTGTCCTTCGGCCACGCTGCGTTCTGGGGCACCGCCGCCTACACGGCCGGCCTGATCGCCATCCACAGCGGACTGCCGTTCCCGGTCGCCGTACTCGGCGGAGCCGCGCTGGCCGCCGCGCTCGCCGTACCGATCGGCTACCTCTGCGTCCGCAATGCCGGCATCTACTTCGCGATGGTCACGTTGGCCTTCGCCCAGATGATCTACTTCGTGGCCAACCAGTGGCGGGACCTGACCGGCGGCGAGAACGGGCTGCAGGGCATCCCGCGCGAACTGTTCGGCCTGGATCTCAGCGACCCGTTTGTCTTCTACTACGCCGGGCTGCCGATCGTCCTGTTCGGACTGTTCTGCCTGTGGCGTATCGTCCACTCGCCGTTCGGCCACGTTCTGGTGGCGATCCGCGACAACCCGGCCCGCGCGCAGGCCATTGGCTATCCCGTCGAGCGCTACAAGCTGCTCGCCTTCGTCCTCTCGGCGGCGCTGTCGGGTCTCGCCGGCGGCCTGTTCGCGATCAGTCACGGCTTCGCCTCACTGCAGGAGGTCTACTGGACCACCTCCGGCAAGGCCGTGATGATGGTCGTCCTCGGCGGGATCGGCACACTGTGGGGCAGCGCCCTGGGCGCGGCCCTGGTCGTGCAGCTCGAGGACTACCTTTCCACCTCCGGCTTCGACGGTATCGGCCTGGTCACGGGCACCGTTTTCGTCCTGGTCGTGCTGCTGTTCCGCCAGGGTCTCTGGGGTGCCGCCCGGCAGGTGGCCGCGGCCGTACGGGCCCGGCGCGCGCCCCGGCCGCCCACGCCCGCACCGCGCGCGCCCGCCGAACCCATGCCCGCCCCGTCGACCCTTCCGCGCTGAGAGGGCACCATGGACACCATCTCGCCCCGGCCGGGAGCGCAGATCGTCCCGGATGACACCCTGGCCGGGCGCACCGCCGTCGTGACCGGCGGCGCCAGCGGCATCGGGCGCGCTTGCGCCGAACGGCTGGCCCGCGCCGGTGCCCGCGTGGTCATCCTCGATCGCGACGGCGACGCGGCGGGCCGGGTCGCCGCGGCCGTCAGCGGCAGCGCCCAGACCGTCGACCTGTCCGACCTGGCCGCGATCGACCAACTGGACCCGGCCGTCGACATCGTCGTCAACAACGCCGGACTGCAGCACGTCGCTCCCGTGCACGAATTCCCGACCGAGGTGTTCTCGCTGATCCTGCGGCTGATGCTGGAGGCGCCGTTCCGCCTGGTGCGCCGTTGCCTGCCACACATGTACGCGCAGGGCTGGGGCCGGGTGATCAACGTGTCGTCGGTGCACGGGTTGCGTGCCTCCCCGTACAAGGCGGCCTACGTCTCGGCCAAGCACGGCCTGGAGGGGCTGTCGAAGGTGATCGCGCTCGAAGGTGCCGCGCGTGGAGTCACGTCCAACTGCGTCAACCCCGCGTACGTGCGTACCCCGCTGGTCGAGGCGCAGATCTCCGCCCAGGCCGCCGCGCACGGCATGGACGAGGTGCAGGTCGTCGAGCAGGTGATGCTGGCGCCGGTGGCCGTCAAGCGCCTCGTCGAGCCGGCCGAGGTCGCCGAGCTGGTCGCCTATCTATGCTCGCCCCACGCGTCCTTCATCACCGGGACGTCCCTGGTGATGGACGGCGGATGGACCGCACACTGACCGGCGCGACCCAGCGGCGTGTCGAGGCGTCGAGGAGGTGGAGCGTGCCGGGCGTTCGCGACGAGCAGCCGGAGGACCGGCCGGGCGCGGCCGTCTTCCTCGACCTGCTGCTGCGCGAGGCCGCGGCGGTCGAGTTCGAACGGCCACTGCTGGAGGCACGCGCGCAGGGCAGCCCGCCGGAGGAGGTGGCCGAGCTCGACCAGCTCAAGGCGGTCGCCCTGCAGGTACGTGCGCTGCTGGAGCGGCGGCGCCGGCGCGAGGCGGAACTGAGCGCGTTGGTCGACACGGTCGGCGACCTGGCAACCCTGCGCGATCTCGACGCCGTCCTGGCTGCGATCGTGCGCCGGGCCCGCGAGCTGCTCGACGCCGACGTGGCCTACATGACCCTCAACGACGACGACCGCGGCGATACCTACATGCGGGTGACCTACGGCTCGGTGTCGGCCCGCTTCCAGCAACTACGCCTGCCGCTGGGCGCCGGGCTGGGCGGTCTGGTCGCGCAGACAGCGTCACCGTACGTCACCGCCGACTATACCCACGATGCCCGGTTCCACCACACCACCGAGATCAACGACGCAGTCGCCGAGGAAGGTCTGGTGGCCATCCTCGGCGTACCGATGCTGCTGGGCACCCGCGTGTTAGGCGTGCTGTTCGCCGCCAACCGCAGCGCGCGCCCGTTCACCCGCCAGGAGGTGACGCTGCTGGGCTCGCTGGCCGCGCACGCTTCCGTCGCGCTGGACAACACCCGCCTGCTTGGCGAGACCCGGGCCGCGTTGGAGGAACTCAGCGCCGTCAACACCATCGTCCGGCGGCACAGCGAGTCGCTGGAGCGGGCAGCCGAGGCGCACGACCGGATGGCCGAGCTGATCTTGCGAGGTGGAGACCTAGACGACCTCGCCGCCGTGGTCGCCGAGGTGCTCGGCGGCGAACTGGCGATCCTCGACGCCGACGGGCATTGCCTGGCGGCCGTCGGCGACATCGCCGCGGTGAGCTCGCTGGCCGGCGTCGCCGCGACCGGACGCGGCCTGGGCCGCGCCACCCGGCACGGCGAGCACTGGGTGCTCGCCGCGGGCGCCGGCAGCGAGGCATTGTGCACGCTCGTACTGCACGCGCCCGGCGAGCTGAGCGAGACCGACACCCGCATCCTGGAACGCGCCGGCGTCGTCACCGCACTGTTGCTGCTGTTTCGCCGCAGCTTGGCGCAGGCCGAGAGCCGAGTCCGCGGCGAGCTGCTGGAGGACCTGCTCAGCCGCCGGGTCGACGACCCGCTCACGGTACGGCAGCGGGCCCGCCGCCTCGGGGTCGACCTCGACGCGACGCACGTACTGGTCGTCCTGACCTGTCCGCCACGGCATCGGGAGCGGGCCGCCCAGTGGAGCGCGGCCCATGCGGCGGCGTGCGGCGGGCTGGCCGCCCAGCGCGACGGCAACGTGACGCTGCTCGTCGACGGGGACCACGCCGGTGACGCCGCCCGTCGGATGGCTCGCGAACTCGGTACCTACCTGGGTGTGCCGGTCACCGCCGGCGGGGCCGGACCGATCGCGGGACCGCAGCAGATGCCCACCGCGTACGCCGAAGCGCAGCGTTGCGCCTCGGCCCTGCTGGCGCTGGGCCGCGCCGGTGACGGCGCGAGCGCCGCCGAGCTGGGTTTCGTCGGCCTCCTCGTGGGCGCGGAGCGTGACGTCGGGGCGTTCGTCACCGACACCATCGGGGCGCTGCTGGACTACGACCACCGGCGGGGTACGGCCCTGCTGCAGACACTGGAGGCGTATTACCAAGCCGGTGGCAGCGCGGCGCGTGCCGCCGAGGCACTGCACATCCACGTCAACACCGTGGCACAGCGCATCGGACGCATCGGGCAAGTGCTCGGCGCCGGCTGGCAGCACCCCGAACGCGCCCTCGAGGTTCAGCTCGCCCTGCGCCTGCATCGCCTGCGGAACGGGCGGGCGGATACCCCATAGCCACCGGACAACAGTGTGCTCTGCCGCCATGGCCGCGCGCAGGATCCCGCCGGAGCATGACGGACACGCTCCCACCCCGTACCGGAAGGAGACGCCCGTGCTCCCGACCCCTGCCGCCGCCGTCCTGGCCGCCGGCCTGGCCCTGCTGCCCGTACCCGCCGCCCCGGCGGCCCCGGCGTGCACCACCCGGGTGGCCGTGCCTGGCGCGGAGCGCCAGCAGGCGGAATGCCTCGCCGACCTCACCACGGCCGGGACGATGGCCAGCGGCCACACCGATCCCGCCGACTGGGCCGGGCTGACGCCGGCCGGCGCCCGCAACCCGGTCGGCGTGCCGGGCATGCAGATCGACGGCTACTTCCCGGACAGCTCGACCACCAACGCGACGCACGGCTGGAACCACGACTCGCAGTTCGTGATCCGGCTGCCCGACCGCTGGAACGGCGGCCTGGTCGTCGCCGGCTCGCCCGGCGTGCGCGAGCAGTACGCCAACGACTACGCCATCAGCGACTGGGTGCTCGCCCAGGGTTACGCGTTCGCCGCCACCGACAAAGGCAACGTTGGTGCGGCGTTCTACCGCGACGGACAGCGTCCCGGCGACGCGATCGCCGAGTGGAACCAGCGCGTCACCCAGCTCACCCGGGCCGCCCGCGTCGTGGCCCGGCAGCGCTACGGTCGACTGCCACGGCGCACCTACGCCGCGGGCATATCGAACGGCGGCTACCTCGTACGGTGGCAGTTGGAGAACCACCCCGAGCTGTACGACGGCGGAGTCGACTGGGAGGGCACCCTCTGGCACCCGGACAAGCCCAATCTGCTCACGTTCCTGCCCACGACACTGCGCGCGTACCCGTCGTACGCGGCCTCAGGCGACCCGGCCGCGCGGGCCGACATCCTGGCCGCCGGCTTCGCGCCCGGCTCGGAGTTCCTGTGGGACTTCCACTACCGCGTCTACTGGGACCTCACCCAGCGCATCTACCGCGAAGAACTCGACCCGGACTACGACGGCGCGACCGAGGCCGGCACACCTTTCTGCGCCTCGGGCACGCCGGGGTGTGACGCCGACTACGACTACGCGCAGCGGCCCGTGTCGGTACGCGCCGCGATCGGCCGCATCGCGCTGACCGGGCGTATCCAGCGACCGATGATCACCCTGCACGGCACGCTGGACACGCTGCTGCCGATCACCCAGGACTCCGACGTCTACGCCGCCATGGTGCGCGACCGGCACCGCGACCGGATATTCCGCTACTACCGGATCGAGGGCGGCAACCACGTCGACGGCCTCTACGACGCCTACCCCGACCGGCTGCGCCCGATCCTGCCGTGCTTCCGCAGCGCCTTTGTGGCGCTGATCGGCTGGGTCGAGCATGGGACCGCCCCGTCACCGAGCCATACGCTGGCCCGACCGCAAAGCGGCGACTTGGCCAACACCTGCGCACTCGGTACATGAAGGACTGTTGCGTATCGACAGTGAGTGGGAGTTAGATTCCCCTGGCCGTTCGGGCAAGGGTCCGGCGGTCCACGGGGAGGACGATCCATAGTGAAACGATCTCGGCGACGCCACGGCCTCGTCGTTGGGCTGGCGTTGACGTTGGGCGTCACCGGTCTCGCCGTCATCGCCACCGGCGGCACCGCGCTCGCGAATCAGTATGAGTCGCCGCCGTCGGTGCAGATTGGCTGGACCGACTCGGCCACGCCCGGTACGGCGTACAACGCCGACGGCGAAATCGATCCGCCGCTCGGCACCTGGCTGGACGACGCCGGCGAGAGTCACACCTCGCGGGTGTACGCCACGTTCGACCTCTCCCAGTTCGAGGGCGGCAAACTGCACGGCGGTACCGTCTTCATCCAGGAAGCGAGCGCCGCCGACTGCACCAAAAGGGCGATCGAGATCTGGCGTACCAAGCCGGTGAGTGCGACGCCTACCTGGAAACGGGCGCCGGAGCAGCTGATGAAGCTCGACGAGGTCCTGACCCCGGGCGGCTGCCCGCGGGGCTATCTGTCGTTCGACGTCGGTGCGGCCCTGCAGGATGCCGCGACGCACAAGCAGCGTCTGGTGACCTTCGAGATCCGGGTGCCGGAGCAGTACGAGAGCGACCCCAGCTACGGTCGCCGGATCGACGGGTACCGCAGCGTGGGCCTGACCGTGCAGTACAACTCGCCACCGAAGATCGACAACACGAACCTCTACAACGGGGGCTTCGCCTGTTCGCAACTGCGGCCGTACGCACGGCTCGGCGACTTCGCGCACGTGCTACAGGCGCTGGGCACCGACGCGGACACGAACGACACGGGCAACCTGACCATGGAGTTCGCTGTCTGGCCGACGAGCGACGCGACGGCACGCACCGTCTTCATCAGCGAGCATGGCACCTCTGGGCGGGTGGGCACGGTCAACCTGCCCGCCGGCACGCTGATCGATGGCAAGTCGTACGGCTGGCGGGCCCGGGTCGGCGATGGGGCGGACGTGTCGGCGTGGTCGAAGAAATGCTTCTTCACGTACGACAGCAGCTCACCGTCGCAGCCGGCGGTGACCTCGGCGAACTACCCGCCGTCCGGCTCCGGTGAGCACGCTCCCGCCGGAGTGCCGGCCGAGTTCACGTTCTCCGGCAACGGCGACAAGGATGTCGCCGGTTTCCAGTACGCCTGGGGTGACCTTGGCGTCAGCGGGTGCGAGGCGAGCGGCGACGTCGGGCAGTGGGTCTGCCCGGACCCGCTCAGCTATCCCAACACCGTCAAAGCCGACGTACCCGGTGGCTCGGCGACGGTCACACTGAGCCCGACCGGATCCGGCCCCCAGCGGCTGACGGTCCGCTCGATCGACCTGGCCGGGAACATTTCCCCGACGAGGGTGTACGACACCTTCGTGCCCTGGTCCTCGCCGGAGGTGCAGGTCGAGAACGGCCCGCCGGAGTGGGGTCAAGAGGTGTTGCTCAAGTTCGTCCCCGCAAGCGGAGTCGTCGGCGTACGGGAGTACCAGATCACCCTGGACAATGGCGAGCCCGAGACGAGGCAGGCCGAGGACGACGGCACGGCCCACTTCAGCTTCGTCGCCACCAACCCTGAGGGGCACCGGCTGACCGTTCGCAGCCGCAGCGACAACGGCTTCGTGTCGCCGGAGACCACCTGGTCGACGTACTTCGACCCGTGGCCGGGGGTCAGGTCCGATATCTACGTCTACCCAGAAGACGGCAGCCCGGTCGGCGGCGTTGGCGTCGAGGGCACTTTCACGTTCTCGCCGCCGCCGGGCTGGACCGACACCGCCGCATATCGCTACGGCTTCTCCGATGATGGTGAGCTGACCGACGTCGCCGCCGGCGCCGACGGCCGGGCGACGGTCACGTGGGCGCCGGAGACCAGTGGCTGGGTGACGTTGACGGTCTACGCCGTACGCGCCGACGGTACGGTCAGCGACTACGCGAACTGGTACTCGTTCGAGGTGGCAGCCGCCCCCTGATCTGATAGTGCGGTGGCGCAGATCCCGGTACGCCTAGGATCTGCCAAAAGAAAGCGTGGCGTGGCCGTCGTGAACTTGCGACGCTAAGCCTGTGTATGACTATGACCTGTTGGTGCTGGGCTCAGGGCCCAGTGGGCAGAAGGCAGCGATTGCCGCGTCCAAGCTCGGCCGCCGCGTCGGTATCGTCGACCGCCGCGACATGATCGGTGGGGTGTGCATCAACACCGGCACCGTTCCCTCCAAGACGCTCCGTGAGGCCGTTCTCTACCTGACCGGTCTCAGCCAGCGCGACCTCTACGGCAGCAGCTATCGGGTCAAGGAAGAGATCACGGTAAGTGATCTTGCGGCCCGCACGCAGCATGTCATCACGCGGCAGACGGACGTCATCCGTAACCAGCTCGCACGCAACCACGTCGCGATGATCTCCGGGAGAGGGCGGTTCGCCGACGCCCATGCGATCTGGGTCGACGGCGGTGACGGGCGAGAGACCAAGGTCAGCTCCGACAAGATCATCATTGCGGCCGGTACGCGGCCCGCGCGGCCGGACAGCGTCGACTTCGACGATCGTACGATCGTCGACTCCGACGGTGTGATCAACCTGCAGGCCGTGCCGCGGTCGATGGTGGTGGTCGGCGCCGGGGTGATCGGCATGGAGTACGCCTCCCTGTTCGCCGCGCTCGGCACCAAGGTCACCGTGGTCGAACGCCGCGACAAGATGCTGGACTTCTGCGACGACGAGATCGTCGAGTCGCTCAAGTACCACCTGCGAGACCTGTCCGTGACGTTCCGGTTCGGCGAGGAGGTCGCCGCCGTCGAGCGCCACCAGACCGCCGCGCTGTGCATCCTCAAGAGCGGCAAGAAGATCGTGGCCGACACCGTCATGTACTCGGCGGGCCGTCAAGGGCAGACCGACGACCTCGGGCTCGAGGCCGCCGGGCTGGAGGCCGACCGGCGCGGCCGGATCGAGGTCGACCCGAACTACCGGACCAAGGTCGACAACATCTATGCGGTCGGCGACGTCATCGGCTTCCCGGCGCTCGCGTCGACGTCGATGGAGCAGGGCCGGCTCGCCGCCCAGCACGCCTGCGGTGAACCGGTGCGGGAGATGCACGAGCTGCAGCCGATCGGCATCTACACGATCCCGGAGATCAGCTTCGTCGGAGCGACGGAGGACGCGCTGACCGACAGTTCGACGCCGTTCGAGGTGGGCATCGCTCGGTACCGCGAGCTGGCTCGGGGCCAGATCGTCGGCGACTCGTACGGCATGCTCAAGCTGCTTGTCTCGCCAGATTCGGGCAAGCTGCTCGGCGTGCACGTCTTCGGCACGGCCGCCACCGACATCATCCACATCGGACAGGCGGTGATGGGCTGCGGCGGCACGGTCGACTACCTGGTTGACGCGGTGTTCAACTACCCGACGCTGTCCGAGGCGTACAAGGTGGCGGCGCTGGACGCATCGAACAAGATCCGCAACATCACCCGGATCGACGGATAGTCAGTAGACCCAGACCTTCGTCTTCTTCGGTAGCATGTCGTTGCTCCAGATCCAGTTCATGGCCGAGATCGTCACCCGCGCGCAGCCGTGCGAGGCGGGCCATGGGGGCACGCTGTAGGCCCCGTGCACGGCGATGCCGCCGTTGAAATACTTCGGCCGCCACAGTGGGCCGAGCGGGCCGTCGCGCCAGCCGTCGATCTGCCGGCTCACGGTGAAATGCCCGGTCGGGGTGTCGGCCAGGTACGTGTTGCCCTTGTATTCGTAGTGTTCGTTCGACCCGGTCGACGTGTTGAAGATCTGGCTGACCTTGCCGTCGTCCACGAACATCAGCACCTGCCGCTTCAGGTCGATCTCGACGACGTGGCCCTTGGTGCTCTTGGCCTTCGGGCGTACCCCCTGGTCCAGAGCTTTCTGGGTCTTGGGGCCGACGACGCCGTCGCGGTCCAGGCCGGCGGCCTTCTGCAACGTGAACACGGCCTGCTGGGTGAGCGGGCCGAACGTGCCGTCGGCCTTGCCGTTCCAGTACCCGAGGTCGCTCAGGCGCCGCTGCAGCGCCAGGACCGCCTCGCCCTTGTCGCCGGTCCGGAGCTTGTCCGGCGCCGTCGGGGTCGGCGACGGTGAGGCCGGCGGGGACGGCGTCGGTTCGGCGGAGGACGTCGGTTCGACCGGGGACGACGGCGCGGCCGGCGTCGTGGGCGCGGCCGACGGCGACGGTACGGACGGAGCCGGCGCCGCCGTGTCCGGGCCGCTCGAACCGCAGCCAGCGACCAGCGTCAGCGCGACCCCGGCGGCCGCCACGAACGTGAAGATCTTCCGCACGCCCACACGCTACCCGGTGCCGTCGAGGGCGGCGTTCTAGTGTCTAGGCATGGGCAGGCCGCGGGGGTTCGACGAGCAGCAAGTGATCAGGGCGGCGGTGGAGTTGTTCGCGCGGCGCAGTTACGACGGCACGTCCGTCGACGACCTGGTCAATCATCTTGGCGTGCATCGCGGCAGTCTCTACAAGACGTTCGGCAGCAAGCGTGGCCTCTACCTGGCCGCGCTGCGCCACCACGTCGACCATGACGTGGTGGCGCTGGCCGAGTCGGTGACCGCGGGCGCCTCGACGGAGGCGATCCGCCGTACACTCGCCCACGGTCACGACCTCGGCCTGCTGTTCCTGGCGATGGTCGAGCGGGCGCCGGTCGATCCCGAGGTCGCCGCCGAGACCGGCCGCGCGCTGGCGATGTTGGACGATGCGAACGGCGCCGAGCAGCGCACCGCGCTGGCACTCGGTCTGCTGCTGCGCGCCCGCGCGACGAGTTCCAGCCCGACCGCGACTAGTTGAGCAGCGATTGGAGGCGGAACGACTGCGCGCCCGTACCGTTGCAGGTGTACTGGACGAGCTGGACACTGTCGGCCAGGGACGCGCCCGGGGTATCGAGGCACTTGCCGCTGTTGCGGTTGACGAAGCGGTAATACCCGCCGCCCTCGGACACCGGTTGCCACTGCTGGTTGTTGCCACCCACGTACGACCACGTCTGGATCCGGGCGTTGTCGGCCGTCGACACATCGGTCACGTCGAGCACCTGGCTGCTGTTGCCGTGGTTGTTGATCCGTACGAAGCCACCGCTGGTCGGTACGAACTGGTACTGCTGGGCGTTCGTGCCGTTGCAGGTGTACTGCTGGATCGCGGTGCCGTTCGTGGTGCCGGCGGCGCGAGCGTCGACGCACTTGCCGCTGATCTTGTTGACGACCGCGTACCAGGCGGTGGGTGAGATCGGCCCGGTGGTGGGCGGCGTGGTGCCGCCGGCTCCGCCCAGCCACAGGATGCCGTTGACCAGCCACTGGTTCTGTTGGGCACTGTCAAATGTGGACGATGTGCGAGTGTTGGTGCTGTAGTTCATGCCATTGTGGCCGAAGTTGGCGTACAGCATCTTGTAATTCTTGTTCGTCCACATGATCGGGTAGAACCCGCTCCGCCACTGCTGGTTGGGGTCGGTACCGACCGGGAAGCTGGACGCGTCGATCGACGCCAGGATGTCGATGCTCGGGTTCTGCCGCAGGTCCCGGCTCCACGAGTACCACTCGCTGACCGAGGACCGGATCGTCGCGGGAAGGCCGGCGGTGGACGGGTGGTCGCGATCCTCGATCTTGAGCGTCTCGGCGGTCGGTCCCCAGGTGTTGGTCTGGAAGTTGCCGGAGCCGAGGAACGTGTTGTAGTACCAGCTCCACTCGTTCGCGTTGGTGGTGAACGCGCTGACGTGGAAGCCGAGCCAGGCGCCGCCGTTCTGGATGTAACGCTGGAAGCCGGCCTGCTGGTCAGTCGAGTGTGGAGCGTCGTCCAGGAACATGACGACCTTGTACTGGGAGAGGTCACCTGCCAGGCGACCCCAGTCGGTCGTCCCCTCCCAGGTGAAGCCGTACTGGGCGCCGGTCCTGGGGAACCAGTCCCGGGCTTCGAGGACGTAGTCGTTGTGGGCCGCGTCGCCGCTGTCGACGTCGTAGAAGGCCAGCACCTTGAACGGCGTGGCGGCCTGCGGGATGACGGCGCTGCTGGCGGGCCTCATGGCGAGGCCGACGGCGGCGACGGTGGCCACGCCGAGAATGGTGGCCAATGTGCTTGTCAGGCGCTTTCGGGGCACGGGGCATCCTTGGGTTCCGGGCGGTGGGGGAAGCGCGCGCGCCGCTTTGGCAAGCATCTTCGGACATCGATGCCCGGTCCACAAGGTGAATACGCTTAGTATTAAATTAAGCCGTGAATCGCCAGCAGTCGCGGATCAACTGCACTGCGTGGAGGATTTTGCATCTAGACCGGTCGGGTGACGGCTCCGGACCGCGATGAAAAAGAGTCAAGTACGCTTTGGCTATGTCATGGAGGGCCAGTGCGAGGCACGGCGTTCGCGAGGCGCCGGCCGGCCTTGCGCTCGTCCAGGATCTGCTCAACACCCGGGCGACGATGTCGTACGGCCCGGACCTCCTGGCGCTGCCCGACGACGCCCAGCGGTGGCTGAGCGAAGCGCTCACCACCTGGTCTCGCACGTCCGGCCTTCCGGCACCGGTCCTGCTGCTCACCTCCACCGACATGCGCTCGCTGCGCCGGCTCCGGACCACGTTCGAGAACGTCGTGCTCGCCGGCGGCCGCCACCAGGAGCCGGACGGTACGTTGCCGCCGGCGGACGTCCCGGTCAGCCTGGTGCCCGACTCGGACGGCTGGGTCCGGATCGTGCCTACCGGCCGTGGCACCCGGTGGTTGGCCTCCGCACTGTGGGCCGAGGCCCTGCTGGCGCAGCAGGCCGGCCTGTGGCCGCGGCTCAAGCTCTGCCACAACGTCGACTGCCGGGCCGCGTTCTTCGACACGTCCCGCAACAACAGCGGCGTCTGGCACGACGTGAGCACCTGTGGCAACACCGCTAACCTGCGCGCGTTCCGGGAACGCAAGCGGCTCATGGGCGGCACCGGCGATCAGCCGCTGCGGCCCACGGTGCAACCTCCCGACCTCCGCTGATCCGACACGCCGGGAACTAAGTTCGCCCGCCGGGCGACTACCGGGTATGGCGTGTGAGCGGTGGCGCGAGATGCTGTCTGCGCAGATGGACGGCGAGGACGACCCGGCCGACCGGCCCGGAGTCGAAGAACACCTGGCCGGCTGCGCCGGCTGCCGGGAGTGGCTGGACCGGGCGGCGACGGTCAATCGGCTGACGCGTACGAGGGTGGCCGCCCCGCCGCCGGACCTGAGCCAGACGATCCTGGCCGCGCTGCCCGAGCGGCCCGAGCGGCGGCAGTGGCGTCCGACCAGGGCTCAGGTCGCCACCGCGCTGTTCGTGGCACTCGGCGCGGTCGGTGCCGTGCAGCTCATCCTCGGCCTGGCACAGGTCGGCGGCGGCGCGACCGGCGATCACGTGCACGGCGCCGTCGATGCCACTCCCGGTCACCTCTGGCACGAGTCCGCCGCTTGGAACGTGGCGGTCGGCGCCGGATACCTCTTCATCGCGTTGCGCCGCAACCGCCCGACCGGCCTCGTGCCCATGCTCAGCGCGTTCGTGGGCATGCTGCTGGTGCTTTCCGTCAACGACCTGACGGCCGACCGTGTCGACGGCACCCGGCTGGTCAGCCACGGTTTCGTGATCCTCGGATACCTGCTGGTCGTGGCGCTGTCGCGGGTGACCGCCAACCCCGTCCGGCCGCCTGGCGCGAGGGCGGCGGGCGGCTCGGGCTGGCGAGCCCGGTTCGAGGACGACGGCGAATCCGAAGTCACGCCGCCCGCGCCGCCGCTACGGCTCGTGCCGCGCGGCCGCGGATCGCTCACCGCCCGGCACAACGACCAGCGGAAAGCGGCGTAGGACCTCACCGCTCCGGCGGCCGGACGGACAGCTCGCGCCACTCGTCGGGCCCGACGAGCAACGCGCGCACGGTGTCCAGCGCCGCCTCCTCGCTGTCGTACTCGAAGAAGTGCGATACGCCGTCGGCACCGCCGGCGCGCTGCTCGACGTACCACTGGTTACCGCTCGTACGCAGGTATACGTCCTTGCGCGCGACGCGTCCCCATCTGCCGTTCCACCAGTGCTTACGCTGTTCCATCCCGGCACTGTATCGAACATACGTTCGAACAGCGCCGGGTGGGCGATCTTTTGCGGATTGGTGAAGACCGGACGCCAGTGACCTCAGTACTGTCGCGGAGCCTGCTGCTGCTGGTTGCGGACGACGGCGTCATTGACCGCGCCGGGTGCGGCGCGGCCGGTGACCAACGCGTCCCGGATCTCGGTCAGTAGCTTCACTTCCTCGCTGGGTGCCGCCGGCGGCGGCTCCTCGCCGCGGGCACGCCGCTCGGCGAGCCTGTTCAGCGGGAGGACGACCAGGAAGTAGAGCGCGGCGGCCGTGATGAGGAACGTGATGCACGCGTTGATGAAGCTCGCCCAGTCGAACGGGACGCCACGTACCCGGAAGGCGCCGGCGGTGACGCCCTCACCACCGGAGACCAGCTGGATGATCGGCTTGAGGAACGCGCTGGTGAACGCCGTGACGACCGCGGTGAACGCCGCGCCGATGACGATGCCGACGGCGAGGTCGACGACGTTGCCACGCATGATGAAGTCTTTGAAGCCCTTGAGCATGAGCACTCCTGCGTGTTGGCCGAGAGGGGTCGACCGAGCAGTTGCCCGCGACCGGTCATCGACAAACTACGCTGAACTGATCATCTCGCGAAGGGTCGCTCTCAATCGAGCGCCGGCTCCTGCGCGGTCACGGCGTCGTCCACGGTCGGGTACGTATGCAGCACCTCCACCAGGCCGCTGACCTCGAGAATGCGCAGCACGCCGCGCTGCGGAGCGGCCAGCCGGACCACGCCCCCGGCGTCGTCGGTGCTGTTCTTCGCCCGCACGAAGACCGACAGACCGGTGGAGTCGCAGAACGAGACCTCTGCCAGGTCGAACACCAGACGGCTGCGACCCTTCTCTAGCAAGTCGCTGATCTGGTCCTGGAGCTGAGGCGCAGTGGCCATGTCGAGCTCGCCCGCCACCGACACTACGACCATGTCGCCGCGCTGTTCCGTTCGTACCGTCAGGGACATTCAGGACCTCCAGTTATCTGCAGAACGGTACTCCACGAGCCCGGGGGCGCGCAGAACAGGGAGCCCAAACCGTTAGTTGGCTTATAGCAAGTAACGGACCGTCCGATGGTAAAGTCCGGCCGTCACTCGGGCAGTACATCTGGGGGAGGCAACCGTGACGCTCAGTTCGGACGAGGTGGCTCGCTTCGCCGACCTACTCAAGGTGCATGAGGAGGCGCTCGTCGCGGCCTGGACCGACGAGATCGCGGGCACGCTGCGGGGCCGGCTCAGCCACGGCGAGTTGCAGCGGCAGACCCTCGAGCTGCAGCGCGGATTTCAGGCGGCACTGAGCGCCGGCGTCCGGGACCTCGACGGCGACGGCGCTGCCGAACTGCGCGCCCACCTCAGCGAGCTGTCCAGCAACCGGGCGCGTCAGGGCTTCACCGTCACCGAGACGGCCGTCAGCGTCTTCGCGCTGAAGGCAGCGCTGCTGAAGATCCTGGACGGGTGCGATGCCACGACGCTGCGTGATTACATCGAGTTCTCTTCCTTCGTCGATCGCGCCGCGCTGTTCACGGTCGACACCTACGTGCGGACGCGCGAGGA
>DASYTU010000205.1:0-24344 GCA_036001925.1 Actinoplanes sp.
GCCATCTCACCGGCGGCACTCGCAGAGCTGGCTGGCCTCGCTCCGCTCGGCGGCTCGCGCCTTAGACCCGATGAGATAACGCAGTCGCTACAGTCGCTGCGCTCCCTCCGCTTGGTGCGCCATCTCACCGGCGGCACTCGCAGAGCTGGCTGGCCTCGCTCCGCTCGGCGGCTCGCGCCTCATAACCGCTGAGATGCCGCAGTCGCTCCGGTCGCTGAGCTGGCTGGCCTCGCTCCGCTCGGCGGCTCCCTCCGCTTGGTGCGGCATCTCACCGGCGGCGTTCGCCCGGCTCCCTCCGCTTGGTGCGGCATCTCACCGGCGGCGCTCGCGGGACAGCCTCCGGTTGGCGCGAATCTTCACCGGTTGCGCATACGGTACGTCTTTGTCGCCGCCTCGATGCGTCGCTGAGTTCGCGTGCCCGGAGCCAGCGAGCGCTTCGCCCTGCCGTACAGCCAGACGCCGCCGCCGATCACGACCGCGCCCACGATCAGGTACGACAGGCCGCCGAGCAGCGCATGCAACAGCGCCACCGCGACCCACCCCACCACGATCACGCCCGCGACCATCGCCAGCGCCCACGCCACCGCCTTGCCCATCTCGGCCTCCCACCTCGTGGCCGCCAACCGGCCCGACCTCCACGATGCGCCTCGTACGCAAGGAACGTCCATCCGCCGCATCCCTGACCCGACCCGTAAGGGTCGGGAGCGGGAGAAACGAGGCACCTCTAGACGGCCGCCAGCACTGCCGCTTCCACGCGATCCCGGTCCGCCGCATCGGCCCACGCGCCGACCAGGTAGAACGCGTCGACCACGTCGCCGCCCAGCGTCGAGATACGGGCGGCGCGAACCTCGGCGCCGGCCTCGTCCAGCGCCGTCGCCACCCGATACAGCAGCCCGGCGGAGTCGGCCGCGCGCAGCTCCAACACGGCCGCGTCGGTGGCGGCCTCGCGGTGCCAGACCACCCGCGGCGACGCGGCGTGGCCACGCGCGCTCATCGCCCGGGCCCGCAACCGCTGTGTCACCGAGACGTCGCCGGCGGCCACCCGACGCAGGTCGGCGGCGAGCGCCACCGGGTCGGCCGGCGAGCCGTACCGGGGCTGGGTCAGGAACTCGACGATCGCCCGGCCCTTCACCGCGGAGGCGTCGCACGCCACCACGTCGAGCCGATGCATGGCCAGGCACGCGGCCACCGCCGCGAGCAGGCCGCGGCGGTCGGCCGCGGCCACCGCCACCCGTTCCCCGTCCAGGTGGACCGCGGGCAGATTACCGTCGAGCAGCTCAGGGTCCGGCTCCGGCGGGGCCGGCAGCGCGCCGGTGTCCAGCGCGGTGTGTACCCGCCGGACCAGCTCGGCCATCAACCGCCCCTTCCAGTCCGACCAGGCGGCCGGGCCGGTTGCGTGGGAGTCCGCCCGGGCCAGCGCGTGCAGCAGATCCAGCGTCGCCGTGTCGCCGACCGCCTCGGCGACCGTCGAGATGGTGACCGGGTCGCTGAGGTCGCGCCGGGTGGCCACATCCGGCAGGAGCAGGTGCAGCCGGACGAGCTTCTCGATCGTCGCGACGTCGGCCGGCGGCAGGCCGATCCGGGTGGCAATCCAGGCCGCGATCGGCGCGCCGACGAGGCTGTGGTCGCCGGGCAGGCCCTTGCCGACATCGTGCAGGAACGCACCGAGCAGCAACAGGTCGGGCCGGTCCACCTCGCGGGCGTACGCCGACGCCTCGTACGCGGCCTGCACGAGGTGCCGGTCCAGCGTGAACCGGTGCGCCGGGTGGTACTGCGGCAGGCTACGCATCCGGGCCCACTCCGGCAGCCAGGCGTCGATGAGGCCGTACCGGTCGCACGCCTCCCACGTGGGCAGCAGGCCGGCGCCGGAGCCGAGCAGCGAGACCAGCGCGGCGCGGGCGGCCGGCGGCCAGGGCGTCGGCAGCGGCGGGGAGACCGCCGCGAGCCACTCGCAGGTGGCCCGCGCGATGGGCAGCCGCACGGTGGCGGCCGCGGCCGCCACCCGCAGCGACAGGCTGGGATCCGGGACCGGGCCGATCGCGGTCCGGGCAAGCACGAGCTCGCCGTCCTGCTCGACCACGTCGCGGGCGATCGGCCGCCGGACCGGCGCGCCGGGTGGGATCCCCCGGCGGCGGCCGGTGCGGAGGCGGTCGGCCGCGCGCCAGGCGTCGTCAAGAGCATGTGCGACGGTACGGGCATCGCCCGCGACCCGCCGCAGCAGCGCGTCGCCGTCATCCAGGTCGAGCAGCTCGGCCACGGCGTCCCGCTCCTGGGCGACGAGCCGGTCGACGCGGCGTCCGACCGCCAGGTGCAGCGCGTCCCGCGTGTCGAGCAGCCGCAGGTTCGCCGCCCGGACCGCGGGACGCATGGTGTCGGCGACGCCCGCCCGCCCGATGCCCTGCAGGAGGGTGACGTCGCGCAGGCCGCCGGCCGCCTCCTTGAGGTCGCCCTCGAGCAGGAACGCGAGCTCGCCATGGGCGGCCCAGCGCGCCGTGGTCAGCTCCCTGAGCTGCGGCATGAGGCGTACGGCGGTGCGTCGCCACTGGTCGGCCGCCGCGGCGATGAGCTCGCCGGAGAGCACCGCGTCGCCGGCGATGTGCCGGGCATCGAGCAGGCCCATCGACACCTTCACGTCGTCGTGGGCGACCGAGAGCGCCTCGGGCAGCGTGCGCACCGAGTGGTCGAGGCCCAGCTTGGCGTCCCAGATCGGGTACCAGAGCCCGGACGCGATCCGGTCGATGCCGGCCGTGCCGTTGTGCAACAGCACCAGGTCCAGGTCGCTGTACGGCGCGCAGTCCCGGCGGCCGAGCCCGCCCACCGCCATCAGGCTCACGCCTGGCAGGTGCGACGGAAACAGGGAGGCCAACCACGCGTCGAGCGCCGCCGCCCGTTCGAGGCGGGCGGCGGCGCCGATGTGTGAGCGAACCGTGTCCAGTGAGCCGCCGGACGGCCGCGCCGGCGGTGCCGACGGCTCACTGACCACGTAGTGGGACATCCAGTTATTACAGCGCGTCGAGGCCGCGCTCACCGGTACGAACCCGGATAACGTCCTCCACGGGCGTAACCCAGACCTTCCCGTCGCCGATCTTGCCGGTGCGCGCCGAGGTCACCACGGCGTCCACGACCTTCTCGACGTCGATCTCGTCGGTCAGCACCTCAATCTTGATCTTGGGCAGGAACTCGACGGTGTACTCGGCACCCCGGTACACCTCGGTGTGGCCCTTCTGCCGTCCGTAGCCCTGTACCTCGCTCACGGTCAGGCCGGCAACGCCCAGGGCGTGCAGGGCCTCCTTCACCGCGTCGAGCTGGTAGGGCTTGATGACTGCGGTCACCAGCTTCATGCTCAGTCCCTCCATCGGAGCCATCAGAGAAGTTAACCGGCGACCTTTTCACCGACGGGAGCCGACCCCTCGGTGCCGGACGGGGTGAGCCCGGCCATGGCGAACGCGCTGCCACCGCCGGCACCCCCGGAGGGCGTGAGGTCGTACGCGGTCTCGCCGTGATCCGCGATGTCGATGCCGCCGACCTCCGCGTCCTCGCTGACCCGCAGGATCTTCACGGACTTGAGGATGATCGCGAGGATCGCCGCGATCCCGAACGAGTAGACCGAGACGATGCCGCTGCCGAGCGCCTGCCGCCACAGCTGGTCGACGCCCCCGCCGTAGAAGACGCTCTCGCGCGCCGCCACCGCGTTGACCTGCGTGGTGGCGAAGAAGCCGATGAACAGCGAGCCGATCCAGCCACCGACGAAGTGCACACCGACCACGTCGAGCGAATCGTCGTAGCCGAAGCGGTACTTCAGGCTGACCGCCAGGGCGCAGAGCGCGCCGGCGATGAGGCCGAGCAGGATCGCCGGGAGCGGGGCGATGAAACCACACGCCGGGGTGATGGCGACCAAGCCGGCGACCGCGCCGGACGAGGCCCCGACCATGGTCGGCTTCCCGTCGCGGATCCACTCCACGATGCACCAACCCATGAGCGCGGCCGCCGTGGCGAGCTGGGTGTTGACGAACGCGAACGCGGTGACGCTGTCGACGGTCAACTCGGAGCCGGCGTTGAAGCCGAACCAGCCGAACCACAGCAGGCCGGCACCGAGCGCGACGAACGGCACGTTGTGCGGCCGCATGTTCTCCCGCGGCCAGCCGATGCGCTTGCCGAGCACGAGTGTCGCGCCCAGCGCCGCGGCGCCCGCGTTGATGTGCACCGCGGTACCACCGGCGAAGTCGAGCGCGCCGATCTTCGCGCCGATCAGGCCGCCGCCCCAGATCATGTGGGCGACCGGGACGTAGACCAGGGTGAACCACCCGAGCGCAAAGAGCACCCAGCCGCCGAACTTGAGGCGATCGGAGAGAGCGCCGCTGATCAGTGCCACGGTGATGATGGCGAACATCATCTGGAACACCATGAACACGTACGACGGGATGCCGGTTCCGGCACCCGCGACCATCCACTCCTCACCGATCCAGCTGGTGCCCGTACCGAAGTACTGGGTGAAGCTGCCGATGAAGTTGTTGATGCCGGAACTGCTGTTCGTCCCGAACGCCAAGGTGAACCCGTACAGGGCCCACAGTACGGAGATGAGCCCGATACACGAGAAGCTCATCATCATCATGTTCAGCGTGCCCTTGGACCGGTTGAGGCCGCCGTAGAACAGCGCCAGACCCGGAGTCATGAGCAAAACGAGCGCAGACGACACGAGCAACCAGGCGGTATTGCCAGTGTTGATCTCCACGCTGCCTCCTCTCGGTATGTGTCCTGCTGCGCATACCCGCGGCGGGGAACCGGGAGATGCGGGGGGTCGGCCCACCGGGCAGCGTCGCCTGTCGGCCGGTTCCGCGGAAGCCTTCCGTCCGGCTGTTTCACGCACGGTCTACGCGCGATTTCCAGCGCGTGACAGGTTGTTTCTGACGTGTGAAGAAACCCTCACAGCCGTCTCGCCGAAACGGCGGGAACTGGGACAATGCGCCCGACGGATCAGATCACCGGAGCGCGTACTCCAGGGTGTGGCGCTCGTAATCGAGCAGCCTGAGATCGCGCATCGGACGCCGCAGGTGCCCCTTGTGCACGATCCGGACGAACGCCGGATCGCCGGCCCCGGCCATCCGCCGGATGCCCTCGACGTGGTCCACGATCCGCTTGCGGATCGTCCGTACGAGCCGGTGCCGGTCGCGCGGGATCAGCCCGTACGCGTCGGCGAAGAGCCGCAGCCGGCGCGGCCGGTTCGGCCGCTTCCACCCCAGCGTGTACGAGTCGCGGTCACTGAACAGCGGCACCCAGGTCCAGGCCGCGTACGCGACGTCGTAGATGCGCGCGCCCGGCGACGCGAGGTCGAAGTCGATCAGCGCGAGCGTGCCGTCGGGTCGCCAGACCACGTTGTGCGGCGCCGCGTCGTGATGGCAGATCACTTCGGCGTCCGGCGGCGGCGGCCCGAACGCACGCCACACCGAGCCCGGCGGCGGACGGAAACCGTACTGGGCGTCGTGGAACATCCGCAGCATGGTCGCGACCGTGACCAGAGCCTCCTCGGTCACCCAGTGCGGCGCGAGCGGATACTCCCCGCACTCGCCGTCCAGGTAAGACAGCACCTCGCGGCCGCGCTCGTCCACGCCCAGCACGTGCGGCGAGCCGGTGAAGCCGACCCGCTGCAGGTGGTTGAGCAGGGCATGCACGGCGGGTGTCCAGGGGCCGGTGTTGCGCCGCACCGTGTCGCCCAGGCGCGAGACCGTACTGACGTTGCCGCCGTGCAGCGGGATCTCGCGCAGGGGTTCCTGCGTCACCCAGGACCTCCCGTTGACGTGGCCCCGCGGTGCGGGCTGGCCCAACCGAGCCTACGCGTCGGGACCAAGCAAGGCCTCGACGAACGCGGTCGGCTCGAACGGCGCGAGATCGTCCTTGCCCTCGCCGAGACCGACCAGCTTGACCGGGATGCCGAGTTTGCGCTGCACAGCGATGACGATGCCGCCCTTCGCCGTTCCGTCGAGCTTCGTCAGCACCACGCCGGTGACATCCACCACCTCGGTGAACACGCGTGCCTGTTCAAGGCCGTTCTGGCCGGTGGTCGCGTCCAGGACCAGCAGCGTCTCGTCGACCGGCCCGTGCTTCTCCACCACCCGCTTGACCTTGCCGAGCTCGTCCATGAGGCCGACCTTGTTCTGCAGCCGGCCGGCCGTGTCGATCAGGACGGTGTCGACGCCGGTGTCGATCCCGCGCTTCACCGCCTCGAATGCCACGCTCGCCGGGTCGCTGCCCTCGGGTCCCCGGACCGTCTCGGCGCCGACCCGCTCACCCCAGGTGGCGAGCTGCTCGCTGGCCGCGGCCCGGAACGTGTCGGCCGCGCCCAGCAGCACCGTACGGCCGTCGGCCACCAGCACCCGGGCGATCTTGCCGCAGGTGGTCGTCTTGCCGGAGCCGTTCACGCCCACGACCAGCACGACCGCGGGGCGGCCGTCGTGCGGCGCCGTGTGCAGGCTGCGGTCGAGATCGGGCTCCAGCGCCGCGACCAGCTCCTCGGCCAGCTGCTCGCGGACGCCGGCCGTGGTGCGGGTGCCGAGCACCCGTACCCGCTCGCGGAGCCGCTCCACCAACACCCGGGTGGCCTCGACGCCCACGTCCGCCGTGATCAGGCTGTCCTCGATCTCCTCCCACGCCTCGTCGTCCAAGTGGTCGCGGGAGAGCACGCTGAGCAGGCCGCGGCCGAACACGTTCTGCGAGCGGCTGAGCCGGGCGCGCAACCGGACGAGGCGGCCCGCGGTGGGCTCCGGCCGCTCGATGAGCGGCGGGAGCTCCTCGGGAAGCGGGGGCAGCTCCGGCGCTTCCTCGGCGGGCGCCGCCAGCCCTTCCTCTGCGGGAGGTCGCTCGAGCGTCGTGGTCGCGGCGTCGCCGGCCGGCGGGACGGCGCGCCGGCGCATTCTCGGCACGACCAGGCCCACGCCCGCGACCACGAGCACGACCAGCAAGATCAGAGCGGCGACAAGGTATTCCATCCCGAAATCCTGACAGATGCGCCGCCGGACCGCGGCGCCGCCCGCCTGCCACCCGGAACGTTCGACGGATCTTGCCCGGACGCACGCTGGCGGAATCCCGGCCGGATGAGGACGATGGAGGCCGTCCCCGCACGGAGGTTCGTCCATGCCCCAACCCCGCCCGGCCGCCCGGTGACCGCGCACCTGCTGATCGGGCCGGTGCTGCGGCGGGTCGTCGGCGATCGGGCCACGATCTGGGTGGAGACGACCGATCCGGCCGTCGTGCGGGTCGAGGCAGACGGCGGTGGCGCCGGCGCCGCGCACACGTTTTCCGCGTACGGGCATCACTACGCGATCGTGGTGGTCGAGGGACTGACCCCGGACGCGGCCAGCCCGTACCGGGTGTTGCTGGACGACCGCCCGGTGTGGCCGCCGGCCGGCTCGCCGTACCCGAGGTCGGTGATCCGGACCCGGGCCACCGACGACCGTGAGCAGCCCGTGAGCCTGATCTTCGGGTCCTGCCGGGAGGCGACCCCGCACGCGACCGGCCGGCGGTTGCCGCCCGATGCGCTGGACGCCTACGCCAGGCGGCTGATGACCGATCCGGAGAATCCCGACCTGCGACCGGACCTGATCCTGCTGCTCGGCGACCAGGTGTACGCGGACAAGACGTCCGCCAAGGTCCGGCGCTTCCTGCGCCGGCACCGCGGGCCCGGGCACCACAGGCCGGACGACCAGGTGGTGTCGTTCGACGAATACACGAAGCTGTACCTGGAGTCGTGGCGGGACCCGGAGGTGCGCTGGCTGTTCGCCACCGTGCCGACCGCGATGATCTTCGACGACCACGAGATCATCGACGACTGGAACACCTCGGCGTCGTGGCGGCAGGAGATGTCGCAGCAGCCGTGGTGGCGCGAGCGGATCTCCAGCGGGCTGGCGTCCTACTGGGTCTACCAGCACTTGGGCAACCTCGGCCCGGACGAGCTCGCCGCCGATCCGCTGTACGCCAAGATCACCGCCGCCGGTGAGGCCACCGATCTGCTGCGCGACTTCGGCCGGTCGGTCGACGAGCCCGCCTCGGCGGAGAACACGGACCGGCCGTACCAGTGGAGTTTCGCGCTCGACGTCGGCCGGACCCGGGTGGTCATGCTCGACACCCGCTGCAACCGGGTGCTGACGCCCGGCCGCCGCGAGATGCTGCCGGCGAAGGAATGGCGTTGGTTCGTCGATCAGGCCCACGGGGACTACGACCACCTCGTCGTGGGGTCGTCGCTGCCGTGGCTGATGCCGCCCGCCATCCATGACCTGGAGGCGTGGAACGAACGCGTCGCGGACTCGTCGCGCGATCGTCTCGCCGCGGTCGGGGAGCAGATGCGGCGGGCGGTCGACCTGGAGCATTGGGCCGCGTTCACCCGGTCGTTCGACGCGCTGGGGGAGCTGTTCCGCCGGCTCGGGGAGGGCGAGGCCCGAGCACCGGGCAACCGGGTCGGCGCCGGCGGTGCGTACGCGGCGCCCGCCTCGATCAGCGTCCTCTCCGGCGACGTGCACCACTCCTACGTAGCCCGCGCGCTCATGGGTCCGGAGGTGGTGACGCCGATCCACCAGCTCACCTGCTCGCCGATTCACAACCAGGTACCGGCGCCGATGCGGCCGCTGATGCGGCTGAGCTGGTCCCGGTCGACCGCCACGGCGACGCGGGGCTTGGCCAGGTCGGCGGGGGTACGCAAGCCGGTGCTGCGCTGGTCGCGGCTGGCCGGTCCGTACTTCGGGAACGCGGTGAGCACGCTGCGGCACGAGGGTGCGCGAGCGGTCGTCACGGTCGAGGGGACCACGAAGGACGGCCAACTTTTCGAGGTCGCGAAGGCGCAGCTACGCCGTTCCTAAGTCATGTGGTCTGTCCGGCCCGTCGTTGTATTGTACGTACAGAACTGCCAAATGTGGCCCAGCACGTGCCAGTCATGAACGGCGACCTGTCTCGGGCACACGCTGTCTGGGCCGCGATGGCCCATGAGGCACTCTGTTTCACCACGGAGCCTGAGGCATATCCGCCGCAGGTTCTGGCCGATCAGGTCGTGGCGATTCCCATCGAGGACGCGTAAACGGGCTGCGTCGCCGTGCGGCGCGGTCCAGGATGTCCGGATGACGTCCTGGACCGCGCCCGCGGTGACCCGTACCAATGAACCCATGACCGGTGCCGAGCGTCCCATGCTCGAAGGCTGGCTCGACTGGCACCGGCAGACGCTGCTGATGAAGGCCGCCGGCCTCACGGCCGAGCAGCTCAAGCTCGCCAGCGTCGAACCGTCGAATCTCACGCTGCTCGGCCTCATCCGGCATATGACCGAGGTGGAGCGCAGCTGGTTCCGCACCCGGGCGGCCGGCGATGCCGAGGCCGGGTTGATCTACTGCAGCGACGACAACGTCGACGGCGACTTCGACGACGTGGCGGACGCGGACGCCGAGGCCAACTACGCCGCGTTCCTGGCCGAGCTGGATCTGGTCCGCACGGCGGTCGCCGACCTGCCGCTCGAGCATGAGTTCGCCACCCTCCGGCGACCACGCGTGAGCCTGCGCTGGGTCTTTCTGCACATGATCGAGGAGTACGCCCGGCACAACGGGCACGCCGACCTTATCCGCGAACGCATAGACGGCGCGACCGGCGACTGACCGGAGACCGGCTCAGTCGTCGGGCACCGTCGACGGAACGTCGTCTCCAAAGGGGAGTCGTCGAATGTGGACGGTGCGTAACGATGGTGACCTGCCGGCCACCCGACAGCGGATCGGCCGGTGTGGACGGTGGCGGGCAGCTCGACGACGCCCGGATCAGGTCCGATCGGGAGAGTCGGCGGGTGCATCGGGCAGCGAGGAACTACCGTGCCACCCCGAGAGCGCCCAGCAGGTACGGGATCCCGGTCGGCCCGGTCCACCGGAATGCCGGCATCATCGCGGCGCGTGCACCGCGCACCGCCCGGTCGTCATCGTCCACGAACAGCACCCAGTGCGGCTCGAAGCCCAGGGCGGCGCAGGCGCCGGCGAAGAACTCGGGCGCCGGCTTATGGATCTTCAGCTCCCACGAGCTGAACACGGCGTCGAACTCGCCGGCGAGCCCGAGCGCCGCCAGGTCGCCACGGAGCACGTCCGTCGCGTTCGTGGCCAGGCCGACCGGCACGCCGGCGGCGCGCACCTCTCGGACGAACGCGAGCGCCTCGGGATCGACCGAACCGCGGTCCTTCTGCCATGTCGCCACGGCGGCCGCCGACTCCGGCGCGGGCAGCGGGAGCCGGCCGGCCACCGCGGCCATCCACTCCGCGTCGGTCAGCTCGCCGGCAACCGCCGGCCGCAGCAGATCCCAGGACATGGCCGTGCGCAGCAGCGTCCCCTCGGCGAGGCCGTACGACTGCTCGACCGCGGCCGGCACGGCCGGGTCCCAGTGACGGATTACCCCGTCCAGATCGATGAGCAGGGCCCGGGCAGGTTGGCGCCGCATCTGCCCGGTACCTGCCCGGTTTTCCGCCGCGGGCATGCTCAGCTCTCGCCCTCTGGTTCATGCTTGAGTCGTTGGCTGATCACCTCGGTGACGCCCGCGCGCATGGTGACGCCGTAGAGGGCGTCGGCGACCTCCATCGTGCGCTTCTGGTGTGTGATGATGACCAGCTGGCTCCGTTCCCGCAATTGCTGTAGGAGCGCAATGAGACGGCCCAGGTTGACATCGTCGAGGGCGGCTTCGACCTCGTCCATGATGTAGAACGGGCTGGGCCGGGCGCGGAAGATCGCGACGAGCATCGCCACCGACGTCAGCGAGCGCTCACCGCCGGAGAGCAGCGACAGCCGCTTGATCTTCTTGCCGGGCGGCCGCGCCTCGACCTCCACGCCGGTGGTGAGCATGTCCTCCGGGTCGGTGAGCACGAGCCGGCCCTCGCCGCCGGGGAACAGCACCTGGAACACGGCCTGGAACTCGCGGGCCGTGTCCTCGAACGCCGACGTGAAAACCTCGAGGATCCGGTCGTCCACCTCCTTGACCACGGTGAGCAGGTCGCGGCGCGTCGCCTTGAGGTCATCGAGCTGGTCGGAGAGGAACTTGAACCGCTCCTCCAGTGCCGCGAACTCCTCCAGCGCCAGCGGGTTCACCTTGCCCAGCAGGGCAAGGTCGCGCTCCGCCTTGTTGGCGCGCTTCTCCTGGGTCGGCCGGTGGTACGGCACCGGAGCGGGCACCGGGTCGCCGGCCGCCTCGGCGGCGGCCACCTCGACCTGCGTCGGGGGCACCCACTGGTCCGGGCCGTACTCGGTGATGAGCGTTTCGACGTCCAGCGAGAAATCCTCGGCCGCCTTCGCCTCGAGCTGCTCGATCCGCATCCGCTGCTCGGCGCGGGCGACCTCGTCGCGATGCACTTCGCTGGTGAGCCGTTCCAGCTCGGCGATGAGGCGCTTCGCGGTGGCCCGTACTTCCTGCAGCTCCGCCTCCCGCGCGGTGCGCGCGTGGGCCAGCTCGTCGCGGACCTCGGCGGCCGCGGCCAGCGACACCGCGACGCGCGCGAGCGCGCCGGCGGCGCCGAGCGAGACGGCCTTCGCGATCTCCGCACCGCGGGCGCGGGCGGCACGGCGGGCGGCGGCCCGCTCCCGCGCCTGCCGCTCCGCGTTGGCCTGGCGCAGCAGCGAGTCGGCGCGGCCCGCGATGGACGACACCCGCTCCTCGGCGGTACGCACGGCCAGGCGTACCTCCATCTCGTTCTGCCGGGCCTGCGGTACGAGCGCGGCGAGCGTGTCGCGCTCCTCGGTGGACGGTTCCTCGTCGATCGGCGTGGCCTCCGCGAGCCGCAGCCGTTCCTCGAGCTCGGCCAGCGCGGCCAGGTCGCGGTCCCGGGCGGCCTCGGCCTTCTCCCGGGACGCGCCGAGCCGCTCCGACTCGGCCTTGGCCGAACGGGCGGCCGCGCCGAGTTCGGCGAGCCTGCGGGCGGCAGCGTTCCGTTCGCCCTCGGCGGCGCGCTTGGCGGCGGCCGCGACGTTCACGGCCTCCTTGCGCCCGGCGACCTCGGCACGCGCCTCGGCGAGCCGGTCGCGGAGCTCGGAGATGGACTGCTCGGCCGCATCGCGCCTGGCTCGGGCCTCGTCGACCGCGGCCTGCACTTCGATGTAGCTGGTGCCCTTGCCGGAACCGCCGGCGGCCGCGTGCATGCCGAGCACATCGCCGTCGGGCGTGACCGCGCGTAGCTCGCCGTTGTGGGCGACGAGCGCGGCCGCGGCCCCGAGGTCGGCCACCAGCACCACGTGACGCAGGACGCGGTTCAATGCGGGACGGATGGTTTCGGGACAGTCGATGACGTCGGGCGCCCAGATCGCGCCGTCCGGCAGCGCCGGGCGCAGGGCATCGAGCGTGCCCTGCATGCCGGGCCCGGCCGGGCTGCCGACCACGAGCGCGGCTCGACCGGCGTCGGCGATCTTGAGCGTACGCATGGCTTCGACGGCCTCGTCGATCCCGGTGAGCGCGACCGCGTCGGCGAGCGCACCCAGCGCGGCGGCCAGCGCGGCCTCGTGGCCGGGCCGGACCGTGAGCATCGAGGCGAGGCTGCCGAGTAGGCCGGGCACCTGGTCGGCCCTGCCGAGGAGCGCGCCGGCGCCGTCCTTGCGGCGCAGGCCGAGCCCGAGCGCCTCCTCGCGGGCCTTCCAGCTCGCGGCGTCCTTTTCGGCAGCGCGTTCGGCGTCGGAGAGCTCCTTGACCACGGCCGCGGCACGATCGTGCGCGGCCACGGCTTCGGCGTGCCGGGCGTCGAGGTCCGCGTTGTCGCGGTCGGCCTCAGTGGACTCGGCGGCGACCGCGTCGACCTCGGCCTGGGCGGCCGCGGCACGGCCGAGCGCATCGGCGTGCGCGGCCGCGAGCCGCTGGATCTCCTCGGCGGCGCTTCCGGTCCGAGCCCGCGCGGCGTTCACCTGGCCGGTGAGCTTGGCCAGCCCTTCCCGCCGGTCGGCGATCGCCTTCGCCGCGGTACGCAGCGCGCCCTCGGCCGCGGCAAGCTGTTGTTCCAGCTCCTGCCGGCGCTCGACCGCCTCGGCCAGGCGCATCTGGTCCTCGGTGAGCGCCTCGCGCAGCTCCTCCTCCTGCTCGCGTACCCGTTCGGCCTCGGCCACGAGCTGCTCGGGGTCGCGCCCCGGACGCTCGTCGTCGGGCGCGGCGGCGAGGTGGCGCAACCGCTCGCTGGCGAGCTGCTCGGTGGAGCGGAAGCGTTCCTGCAGCGTGGAGAGCTGGTACCAGGCGTCCTGCGCGGCGGCGAGCAGCGGTGCGTCCTCGGCGTGCTGGGCCTCGAGGTCGGCGAGCCAGCGCTGCACCTCGCGGTTCTCGTTCTCGACCTGCTGGCGGCGGTCCCGGATCGCCGACTCGTCAGCGATCTCCTTGTCCAGAGTGGTCCGTAGCGTGTGCAAGTCGTCGGCGAGCAGCCGCAGCCGGGCATCGCGCAGGTCGGCCTGGATGCCGGCTGCCCGGCGGGCGACCTCGGCCTGCCTGCCGAGCGGCTTGAGCTGGCGGCGGAGCTCGCCGGTGAGGTCGGTCAACCGGTTGAGGTTGGTCTGCATCGCATCGAGCTTGCGAATCGCCTTCTCTTTGCGTTTGCGGTGCTTGAGAACGCCCGCGGCCTCCTCGATGAAGGCCCGGCGATCCTCCGGCTTGGCGTGCAGCATGGCGTCGAGCCGGCCCTGACCCACGATGATGTGCATCTCGCGGCCGATGCCGGAGTCGCTGAGCAGCTCCTGGATGTCCAGCAGGCGGCACGAGCTGCCGTTGATCTCGTATTCGCTCTCGCCGGAGCGGAACATCCGGCGGGTGATCGAGACCTCGGTGTAGTCGATGGGCAGGGCGCCGTCGCCATTGTCGATGGTCAGCGTCACCTCGGCGCGGCCCAGCGGGGCACGCCCGGCCGTACCGGCGAAGATGACGTCCTCCATCTTGCCGCCGCGCAGGGCCTTGGCGCCCTGCTCACCGAGCACCCAGGCGATGGCGTCGACGACGTTGGACTTGCCGGAGCCGTTGGGGCCCACCACGCAGGTGATACCCGGCTCCAGCCGCAGCGTCGTAGCGGAGGCGAAGGACTTGAAACCCTTGACCGTCAAGCTCTTGAGGTGCACGAATCTCCGGGGGTCGACTTTCTCTGCTGACCAGCAGGCTACCCGTAGCCGGCCCGGACGGCCCGGCACGCCGCGCTGCCCCGATCTGCGCCGATCTTGGACCTGTGGTGGGCTTCACGGGCGGAAAGCGGCTTTTGACCTCAACCACAGCTCCAAGATCGCGGAGGAGTTGGGGGCGGAGGCAAAGAGATGCGCGCCGCCACGGTGTGGAGGCGCGCTTAGTGGGTTGCATTCTTGGGTGGAAAGCGATGACCGCCGGGTTCTCGGCGATCACCGGAGCTCAGGTCAGCGCCGGCTCGGTCAGCCGCAGAATGTCGTCCGCCTCGGCGGCAGCAGCCGCTAGACGGTCATTCTCCGCCCGAAGGCGGGTGATCTCGAACTCCATAGCCTGCACCCTGGAACGCAATCGGGTGACCTCGTCGAGCAGGCGCCGGTCGGGCGCCGCACCTACGTGGCCGTAGAGGGCCTTCGCCATTTCGTCTCCTTGTAAAGCGCTGCCGGAAAGGCCGGCCAACGCGCGCCCAGCGTGTACCGCACACCTGTACTCACGGACACGCGTGAGCACAAGATCCTGCGCCCATAGAACGTACGTTTAGGTGCAGATCACCTGTGCCCAGGAGCTAGCAGGCACAAGCGGGCGCGACTGGCGACTCCTCCATAGTCCGCCGATACCCACGCTCCGTCAAGCCATGGGCACCGTGTCACCCCCCGTCACCCAAGTGAATCTTGCCACGAAGCCCTCCTTTACCGGGGCTTATCTTTTTCTTAGCTCGTTTGCCGCTCCGTCGCGCCGCTGCATACCGTCACCCGGGTCGAATTCTCTCGATCCCTTGAGGATCGCGGAGGCAGTGCGTGTACGGGCCAGTCGAACCCACCGGCGACCGGGCAAGGCGAACCACGAGCTCCGACGGGCGACACCGCGGCCGGCGGCCGATGCCCGCCTCGGTGACGCTGGGGCTCACCGTCGCCGCCCTGCTCGGGGGATTCGGCGCCGGCGCGGCGCTGCTCCCCGCGAGCCTCACCGGCCCGGGCAGCCCAGCCGAGATGCCCGCGGCCGCCGTCGCCGCCCTGGCGCCGGGTGCCGGTGGCGGGGTACCCGGCGCCAGGGCGGGCAGGCCCGCCGGCACGTCTGCTTCATTCACGCCGTCCGCGTCTCCCTCCCCGACGCGGACGGCCAAGCCGAAACCTCGGCCCAGCGCGCCGAAGAAGCGCCAGACCGCGGCGACGACCACGCCGGTCGTCGGTCCCGGCCTCGAGGGCCAGGAGAACGAGGTCATCCGGCTCGTCAACGTCGAGCGCGGCAAGGCCGGCTGCGGGTCGGTCAAGCTCAACACCGCGCTGCGTACGGCGATCCGCCTGCACGTCAAGGAACTCGGCTCGCACGGCAATCTCTACATCAGCCACGTCAGCGACGACGGCCGGACTTTCGTGGATCGGGCCAAGGCTCAGGGGTACGACGACCCGGGCGGCGAGAACGTGGCACGCGGGCAGCGCGACGCCACCGACGTGATGGACAGCTGGATGAACAGCGCCGGGCACCGCGCCAACATCGTCAACTGCGGCTTCAAGGCGATCGGCGTCGGCGTCACGAGGGGCGTGGACGGGACGCTCGTGTGGGGTCAGCTATTCGGACGTTCCTAGGTAGGAAAATGGTAGAATGTACCAATAGTGCGTTTCATGTTTCGCCGCTGGCCACCCTCTTCGCCGCGCTCGCGGCGACGCACCTCGTCGGCCTACTGGCCGTCGCCCACACCGCCGCGGATCACCGGAGACCGACGTGAAGACCCTGTTCCCGCCGTACGCCCACCCGTCGCCCGAGCTTCGACCGGACGCCGAGACCTGGATCGTCCGCGAACAGCCCGGCGACCGCCCCTCGCCGCACGTGGCCCTGGGCCGCATCGATCTGGACTGGGGCAGCCGCTCGCTGGCCGACGTGCTGTCCGACGTGGACGCCTGGCGCGAGGACGGCGTGGAGGGGCTGTTCCTCGATCGGGCGCCGGCCAGCTCCGGCGGTGTCGGTCCGGTCGCTCTGGTCGTCCGGCTCGCGGTTCGGCGAGGCCTGCATCAGGTCGTGCTCAACCCGGGCGTACCGACCCACCCGCTGTATCGCCGGCTGGGCGTCCGGATCTGCACGTTCGACGGGTCGTGGGCGGCGTACCAGGGCTGGGCCGGCGACGGCGTACGGCCCGGCGACGGCCACATCGTGCACGGCGTACCGACGGCGTTGCTGAGCGCGGCGCGCCGGCTGATGGGCCGCCGCGGCGCCGGGTTCGGCCTGGCCACGGACGCCACCCCCGCCGCACCACACCTCTCCCGCCGATCCTGGAGTCGTGGTTGACGTCCGGTAGGTGTTCAGCGCAGCGGCTTGCGCGGGCGCGGCTGGCAGTGCGGACAGCTGTACGACGAGCGGTTCATGAACTGCTCCCGCCGGATCGGCGTGCCGCAGCGGGGACACGGCTGTCCCTCCCGGCCGTACACGTTCAGCGACCGGTCGAAGTAGCCGCTCTCCCCGTTGACGTTGATGTAGAGCGCGTCGAAGCTCGTCCCGCCCGCGACGATCGCTTCGCGCAGCACGTCCCGGACATGGCCGAGCAGGCGCCGCACAGCGGGCTTGGTGAGCGCGTCGGTGGCCCGGGCGCCGTGCAGCTTCGCGCGCCACAACGCCTCGTCGGCGTAGATGTTGCCGACCCCCGAGATCAGCGTCTGGTCGAGCAGCGCCCGCTTCACCTCCGTATGTTTCCGCCGGAGCGCCGCGACGAACGCCTCGTCGTCGAAGAGCGGATCCATCGGGTCCCGGGCGATGTGCGCGATCTCGTCGGGCAGCGCGGCGCCGCCCTCGGAGACCGACAGGCCACCGAACGTGCGCTGGTCCACGAACCGCAGCTCCGGACCACCGTCGGTGAACCTGATGCGCACCCGCAGGTGCGGCTCTTCCGGCGCGTCGGCGAGCCGCATCAGCATCTGGCCGCTCATGCCGAGGTGGGCGATGATCGCGTCGCCCGAGTCCAGCGGCAGCCAGAGGTATTTGCCCCGCCGGGACACGTCGAGGATCGTCCGGCCCGCGAGGACGGCTGCGAAGTGGACATCTCCGGGCATGTGCCGGCGGATCGCGCGGGGGTGGTGCACGTCGACGGTCTCGATCGTCCGGCCGGCCACCCACTCGGCCAATCCCTGCCGGACGGTCTCGACCTCAGGCAACTCGGGCACAGCGAAATCCTTAGAGCGTGTAGGGCCAGACGACCACCAGGTAGGCGCCGTACCACAACCCGAACGCCGCCCAGGCGGTGATCGACAGGACCGCGACCCGGGTCCGTGCGCGGGCCGCCGCGATCACCGCGGGCAGCAGCGTCAAGAGTACGGGGAGCAGCAGCCGCGGCTTGGAGTGGTAGAAGCCCGCCTGCCCGTACACCAGGACCATCGCGAGAACGCCGTAGACGGCCAGCGGTAGCCAGGGCCGGCCGGCCAGCGCGACCCCGGCCGCGACCAGCGCCGCCAGCAGGATCAGCGCCACACTCACCGGGATCCACCCGTCGCCGTCGGTCAGCGTGCGGCCCAGGAACGACGCCGTGCTGGCGCCGTAGTCGAACGACGTGCCCCAGCCGGCCGTCTGGATCCGGAACCACGCGTCGGGATCGCCCACCCGCCATGCGACCCAGCCGAGGTAGGCGGGCACCCCCGCGAGCGCGACCGCGGAAGCGACGACCGGTTGCCACGTACCCCCGGAGTAGTCGTTCCGGCGGCGGTCGCGGACCGCAAGCGCGGCGGCGACCGCGAGCGCGGCGGCGGCCGCGAGGCCGGTCGGGCGGGTCAGGGCCGCGCCGAGGCCGAGCAGCCCGGCGGCCCACCACACCTTGCGGTGCGCGGCCACCAGCATGCCCGCGACCAGGGCCAGGAACAGGCTTTCCGAGTACGCCATGGACAGCACCACCGACACCGGCGCGGCGCAGCAGATCGCCACCAGAGCCCAGCCGGCCCGCCGCCCGTACAGGCTCGTGCCGAGCAGGTGTAGCGCGATCGCGGCGCCGATCGACGCGATCCAGGCGACCACGATGGCGGCGTTGCCGGGATCGAAGCCCAGTGCCGAGACGCCGCGGATCAGCATCGGGTAGAGCGGGAAGAACGCCAGCCCGTTGCCCTCGAGATGGCCGTCCGGCCCGTACGAGTAGCCGTGCGGGTAGCCGTCGACCGCCACCCGAAGGAACCATCCCCCGTCCCAGACCAGCAGCCGGCTGCGCAGGCCGGTGCCGTCGTGCGCGGCCGTACTGAGCCATAGCAGCATGATCATCTGGCCGAGTCGGGTCAGCGCGAGAATGCCCACCGCGATGCCGACGCCGCGCCAACCACCGGCGACGTCCCAGAGCTTGCGGGTCTCCTGCGCGGGAACTGTCATGTCGACCGTGTCGTCGGCGGCCAGGCTCACGGGTTCGCATCCGCCAGGTCGACGTGACCGCCGCCGGCCACCGCGGGCGGCGGCGTGTCGGCGTCGGCACGCTCGCTCAGCGTGCGCCACGCCGCGGCGGCGGCACGCTGCTCGGCCTGCTTCTTGCTGCGGCCGTCCGAGCCGCCGTAGCGCTCGCCGGCCACCACGACCCAGGCGGTGAACGTCTTGGCGTGATCGGGACCGGAGTCGTCGATGACGTAGTCGGGCACGCCCAGCCCGAGCGCCGCGGTCAGCTCCTGCAGGCTCGTTTTCCAGTCCAGCGCCGCGCCGCGCCCGGCCGACTCGGCCATCAGCGGGTCGAACAGCCGGTGGATCACGTCCGCCGCGGTGTCCAGGCCGTGTTGCAGGTAGATCGCGCCGAGCAGCGCCTCCAGCGTGTCCGCCAGGATGCTCGCCTTGTCCCGCCCGCCGGTGGTCTCCTCGCCCTTGCCGAGAAGCAGGTGCGGGCCCAGACCCTCCGGGCCGAGCGTACGGGCGACGTCGGCGAGCGCGTGCATGTTGACCACGCTCGCGCGCAACTTGGCGAGCTGACCTTCGGGCAGGTCCGGATGGTTGTTGAACAGCGCCGAGGTGATCACCACGCCGAGCACCGAGTCGCCGAGGAACTCCAACCGCTCGTTCGTGGGCAGCCCGCCGTTCTCGTACGCATACGAGCGATGGGTCAGCGCTCGTTCGAGCAGGCCGGGTTCGATCGGCACGCCGAACGCCTCTTCCAGCGGTGCGGTGGAGGGCCTCTTGCGCTTCTCAGAACTCATGCCGTTGCCTCGCTTCGCTCCCCGTCCGTGCGCTTCCGTCAGTCATGAGCCACCTCGTCGTGCGGGATCAGTCCGGCTATCGCCGCCACGACGGCGCGGCGGTGGAGGTCGGCGGCGAAGGCGATGCCTGCCGCGAGGTCATGGGCGTCGGCGGCGCCGTGGCAGACCACGATGGTGCCGGCCACGCCGAGCAGGATCGCGGCGCGCGGCGGCACATCGGCGGCAGCACCCGGTGGCCCGACCACGGCGTACGCGGTTTCCAGTCCCTTGAGCAGCACATTGCCGGTGAAGCCGTCGCAGACCACGACATCGGCGACCTCGCCGAGTACCACGTCGTTGCCCTCGACCAGGCCGGCGTACCGGGCGTTGGCGGGCAGGGCGAGAGTGGGGAACAAGGTGGCCGCGGCGCGGCGCAGCCGGTCGCCCTTGCCACGCTCGGTGCCGATGGTGAGCAGCCCGACGCGCGGCTCGGCCACGCCGTGCACGACCGAGGCGTACGCCGCGCCGAGTGCGGCATGCATCGCGAGCGTGTTCTCGTCCGAGTCGACCGAGGACCCCACGTCGAGCAGCACGACGCGGCCGGCGGCGGTGGGCAGGACGGCGGCGAGAGGGGGGCGGCGTACGCCGGGCCAGCGGCCGAGGCCGAGCGCGGCCGATGTCACGGTGGCGCCGGTGTTGCCGGCCGACACGGCCGCGTCGGCAAGACCCTGGGCGACGGCGAGGACGGCGGTACGTACGCCCGACTCGACCCAGCTCTCGGCCGGCCGGCTCGTCCGCCCGGCGTTGTCCCGGCTCACGCGACGCCGGCCCGGCCCGCCCCGACCCGGCCCTCCCTGGCCTGCTCCGCCTTGGCCCGGCTCGCCTTGGCCTGCTGTGGCGCGGCCCGCTCCGCCTTGGCCTGCTTCGACTTGAGTCACACCGCTTTGGCTCGCGCGGCGCATGTCGGCCGGCTGGCCAGCGGGGGAGGTCGTGCCGGTGAGGTCGGCACGGTCCGCCGGCGCGGCGAGCGTGGTGACCCTCGCCCGATCGGCGGGGTTCAGCGCAGCGAGAACCTCGCCGGCGGCTTCGATCGGGCCGACGAGCAAGAGCTGAAGGGCCGGGTCGGCCTGGCAGGCCCGCAGAGCGCCGTCAACCACGACGGCGGGAGCATGGTCCCCGCCGAGGAGGTCGACGGCGATCCGCGCGGTGCCCGGCTCCGCGACGACGCCGACCGGGACGTCCCGGCCGGCGTGTCCAGGAGCCTGAGCACCGGGCGATCGCCGCTGCTCAGACGCGACCCGTCCGATGATCGGACGCGTCACTCGCGGAAGCTCAGACCTCGAGGACCTGGCGGCCGTTGTAGGTGCCACAGACCGAGCAGGCGGTGTGCGGCAGCTTCGGCGACCTGCACTGGGGGCAAGCCACGGTCCGGGCCGCGGTCGCCTTCCAGTTCGCCCGGCGCGACCGGGTGTTGCTGCGCGACATTCTGCGCTTGGGGACGGCCACAGTACCTACTCCTTGTTGTTCGACAGGTTGCGCAAAGCGGCCCAGCGCGGGTCGACGGCCTCGTGGCTGTGGTCAGCCGGAAGATCGTCGAGATGTACCCCGCACTCGGGGCACAACCCTGGGCAGTCCGGCCGGCAGACCGGGTTGGGCGGCAGTGTCAGCACCACCGCGTCCCGTACGGCCGGCTCGAGGTCGATCAGGTCGCCGTGCATCCGGCCGACCTCGTCGGCGTCCGTCGTCTCCTCCGTGGTGCTGTCCTCGTACGCGTACAGCTCCGCGAAGGGCACGTCGAACGACTCGCTGATCTCGTCGAGGCAGCGCCCGCACTCGCCGGTGAGCGAACCGCGGACCCGGCCGCTGACGTAGACACCCTCGGAGACCGACGTCAAGCTCAGGTCGAGCTCGAGGTCGGAGCCCTCGGGCACCGAGATCAGTTCCACGCCGAGGTCCGCCGGTGCCGGCACCACCCGCTCGAGGGCACGCGTCGCCCCAGGCTGGCGCGGAAGCTTCGTCGTGTCGACGACCAACGGCTGCCTGGGATCGAGGTGATTCTGCGGATACTTGGGCATAGTGAACTCCGGCCGGTGCTCAGGCCGACAGGAAAGGTTACCTGAGCTTCCGGTCGAGCGTCGAACCGGCCCGGCTCAGAACGGCAGCGGCCGCTCGTTCTCCTCGCCCTGGAACGTGCCGATCTCCCGCAGCGCGTGCATCTTGTCCCGGCCGCGCTCGATCGACGCCAGGGCTCGGGTGAGGAACTGCTCGAAGTTCGCCAGCGCGGTGTCGACGTAGTCGTCGACCTCCTCGCGCAGCCGCTGCGCCTCGGCGCGGGCCTCGGCGATGATCCGGGCGCCTTCGTGCTCGGCGGAGACGGTGATCTCGTTCACCGAGACGAGCCGGGCGTGCTCGGTCTCCCCCTCGCCGATGATCCGGTCGGCCTCGCGCTTGCCGGCGTCGATGATCTTGTCGCGTTCCTCCAGCAGAGCCGCGGCTCGGCGCAGTTCGCCGGGCAGCTCGGCGCGGAGTTCGTCGAGGATGGCGATCATCTCTCCCCGGTCGAACATGAAGTTGGTCCGCGACATCGGCACGGAGCGCGCACCCTCTACGAGTGCGATGATCTCGTCGATGCGGTCGAGCGGATCCACCGGCGTCTCACTCCTGTCATCTCGCACCCACGCTGCGTGGTGCGATCACGGTACTGCGTCACTGCGCGTACCACGTGACGGGGCGTACCCGGCGCGTCGGCTGCCCTCAGGTCTGGCGGAGCCGCGTGGCGAGCCGCTCCTGGACCACTTCCGGAACGAGCGGTGACACGTCGCCGCCCCACTTGGCGACCTCTTTGACCAGGCTGGATGAGAGGAACGAATACAGCGGGTTGGTCGGCATGAACAAGGTCTCGACGCCGGACAGGCCGATGTTCATCTGCGCCATCTGCAACTCGTAGTCGAAGTCGCTCACCGCGCGCAGGCCCTTGACGACGACCGCCGCGTGCTGGGCCCGGCAGAAATCGACGAGGAGGCCGCGGAACGACTCGACCCGTACGTTGCCGTACGGGGCGGTCACCTCGCGGAGCATGTCGATGCGCTCCTCGATCGTGAACAGGCCGGTCTTGTGCTGGTTGATCAGCACTCCGATGATCACCTCGTCGAAGAGCCGGGCGGCCCGGCCGATGATGTCGAGGTGCCCGTTGGTGACCGGGTCGAAGGAGCCGGGACAGACGGCACGTATCATGATCGGCGACCGTACCAAAGGGTGGTCTCGCCGTAGCGCCGACTGCGGTCCGCTGTGATGCCGTCCACCCAGGTCAGTGGGGCGCCGCGGACCGCGGTCCGGGTCGCGCGCTCGATCACCACCACCGCGTCCGGGGCGAGCCAGCCGTTGTCGACGAGCGCACGCTGCACGCCGGTCAGTTCCTCGTCGGTAAGCGCGTACGGCGGGTCGGCGAACACCACGTCGTACGGCTCCCCCTCGGGCCGCGCCGACACGACCTGGCCGACCTTTCCGGTGACGAGCCTGGCCGCCGCGCCGACCCGGAGCGCGACGATGTTGTCCCGGATCACCCGGGCGGCCCGCGGCTCCGACTCGACGAGGAGCGCGTGGCTGGCGCCCCGCGACAGCGCCTCGAGGCCGACCGCACCCGAACCCGCGTAGAGATCCATGAATCGGGCGCCGGACAGGCCGGTCATGGTCTCCAGCGAGCTGAAGAACGCCTCGCGCACGCGATCCGACGTCGGCCGGGTCTGCGCACCCGCGGGGGCGGACAGCCGGCGACCGCCGTGCACACCGGCGATGATCCTGGTCATGGGGCCTCGCGCGGCTTTGCATGTAGCACGGTTCGACGCTACTTCACCAGCCCCGGCCAGCCACGGCGGAGTGAACTTTTGCCCTCCGTATACACACCGACGGCATCGACGATCTTGCGTTCCGTACAGCGAAGATCTCGGATGCGCATCAACACCCTTAAGAGGCGCTGAGACGTTTCCGAGATTCACGGAAATGGCTAGGGTCATGCGCTGTTGCAGGCGGCTTCGCGCCGCCGGCCGACGACGTGGGGAGGCGTCGTCGCAGATCATCGCCCCCATCGAGGCGACGATCGCCGCTTCCTCGCTTCGTACCCCTTGATCCTCAGTCACAGGAGTACGCGTGAACCTGCTCAAGTCCCCGTTCCGTCGCACTACGGCCGTCCTTGCCGGTGCGTTCATCGGTCTGGCCGGGGCTGTGGCGATCGCCGCGCCCGCCAGCGCCCACCACCCCGAGGTGTTCCCGGAGTCGTCCTGCGTCAACGCGGACGGCAGCTGGACGGTGAAGTGGACCATCACCAACAGCGAGGACGACCTCGAAGGCACGATCACCTCGGTGAGGACGCTCCCGCGCAAGAGCACCATCACCGGCATCGAGGAAGGCGACACGCTGCCGAAGTCGGTCGACGGCGCGCTTCACGCCGTGCAGACGGTGGAGGCCGATGCGAAGCTGGATCGCGCTGTTCTCGCAATCGGGGCCCACTGGGTGCGCGACGACAAGCCGATCGATGGGTTCAACACCGGCACCGAGGCGAAGCCCACCGAGGCGTGCAAGCCGGAGACGCCGCCGTCTACTCCTCCGACCACGCCGCCGAGCACGCCCCCGTCCACGCCCCCGTCCACGCCCCCGTCGTCGCCGCCGGCCTCCGATGAGCCCACGCCGATCCTCGAGACGGACTGCACCACGATGACGATCGGCCTCGCGAACCCTGCGACCGGCGAGGACATCACGCTGCACTTCAAGACCAGCAAGGGCGAGGAGCGCACCGACGTCATCAAGCCGGGCGAGTCGAAGACGGAGAAGTTCAGCGCGACTCCCGGGTTCACCGTCACGCTCACGGCCGACGGCATCGAGGGCAGCTTGACGGTTCCCTACGAGCAGCCGGACAACTGCGACAACTCCGGTGGCGGTGGCGGCCTGGCGGTCACCGGTGCCGCCGCGGGCAGCATCGCCGGCGGGGCGGCAGTCCTGCTGATCGCCGGTGGCGTGCTGTTCTTCCTAGCCCGCCGTCGCAAGATCAAGTTCACCGCCTGACCCGCGAACTGAGCGCTGAAGAGGCGCGCCGACCGAACC
>DASYTU010000206.1:0-11792 GCA_036001925.1 Actinoplanes sp.
CGAGGCGGCCCAGCTGTCGCTGGCCGAGGAACGCACGGTCCTGCTCGACGAGGTCGCCGGCGAGGCCGTCGGCCACCGCTGCGGCCTGGTGCCGATGCCCGCGCCGCGGACCGCGTCGGCCGTCCCCGCGTGACGCCCGACCCGACAGTCATCGCTCGATCCCCCACTACTGCGACACCAGCGAGGATGCCATGCAGCCTGCCGTCAAAGTGCCGTTCACCGACCTCGCCGCGATGGCGCGTGAGGTGTGGCCGGCCATCGAGTCCGAGTTCATCGAGGCCCTGCTCGCGGGCCGCTACATCGGCGGTGCGCCGGTGGCCGCGTTCGAACGCCGGTGGGCCGAGTACTGCGGCACCGGGCACGCGGTCGGGGTCGCCAACGGCACCGACGCGTTACAACTGACCTTGCAAGCCCTCGGCGTCGGCGACGGCGACGAGGTGATCGTGCCGGCCAACACGTTCATCGCGACCGCGGCCGCGGTGGTCCGGGCCGGCGCCACCCCGGTGTTCACCGACGTCGACCCGGACACCCTGCTGCTCACCCCGGATCTGCTCACCCGGGCGGTAACCGCGCGGACCCGGGCGGTGATGGTGGTGCACCTGTACGGCAACATGCCCGACATGCACGGGCTGGCCGCGGCCGCCCGGCAGGCCGGCATCTGGCTGATCGAGGACGCCGCCCAGGCACACGGCGCGGAATGGTCCGACCGGCGGGCGGGCTCGTTCGGCGTGGCCGGCTGCTTCAGCTTCTACCCCGGCAAGAACCTGGGCGCGTTCGGCGACGCCGGCGCCGTGGTGACCGACGACCCCGAGTTGGCCGCCCGGATCCGGGCCTTGGCCAACCACGGCCGCGACCAGGGCTCCGCCCACTACCAACACCGCCATGTGGGAACCAACAGCCGGCTGGACACCCTGCAGGCCATCGCCCTGACCGGCAAACTCGACCGCCACGACCAGTGGACCGACACCCGCATCGCGCTGGCCGACCGCTACCGCAAAAACCTGGCTGGCTCACCGGCGGTACGGCTCATCGACATCGCTCCCGAGGCCCGCCACGTGCACCACCTCATGGTCATCCGAGTGCCGCACCGGGACCGCATCCAAGCCACCCTTGCCGCACACGGCATCCAGACCGGGGTGCACTACCCGGTGCCCTGCCACCAGCAGCCGCCGCTGCGCCGCTACGCCACCCAGTCCCTGCCCGTCTGCGAACAGGCCGCCGACCAGCTGCTGTCGCTGCCGCTGTTCCCGCACATGACCCGCGGCCAACTGGACCAGGTGTGCGAGGTCCTCGACCACGCACTCACCCAGGGAACCCTCCGATGACCACGACCGGACAAGACACCGCCACTGCCATGGCCGCGACCTGGGTCGCCGACCCGGGAGTGATCATCGGCTACCCGGTCAGCGGCCGCGATGAGCCCTTGCAGCTGGGCGGGCACGCCCGGCTCCGCAGCGGCACCGTCATCTACCACGCCAGCCACATCGGCACCCACCTGGAAACCGGACACGGCGTCATCATCCGCGAAGACTGCCACCTCGGCGACCACGTCAACATCTGGAGCAACACCGTCATCGACTACGGCTGCCACATCGGCAACCACGTCAAAATCCACGCAAACTGCTACGTCGCCCAATACACCCGCATCGACGACAACGCCTTCCTCGCCCCCGGCGTCACCATCGCCAACGACCTCTACCCCGGCAACCCGCGCTCCGCGCAACTCATGACCGGCCCGCATATCGGGGCCGGCGCCCAAATTGGGGTCAACGTCACCATCCTGCCCTACGTCCACATCGGCGCCGGCGCCCTCATCGGCTCCGGCTCCGTCGTCACGCGCGACATCCCACCCGGCGCCGTCGCCTACGGCAACCCCGCCACCGTCCACCGTCACGTCACCGATCTCCCCGACATCGATACCCGAGTCGCCGCCATCACCACCGCCACCGGGAGGGACCGGCCATGACTGGCGCCGTGAAACGTTCCCTCGATCTGATCCTCGCCTCGATCGGGCTGCTGATCCTGTCGCCGCTGCTACTGGCGATCTGGGCAGCCGTCCGGCTTACCTCGCCGGGCCCAGCGGTGTTCCGTCAGGAGCGCCTCGGGCGCGACGAGAAGCCATTCATCATGTTCAAGTTCCGGTCCATGCGGATCGGGGCCAGCGACGCCATCCATCGCGAGTACGTCAGCCGGATGCTGACCGGGCAGGGCGCGCCGGTCGAGGCAGCCAACGGACTGTTCAAGTTGGACGCCGATCCCCGGATCACGCCGCTGGGCGCGTGGTTGCGCAAGACCAGCCTCGATGAGTTGCCGCAGCTGGTGAACGTGCTCCGTGGGGACATGTCGCTGGTCGGCCCGCGCCCGGTCCTGGCCTGGGAAGCGGCGCTGTTCAGCGACGAGGCTCGGGCCCGCTTCCGGACTCGGCCCGGCCTGACCGGCCTCTGGCAGGTCAGCGGGCGGAACAGACTCACCATGCCGCAGGCGCTGGAGCTCGACGTCGAGTACGTACGGCGGCAGAGCCTGTGGCTGGATCTCATGATCATCGCCCGTACGGTGCCCGCTCAGCTGAGGCGCGGCACGGCATGACGCTGGCGCAAGTCCGCGCCGACGACGCCCGGATGGACCGGGCGCCGGAGCCAACGCCGCTGCTCGAGTCGCCGGCGGCCGCCGTCGGCGACTCGTTGACGGTGGCGGTGTGGACCGCGATCAGCCGGATCAGCGGCGTCGCCCGCGGCATCGTCATCGCCGCGGTGCTGGGCGCGACCCTGTTCGCCAACACCTACCAGTTCACCAACTCGCTGCCCAACCTGGTCTTCTACGGCCTGCTCGGCGGCGCCATGCTGTCCTCGCTGCTGATCCCCACGCTGGTCCGGCACATCGACACCGGCGACCGGCCCGGCACCGAACGCGTCGCCGGCGGCTTCCTCGGCATCATCGCCCTCGGCGCCGCCGTGGCCACCCCCCTGGCCGTTCTGGCCGCACCGCTGGCCCTGCGCCTCGCGGCACCCGCCGCCACCGGGCAGACCCGGGCCGGCATCCTGCTGGTGGCCATGCTGCTACCCCAGATCCCGCTGTACGGCCTGGTCGCCACGGCCGGCGCCGCGATGAACGCCCACGGCCGATTCGCCCTCGCCGCCGCCGCCCCAGCCCTGGAGAACATCGGCACCGTCATCGTGCTCGCCCTGGTCGCCGTGCTCTACCCCGGCATCGGCGGCCTGCAGCACGCACCCACTCCCGCGCTGCTGCTGCTCGGCCTGGGCACCACCGCCGCTGTGGGCGCGCACGCCGCGCTGCAGTGGTACGGCGCCCGCCGGGCCGGGGTCCGGCTCCGGCCCCGGCCCGGGTGGCGCGACCCCGAAGTACGCCGGGTCCTGGCCCGGGCGCTGCCGTCGCTGGCCCAGGCCGCGCTGGCCGCGGTGCAACTGCTGATCCTGCTCATCTACGCCAACCGGGTCGCCGGCGGCGTGGTCGCGTTCCAACTCGCGCTGAACTTCTACTTCCTGCCCATCGCGCTCGGCGCCACCCCGGTGGCGCTGTCGCTGGCACCCCGACTGTCCCGCATGCGCGCCCCCGCCGACCGGGCGGCGTTCCACGACACGTTCGTGCGCGGGCTCGTCTTTGCGCTGTTCATCGCGGTCCCCGCCGCCGCCGGCTACCTGGCCATCGCCGGCCCGATAGCCCAAGCCATCGCCTACGGCGGATTCGGCACCGACACCGGCACCACCCTCATCGCCACCTCGATCGCCGCCCTCGCCGCCGGCATCCTCGGCGAGACCGTGTTCCTCGTCGCGACCTACGCCTGCTACGCCCGCGAAGACACCCGCACACCGATGCGCGCCATGGTGCTCCAGCTCGGCGTCTGCGTGGCCGGCGCGAGCATCGCGCCTACCATGCAGGGACCGGCCGTGCTCGCCGTTCTCGGCCTCGCGATGTCGGCCGGCACGCTCGCCGGTGCCGGCTATCTGGTGTACGCACTGCTGCGCGGGCGAAGAGAGGGCACCGAATCGCTGGCCCGCCCGGTCTTGCGGATTGTCGGCGTCGCGACCCTGATGGCGCTGCCGGCGCACGTGGTCGCCGGCCTGATCGCGGATCACATCGACGGCGGCCTCGGCGGCGTGCTCGGCGTCGGCGTGGCCGCGGTGCTCGGAGCCGCTGTCTACTTCGGAGTCCAGAGCTGGCTGGGCGCGCCGGAGCTGAGCTGGGTCACCGATTCCCTACGCCACAAGCTCGGCCGCCGGACGGCGCGGCAACCCCGCCGCAACCCCAGCATCCTCGTCAATCTCACGCTGCTGGCATGCGCCGCCGCGGCCGGCGCGCTCCTGGGGTTCAACCCTTCGGTGGCCATCGTGGTGCTGGCCGCGGTGGGCCTCGGCGCGTGGGTGTTCGTGCGGCCGGCGGTCGCCGCGTACCTGATCATTTTCTTGACCCCGTTGACCGCGGGCATCGACCGCGGCACCCTGCTGCCGGTGCTGCGCCCGAACGAGGCACTGGCCGCGCTGGTCGGCACCGCCCTCGCCGTGCGCTGGCTGGTCACGCTCCGCACCGGGGCGGTGCGGCTGGCCCGATTCAACGCCATCGACGGCGCTTTCCTGGCCCTGGCCGTGTGCAGCTCGATCGTGCCGCTGCTGATGATGCTGGCCCGCCGCCGCGAGATCAGCGCCGACGACCTGCAATACGCCATCGTGCTGTGGAAATACTTCGCGGTCTATCTCATCGTCCGGTTCAGCATCAGCACCGAGAAACAGGCCTACCGCTGCGTGGCCCTGTCCATGGCCGCGGCCTGCATCGTCAGCGTGATCGGCATCCTGCAAGCGCTCGACCTGTTCGGTGTACCCAAACTCCTCGGCCTGCTCTACGCCCCGTTCGGGGTGGAACGCACCCTGGCCATCGGCCGGGGCAGCTCCACCCTGGCCCTCGCCGCCGCGGTCGCCGACCTGGCCATCCTGAATCTGGCCCTCGCCGTCGGGCTACTGCTGCGCGGCGCCAAACACCGGGTGCTGCTCGGAGGCGTGGTACTGATCTGCTTGTTCGGCACCCTCGGCGCCGGCGAATTCTCCACCATCATCGGCCTGCTGGTCGCCATGACCACCCTGATCATCGTGTCCCGCGCCGGCCGGCTGGTCGGCTACGCCGTGCCCCTGCTGATCCTCGGCGTGATCGTGATGTGGCCGGTCATCCAGACCCGGCTGATGGGCTTCCAAAGCGCCTCCGGGCTACCCGACAGCTGGATCGTGCGGCTGCGCAACCTCAACACCTACTTCTGGCCCGAACTCGGCGCCCACGGCAACTGGCTCCTCGGCGTCCGCCCCTCCGCCCGGGTCCCCGCCGCACACGAAGAGTTCGGCTACGTCTGGATCGAAAGTGGCTACACCTGGCTGCTCTGGGGCGGCGGCATCCCCCTCCTCGGCGCGTACGTCTACTTCGTGGTGGTCGCCGTGCGGAAGGCCGCCGCTGCGGCCCGGCACGCCACCGGCGTCCTCTCCGCGATCGGCCTGGCCATCCTCGCCGCCGTCGCCGCAGACGTGATCCTCATGTTCTTCGACCCGCACCTGACCTACCGGGGCGCCGCCGACGCCCTCTTCGGCCTGCTCGCCATCCTCCGGTCGCTGTCTGGCGACACAGCCCCCGACCCCCACCACCAACCGGAACGGCTACCCACATGACCAAACCGACACGGGTCTTACTGATGGTCGAAAACGTCTCCCTGGCCCGCGACCACCGGCTCCGCAAGCACGCCACCGCGCTGGTCGAGGCCGGCGTGGACGTCACGGTCATCTGCCAGCGCGATCCGGGCAACTACGACCTACCCGGCGTCCGCGTCTTCGACTACCCGGCCCCCGCCGAAGGCACCACCAAACTCGGATTCATCCGTGAATACCTCTACTCCCTGACCATGGCCGCCGCCCTGACCATGCGAGCCATGCTGACCGGCGGCCTCGACGTCATCCAGGTCTCCAGCACCCCCGACATCTACTTCCTGCTCGCCGCGCCGCTGAAGCTGCTCCGGCGCAAGGTGGTCTTCGACTTCAAGGATCTCTCCCCCGAGACCTTTGAGGCTCGCTACGGTCGCCGCGACGGCCTGATGTACCGGCTTCTCATCCGCTTCGAACGCGCCAGCATCCGGACTGCCCACCGGGTCGTCGCGGTCAACGCCTCGGTCCGCGACGTCGCCATACGTCGCGGTGGCGTAGTCCCGGCCCGCGTTGTGGTCGTCGGCAACGGTCCGCGGCTGTGCGAGACGACCCGCCGGGCGCCCCGGCCGGAGCTGCGTCGGGGGCACCGCCACCTGTGCGTCTTGATCGGCATGATGGGCCCGCAGGACAGTATCGACCTGGCGGTCGACGCGATCACCCACCTCGTGCACAAGCTGGGGCGTACCGACTGTGCGTTCACGTTCCTCGGAGTCGGCGACGCCGTCCCGGACGCCCAGCGGATGGTGCGGGAACGCGGGCTGGAACGGTGGGTCACGTTCCCCGGCTGGGCGACGCGGGATGAGGTCGCCGAGTATCTGTCCACAGCGGACCTCGGTATCGAGCCCAACGTCGAGGGTTTCGTGACGCCGGTCAAGGCGATGGAGTACATGGCGTTCGGGCTGCCGTTCGTGGCGTTCGACGTCCCGGAGACGCGGCTCATCGCCGGTAATGCCGCAGCGCTGGCGCCGGTGGGGGACGTCGCGGAGTTCGCCGAACGGATGGAACAGCTGCTCGCGGACTCCGATCTGCGGGCCCGGCTGGGACACGCCGGCCGCCGCGCGGTGGAACAGTCGCTCGCCTGGGATCACCAGCGGGTGGGCTATGTCGCGCTCGTCGAGGAGCTCGGGGCGGAACGCCGCGCGGTTCGACGGCCGGCGGTGGCCGGGAACGGAATCGGTGCGGGAGGAAACTGGGAATGACGACAAACGGGGGTTTGGCACGGCTGCTACGCGTGCACGGACTGTGGATAGTCCTGGTGACCTGCGTGGTGATGGCCGCCGGGTTCGGCGTGAGCAGGACCGCGCCGATCGAGTACAAGTCCGCGGCGACCGTCGTGGTGGAGGCCCGGGTGCGGGCGAACACCACGCCCGTACCGCCGGACATGGGTACCGAGAAGGAGCTGGCGCAGTCCGGACTCGTGGTGGACCCGGCCGCTCAGTCGTTGGGTGTGGACCCGGGCCACATGCTGGGCGGGCTGACGATCAGCGTCGCGCCGGACGCGAACGTGCTGACGATCGCGTATACGCATGCCGACCCGGCCACCGCGCAGCGCCGGGCGCAGGCGCTGGCCGAGTCGTACGTCGCGTACCGCAACGCGGGCGAGGCCCAGGAGTCGTCCACGAGCGGGGCGAAGCGGGCCGCCGCGACCACCTCGACTCAGCACGCGACGCTCGTGACGCCGGCGGCCCTGCCGTCCGTACCGGTCGAGCGTCCGGTCTGGATCGACGTCAGCATCGGGCTGGTCATCGGCTTGCTGCTCGGGATCGGCACGGCGCTGATCCGCGACCGGACGAGCGACCGGATCCGGGGTCGCACCGACTTCGAGCGCGTCGCCGGCGCCACCGTACTCGCCACGGTGCCGCGGGTACGCCGTCCGCGGGGAACCGATGCTTCCCTTCCGGTCACCTTGCGGGCGCCCGGGTCGCCGGCCGCGGAATCGTTCCGCTACCTGCGATCCCGCCTGCAGCCGATGCTCCGCGACGGGGCGGCGACCATCCTCGTGACCAGCGCCGGCGAGCGAGAGGGCCGGACCACGACTGCCGCGAACCTCGCCACGGCACTGGCGCAGGCCGGCCGGAACGTCATCCTCGTCGACGCCGACCTGCGGCGGCCGGGCCTGCACGACGTGTTCGGCGTCAAGAACGAGCGCGGCCTGACCGATCTCCTCACCGGCACGTGGGGCGTGACCGACGTCCTGCGGGACGGTCCGGTGCCTCGACTCCGGCTGCTCACCGCCGGTCCGCACGCCGGCCGCGCGAGCGACCTGCTGGAGGGTCCGCGGCTGGCCCGGACCCTGCGTGCCGTCCAGAAACAATGCGACATCGTCGTGCTCGATTCGGCCCCGGTCCTCAGCATCTCGGACGCCATCGGGCTCGCCGCGATCAGCGACCAGATCCTGCTGGTCGGCGACTACCGCCGGACCACCCGCGGGTATGTGACCCGGGCCCTGACGGAACTCGGTGAGGTGGTCGACGGCAATGTCAGCGGCGTGCTGCTGAACGCCCCCAAAAGTGCCGGCGGCCTCACGCCACGCGGACGCGGCGAGGCCGCTGCCGCACCGATCGACGTCGTCGAGCCGGTCGAGCTGCTGGACGCCGGAGCCGGCCCGGCGGGTGGCGGGGAACGGCACGCGCCGGCCTTCGTCCCGCCCATCGTTCCGAAGGCCTCCGCCCCGGCCTCGACGGTCTACAGCTCGGCGTCGGCCGCTGAGCTGAGCAGGCTCGGCGACGGAACGCCGGTGCCGGCTGAACGCGCCGAGCCGGAGCGGCCGCTGGAGAGGCACAACTGACGGCCGCCCGATCAGCCGGCGGCGAGCCGGCGCCGTACCTCGGCACCCCACACCCGCGTCGGCTCGCCGCCCCAGCCGGTCACGAGAGACCAACAATCGCCCCACGGATTCCAGCTCCAGGGGGTGTAGCTCGCGCCGTGCCCGTCCAGCCAGTCGAAGGTGGCCGCGGCGAAACCGCCATCGCGCACCGCGGAGCGGGGACAGTCGGCATCGACGGCGGCGTCCGGGCCGACCGCTAGCGTCGGGCCGACCTCGCCCACGACCAGCGGCACGGCCGCGGCGATCGGCGCCAGGTCGCGGTCGTAGCAGGCCGTGCCGGCACAGTACGTGTTGAACGAGTACGCGTGGAAGGACGCGCCGAGCTGGCCGAGCGGGTCTGACGGGCGATGATCGAGCCATCTCGTCATCCCCTCGGCCCAATGGATGCCGCCGGCCAGCACCACGCTCCTGGCGCCGGTGCCACGGACGGCCGCGATGAGCTCGTTCATGCCCGCCGCGACGTACGGCTGGCCGGAGTTCGTGGAGGTCAGCGTGCAGCCGCCGTCTCGCCAGCAGGCCCAGGCCCGGTCGGAGTCCGTTTCCGCGTACGGGAAAGGCTCGTTGAAAAGATCGAACACGACGGCGGCAGACCGGAACGTCGAGGCGACCGACGTCCAGAATTCGATGCTGTGATCGCGGTCCGGCATCTGCTCCTGCTCGCGCGGGACGGCGTCGGCGGGCCCGCTGCGATGCAGGTCGAGGATGGCGACGAGGCCTCGCTTGTTGAGCCTGGTGACGAATGACCGGACCGCTTCCCGGTAGTTCTCGCCCGCGTACGCCGGCGGCACCGAGGGCAGCCCGATCCAGCACTGCTCGTTGAGCGGCACGCGGACGGCGGTGGCGCCCCGCCAGCGGCGCATCGCCTTCACCACGGCGTCCGACGGCGCCTCCCCGTCGGGCGTGTCGAAGATTCCGCTGCCGTCGATGCAGGAGTACTCCGCGCCGGCGACATTGAAGCCGAGCAGCCGCAACGACCGTCCGCTGCCGTCGACGAAGTGGTTACCAACCACCTGGACCGCGGTGATCGGACTAGCCGGTGCCGTCCCGGAGTCGGGGGTGTCGCATGCGAGCAACGTCACACCCGCGACGAACGCGATGCCCAGGCGCGCCCAGAAACGCCGGATGCCGTTCACGCCTCGCGTTCCCCCTCGTAGCGGCCGTATCTCACGGTCCCGGATCGTCCGGATGCCGGACATCGGTAGCTCGGGCGTTTTCCGCGGCGGAGTGACGCCGGTTTTGGGGGCCAACCGGCATTGGTCGGGGCCGACCGGCGAGGGAGGATCGGGGCGTACACCGACCGCCGAAAGATCGGGAGACACGATGTCCACCGAACCGTTCGAGAGCGACATTCCGGCTCCGCACCGCGACCGCCACGAACACGGCGGTGCCTCCGCCCGTCCCAATGACGACGAGCTGGCGCTGCGTACCGAGCGGGAGAGGGTCGAGGCTGGGCTCGACCCGTACGACTCCGAGGATGTCCCGCCGGCCGCGGACGCCGCGCTGCCCTACGACATCACCGAGACGGAGACGTATCAGGAGATCGAGGGCGTAGCCGCGCGCCAGGAGGACGAGGGCGAGACCGTACCGCTCAGCGAGGACCACCCGTTCCCGCCGACCCGGTACGCGGAGTCGTAGATCATGCCGCACCGGCAGTCGTAGCGGCAGCACGAGCGGTATGACCACTTCGAGAAGGCGACGCCTGGCCGACGCTGCCCTGACCCGGGCGCTCGGCGCGCCGAACGCCCGCAACTCCTACACCGTCGCGGCCGTCCGCGTGCCCATGCGCGACGGCGTGCTCCTGCTCGCCGATCACTACGCGCCGACGATGACAAGCCGGCGCGGCACGATCCTGATCCGTACCCCGTATGGTCGTGGCTTCCCGACCTCGAGCCTGTATGGCCGGATGTTCGCCGCCCGCGGCTATCACGTCGTGATCCAGAGCGTTCGCGGCACGTTCGGCTCGGGTGGCACGTTCGAGCCGATGGCTCAGGAGGCGCACGACGGCCACGACACAGTTGCGTGGCTGCGGACGCAGCAGTGGTTCGACGGCCGGCTCGCGACGCTCGGCGGCTCCTATCTCGGCTGGACCCAATGGGCCGTGCTGCAGGACCCGCCGCCGGAGATCAAGACCGCGATCCTGCACGTCAGCCCGCACGACTTCCGAGAAGCGGTGTTCGGTCGTGGTTCGTTCACGCTCGGGGACTTCCTCGGCTGGAGCAACCTGGTCGCGACTCAGGAGGACGGCGGCCTGCTCCGCCGGGTGGTCAGGGCCGCGACGGCCGACCGCAAGCTGGCGCCGGTCCTGGCCGGGCTGCCGTTGCCCGACGCCGCCGACCCGCTGCTGCTCGGCCGCGCCCCCTGGTACCGGACGTGGTTGTCGCATCCCGACGCCGCCGATCCGTTCTGGATGCGGTACCGGGCCGGCGAAGCGCTGCGTCGCATTGACGTGCCGGTGCTTCTGGTCGGCGGCTGGCAGGACCTTTTCGTGGATCAGACGCTGGAGCAGTACGCCGCCCTGCGTGAGCGGGGTGTCGACGTGGCGCTGACCATCGGACCGTGGACCCACCTGGACACCGGGATGAAGGCCGCGGGGCTGATCAACCGGGAAAGCCTGGCCTGGCTGGACGCCCACCTGGCCGGCGATGTCATCGACCGTCCCCCGGCCGGCAGGCCCGACGGCGCCGCCGGTCCCCCGGGCGGCGGCCGCCCCGTCCGTCGCTCGGGCGGCGGCTTCGCACGGAAGCACCCGGTCCACGTCTTCCGCACCGGCGAGGGGGCGTGGCACGAGCTCGACGCCTGGCCGCCGCCCACATCCCCGGCGAAGTATCGCTTCGGCCCCGCCGGACGGCCGGCGGAGTCGGCCGCCGCCGAACCGGACGCGCTCGTGAGCTTCCAGTACGACCCGATCGATCCGACCCCGTCGGTGGGTGGCCGGGTCATGACCAGAGAGATGGGCGTACGCGACAACGGCACGCTCGAAGCCCGGCCCGACGTCGTCACGTTTACCTCGGAGCCGCTGACCGCCCCGGTCGACGTCGCCGGCTCACCCGTCGTGGAGCTCGCGATCGCGGTGGACAATCCGCATGCCGACCTCTTCGTCCGGCTCTGCGACGTGGACGAACGCGGCCGTTCCCGCAACTTCTCGGACCGCCTTCGCCGCCTCGACCCCCTCCGTACCGGCCGGCGAGGTACAGCTGCTGACGCTCGAGCTGGACCCGTGCTTCCACCGCCTGCTGCCGGGCCACCGGTTGCGGTTGCAGGTGTCCGGTGGC
>DASYTU010000207.1:0-13545 GCA_036001925.1 Actinoplanes sp.
CACCACACGGTCCCGGCGCGGCGTCGCGAGGTAGGCGTCGGTGATGGTGCGGTGCCGGTACTCGCCGGCCACCGCCGTGATGCCCAGCACCAGCGTGAACAGCGAGACGAGCCCGACGTGGGCGACCGCGCCACGCTGCACGTCCAGCGAGGTCGCGTCGTCGCGGTTGAGCATCAGGCCGCCGACACCGGCGACGATGATGACCTGGGCGAGGGCCAGCAGGACCCAGACCGTGCGGACCGTACGGAGCTTGCGGAACTCGGCCGACAGCATCATTGCGCGCTCCCGGTGAGCCGGAGGAACGCGGCCTCGAAGTCGCCGGGCAATCCGTCGAGCGGCCCTGCGTAGCGGAGCGCGCCGGCGTTCACGATGATCACCCGGTCGACCGTCTGCGCCACCTCCGCGAGGACGTGACTGGACACGACCACGGTACGGCCCTGGGCGGCCAGGTCCCGGAGCAGCCCGCGCAGCCACGCCATCCCGGCGGGGTCCAGCCCGTTGCCGGGCTCGTCGAGCAGCAACACCTCCGGGTCGCCGAGCAGCGCCGCGGCGAGCCCGAGCCGCTGCCGCATGCCGAGCGAATAGCCGCCCACCCGACGGCGCGCGTCGGCGGTCAGGCCGACCTCGTCCAGCACGGCGTCGACCCGGCCGGCGGCCACGCCGCTGAGCTGGGCCAGGATCAGCAGGTGCTCGCGGCCGCTGCGGCCCGGGTGGAAGCCGGCCGCCTCGAGCACCGCGCCCACGACCTGCCGGGGGTGCGGCAGGTCGGCGTAGCGGCGGCCGCCGATCGTCGCCGCGCCGGCGGTCGGCCGGACCAGGCCGAGCAGCATGCGCAACGTGGTCGTCTTGCCGGCCCCGTTCGGGCCCAGGAACCCGGTCACCCCCGGCGTCACGTCGAAGGTCAGGTCCCGCACCGCGGTCACGGTGCCGAAGCGTTTGGTCAATCCCCTCACCGACACATCCGTCATGGCACGACTGTGGCCCGGGGCGGCCCCCGTTCTCGTCGCCCGCACGCGGCATCTTCGAGATACCGCCGTCGCGGTACGCCCGGAATGCCCCGGCCGGACGAGGCGGCGCGCGGCCGCTCCGCCGTACCGTGTGGCCATGCGCGTCGTCGGCCATCTCCGGGGTGTGGCCCACAGCCGCCCGCACCTCGCGGACCTGGCGGTGGCGCTGGTCGTGCTGCTGGTGACGCTGTTGACGACGTCGGCGCCGCAACTCCTGCGCGACGGGCTCGCGGTGCTGCTCGCCGCGGTCGCCTGCGGCGTGCTGCTGGCGCGGCGCCGCTGGCCGTACGCGACGCTGGTGGTCAGCGCGGTGGCCGCCGAGGCCTACCTCGCCCGCTTCGACGGCGGCACCGGAACGCTGATCCTGGCCGCGCCACTGGTGGCGCTGTACACGCTGGCCGAGAGCAAGGACCGGCGGCGCTCGCTGCTGATCGCGGGGCTGCTGGTGCTCGGCATCGGGGCGTTCCACACGCTGGGCCGGCCCGACCGGTTGCTTGGGCCGGAGAACATCGCGCTGGCGGCCCTCGGTGGCCTGGCGGTGGCCGCCGGCGAGGCGGCCCGCAACCGCCGCGCCTACCTAGCCGAGGTGCTGTTGCGGGCCGAGGACGCCGAACGGGACCGCGAGGTCGACGCCCGCCGCCGGATCGCCGAGGAGCGGCTGCGCATCGCGCGCGACCTCCACGACAGCGTCGGCCATCACCTCGCGTTGATCAACGTGCAGGCGGGCGTCGCCGGTCACCTCATGACCGGCGAGGAGGGCCCGGTTCGGGAAACCTTCGACCAGATCCGCCGGCGCAGCCGGGTCGCCCTCGAGGAGCTGCGCGACAGCGTCGGGCTGCTGCGCCAGCCGGACGAGCCGCCGGCACCGGTCGAACCCACGGTGGGACTGGCCGGTCTGGGCGAGCTGGTGGCGGAGTTCGAGCGTTCCGGGCTGCGCATCGCCGGCACGCGTGACGGTGCGGGCCGGGCGCTGCCCTGGGCGACGGATCTCACGGCGTACCGGGTGATCCAGGAATCGTTGACCAACGTCTGCAAGCACGTGGGAGCCACCGACGTACGGCTGACGCTGCGCCGGGACCCGGAGACGCTGACGATCATCGTCGAGAACGACGGGCCGCCCGCCGCCGGGAGCGATCCGCCCGCCGGCACCCACGGCATTGTCGGGATGCGCGAACGCGTCGCGGCGATCGGTGGCACCCTGCTGGCCGGCCCCCGGCCGGCGGGCGGGTTCCGGGTCGCCGCCGTGTTACCCGCGCCGTCCGGCGGTGCGGGATGACGCCGGAGGAGCCGATCCGCGTCCTGCTCGCGGACGACGAGCCGTTGCTGCTGGCCAGCTTCGCGATGCTGATCGACGCGACGCCGGGAATGTGCGTCGTAGGCCGGGCGCGCACCGGGAATGAGGTCGTCGGCTTGGCCCGCGAGACCCGCGCCGACGTCGTGCTCATGGATATCCGGATGCCCGGACTCGACGGTCTCGCGGCCACCCGGCTGATCACGGCCGACGAGGATCTGGCGGGCGTAAGGGTCCTGATCCTGACCACGTTCGAGATCGACGAATACGTGTTCGAGGCGTTGCGCAGCGGGGCCAGCGGCTTCCTCGGCAAGAGCGCCGAACCCGAGGAGCTGCTGAGCGCCATCCGCATCGTGCACCGCGGCGACGCGCTGCTGACCCCGGCGGCGACCCGGAGCCTGATCACCCGTTACCTGTCGCGGCCGGAACGCGGGCAGGTCCCGGCCGCCGGCCGGCTCGCCGACCTGACCGATCGGGAGCGCGAGATCCTCGCGCTGGTCGGCTCCGGGCTGTCCAACTCGGAGATCTCCCGGCACCTGACGGTCAGCCCGCACACCGTGAAGACCCACGTCAACCGGACCATGACCAAGCTGGGCGCGCATGATCGCGCCCAGCTCGTGGTCATCGCCTACGAGACCGGCCTGATCAGGCCGGCGACCGCCGGACCGCCTCCGCCGTCGAGTTGGTGACGACAGTCGAGGTGTTCGCGGTGCGCTTGCCCGGGATTCCGGCCAGCAGTTCCTGGCCGCGTCGGTCGACCAGCGCGGTCACCACTTGCTGGGCGACGCCGAGGACGATCGCGTACGCGAGGATCTGGCCCGAGGTGTCCAGGTCCGTCAGCCCTGGGACGAACCGCCCGTGGATGAGCACCAGGCCGAGAAGCGCCGACAGCGCGCCGAACGGAAGCTTCAGCATCGCCAGCGCCAGCGGGACGCTGTACGGCGTCGAGGTGCCTTGCATCTTGCTGACCGCCAGCACCGCGGCGAGCGCGCCGCCGGACGCGCCGAGGACCTCGATGACCAGCGCGTCCTTCGGCGTCGGCGCGCCCCCGGTCGGGCACACCCGTCCTGTCGTGCCAGCGAAGCACAGCTGGAGCGTCTCCGGCCAGATCAGTCCCATGACAGCCAGACCGATCGAGAAGCAGAGCACCGCGATCGACACGCCGGACAGGATGTTGCGGAAGCTCCGCAGCCGCGCGTACTGCGCGTCGGTGGTCGCGAAGCTCCACTCCAGCGCCTTCTCCAGGACCCAGCGCTTGAGCATCCCGCCGTCGTTCGCGGTCTCCGCCGCCGTGTAGCGATCTTCCAGATCCTCGCGGCGCTTCGCCGTCGGCGGCATCGTCGTGCGGACCCGCGTCATCGCCGACCGCAGTTGCGCGTCCACCCGCTCGTCGGGCAGGTGCTTCGCCAGCAGGACCTGGGCGGCGTGCAGGTTGACGAACGCCCGGTTGACCGCGCTCCCGCTCAGCCACAGCCGGATCCGTGAACCCGGCCGCGAAGCCGCGCGCTCCGCCGTTTCGAGCAGGGCTCCGACCTCCGCCCACGCGTCGTCGTCCGCCGAGCTGGGGTCGCGCGCGATCAGCGCGTTCCGCGCGGCCTGGAGATCGTTCCGGACGAGCGCCACCCGGCTGAGCACGACGTGCTGCCAGTACGCGCCCAGCTGCGACACGTCCTTCGCCGGCAGACTCGGCCTCGCCCATCCTCGTGCAGCGGTCGTGGCGACCTGTGCCATGTCCGCTCCCCTCCGTGAGTTCTCGGTTGTAGGAGGCGGCGGCGGGCGCACAGATACACGGAGTGCCGGTCAGCCTCTTCGGCGGGGTTGGGGAATGGTGGCCGCGGCGCCGACACAGACGAAGCCGGCCGCCGCGGCGGCCGCGGCGCTGTCCTCACCGGCGAACCGTTTCTGCACCTCGGCGAGCGCCGGCGGCGCCGGCAGGCCGTCCAGGAGCAGTTCATGGAACGCGATCATCATGGGCGCCGTCTCCACGTCGGGCACCGGCACGACGGACGCGACCACCTGCCGAGCCCCGCGGGACAGCAGCGTGGCACTGATGCCCAGCAACTCGTCCCCGGCGCGCACCACGGTGCGCCCGCTGTCGCATGCCGCCAGGATCACCATCCGCGGCACCCGTTCCAGGCGTTCCACGTCGTAGACCGTCAGCGGGCCGTCGGCGAGCATGAGCGAGGAGAACAACGGGTTCTGCGGCTGGACCCGGCCGTGCGCGGCGATGTGTGCGAGTCCGGCGCCGTTCATGGCGCGGGTCACCGCGCCGACGGTAGCGTCGCCGTCGACGAGCGGGGTGGTCCGATGCATCGCGCCGACGGTGGCCGCCTCGGTGACCGCTCCTGGAAGGCCGTAGCCGACCACCACGGTGTGCGAGGCCGGATCCGCGGGTGCGCCGTTCGCCCGGTGCCACAGCGTGGCCGACGGGGCTACCGTCACCGGTCGCCCGACGCACGACGGCAGCACCGACCAGGGCAGCGACTGCAGCGGGCCGGTCGGGATGACGACCAGCGGACGCTCGCCCACCTCGGCGGCGGTGACTCCCAGGACGGCTTCGTCCAGCGCCGCCGACGACCGCCGGAGCAGGGCCGTCGCAGCCGAGCGGCTGGCGACGCTGGCGGCGGGGTGGCCGAGCCGGCGGAGCGTGAACGTGACGCGATCGACCAGTTCGCGGACGGCGGCGACGGGGCCGACCGGACGCAGCCGGAGCCGGCCGTCGACCACGCTGAGCACGGACATCGTTTCGTCGTGGATGACGAACTCCAACAGCGCGGCGTCGCCGAGATCGTGCGCCAGATCGTGCACCGCGGCCGGCTCGACGGGGTCGCCGTGCGCGCCCTCCGACCACAGCCGGCAGTAGTCCCGGATCCGCCGCTCGAGCGCGACCTGTCGCTGGACCAGTCGCGTGACGTTGTTTCCGGCGTGCCGGCCAGCCTGGATCTGAGCGACCGTGACCCGCAGCTGGGCGAGCGCGTCGGCCAGGACCGGGTCCTCCGCCGGACGGGCCGACCGCAGCAGCAGGTGGCTGGCACGTCCCCGCTCGGCCCAGGCGAACACCTGGTCGGCGCGACCCCCGTCGAGGGCGATGCGCAGGCCCAGGTCGACGAGTTCGACCCGGTGACCGGACGCGTGGGCGCGCAGGTCGGTTGCGCCCAGCGTGGCCCGGTGTTCGTCGAGGATGCGCAGGCCGGCGCGGACCGCCGAAGTAGCGCCGTGCGGCCTGCCGGTGGCGAGCCGCAACTGGGCCTGCGCGTACCAGGCACGGGCCCGCAACGTCGCCGGCCCGTTGCGCCGGGCGCGGCCGGCGAGCTCCAGCTGCCGGTGGCCACGAGCGGTCTGGCCTCGTTCGAGCGCGAGTCGCGCGGCCAGTGTCGGACCGATCCGGGCTCGATGCCTGGAACGGCTGCGACATTGCCCTGCGCTCGTGGCCCTGATCGACGCCGAGGCTGACACCCAGGGGAGGCGGTGACCCGCATGAGCAGCTGGCATGACGACGATCACTTGTTCGCGTCGCTGAGGGAAGCCCTGCGCGAGGCCGAAGAGACACCGCCGAGGTTCGTCGAAATGGGTAAGGCGGCCTTTGCGTGGCACAACATCGACGCGGAACTCGCCGATCTCACCTACGACTCGTCGATGGTCGAGGCCCAGCCGGTCGGGACGATGCTGGGCCCAGGATGCGTCCCTGCGGGCCCTCACCTACGCGACCGCCGACCTGACCATCGAGATCGAGATCACCGCGGACGCGGTGCTCGGCCAGATCTTGCCGCCGCAGGCGGGCTCGGCGTCGACGTATCTCGCCGCCGGACCCGTCGCGGAGACCTCCGTCGACGATATGGGCTTCTTCGCCATCCGGCCGGTGCCGACGTCGTCGTTCCGGCTGCGCTGCGTCACCGCTTCCGGCCTCGACATCATGACCGGCCTGATCACGCCGTAGGAGTGGGCGAGCGGCTCAGCGGGCTTGGACGTCGACGTAGATGCGGCCGTCCAGTTCGCCGATGCGGTAGCCGGCCTTGCCGTTCAGGCCGAGCGCGATCGAGACGTAGCCCTCGTAGTCGCCGACGACCGCATACGACTCGAGCATCGGCAGGTCGACGCGGTGCACGCCGGAGACCGTCGGGCCGCCCGTCTCGCGGTGGGCCTGTGCCGGGGTCAGGACCAGGAGGAGGTACTTGCTTCCCGGCACCGACACCGGCTGGTCCGACCCGTCGCTACGGACCTCGGAGACGTACTTGGCCGAGTAGCCCGGCAGCGCGCCGGAGATGTCGAAGACGATGCGGTCGTAGCCTTCGTCGCGATGCGCCGCGTACCGGATGGCGGTCACGACCGGGACCGGCGGAACCTTGGGCTGATGCACGACGGTGATCGGGGTCGTGCTCCACGGCTTCGCGGCACTGACGTCGGTGGTGACCGCGGGAGCGGCCGTCGCGGGGGTCGCGGCCGGCGCGGCGGGTGCGGCTGGTGTGGGGGTCGGCTGGCCCGTCGCTGCGCACCCGGCGGCAAGAGCGGACACCGCCAGCAGTGAGAGAACGATTTTGATCATGTCAAAGGATCTCCGTTCGGAGCGCCCGCCGGAGTCGACCGTGCGGACGTGACCTCAGGCTACGGACCCGTCATCTGGTCGTCATCACGGGTTCGTGCCAGGCAGGTCACGGCGTCAGCACGGCCGCGCCGTTGACCCGGCCCGCCGCCAGGTCGACCAGCGCGGTGTCCGCTTGCGCCATCGGGTACGGCGTGACGGACACCTTCAGATGGTGGTTCGCGGCGAAGTCCAGCAGCGCCCGCCCGTCCGCTCGCGTATTCGACGTGACGCTGCGCAGGTTCCGCTCCTGGAAGAGATCCCGCTCGTAGTTCAGGGCCGGGATGTCGCTGAGGTAGATGCCGGCGATCGCAAGGGTGCCGCCGCGGTCGAGCGCCTGCAACGCCGGCGGCACGAGGTCACCGACCGGGGCGAAGAGCACCGCGGCGTCCAGCGGCTCCGGCGGCATGTCGTACGCGCCGCCCACCGACGCGGCGCCGAGTTCCAGCGCCAGCTTCTGCGCCCGTTCGCCGCGCGTGAGCACGTGTACCCGCGCACCCTCGGCCATCGCCACCTGCGCGGTGAGGTGGGCCGACGCGCCGAACCCGTAGATGCCGAGCCGGCCGCCCGGCGGCAGATCGGAGCGGCGCAGGGCGCGGTAGCCGATGATCCCGGCGCACAACAGTGGCGCCAGCTCTGCGACGGAGTAGCCGTCGGGCAGCGCGTACGCGAAGTCCGCCCGTACCGTCGTGTAGTCGGCGTAGCCCCCGTCCGCGTCCCAGCCCGTGTACCGGGAGTTCGGGCACAGGTTCTCCCGGTCCGAGCGGCAAAACCGGCACACGCCGTCGGTCTCCCGCAGCCACGCCACACCGACCCGGTCCCCGACCTCGTGTCCGGTGACGCCGGGACCGACCTCGACGACGTGACCCACCACCTCGTGCCCGGGCACCACTGACGGGCGGTGCACCGGCAGCTGGCCGGCGGCGACGTGCAGATCGGTGCGGCAGACCCCGCACGCGTCGACCGCCACGAGCAACTCACCCGGTCCCGGCCGTGGATCGGGCATCTCGACCCGTCGCAGCGCATGGGCGATGTCCGGACCCGGCGACTGCACCTGCCATGCCTGCATCTGCCCATCCTTGCTCATCGGGCCGCGCGCCGCCCCTGCGGCGTAGGTCACGGCGGACGGGGGTATGGCCTATGTGAGCGGCCTCTCAGTCAGTTGCCGTCCGGTTCTCATCAAATTCTCATCCGGTCCGAGCACCCTGGTGGGCTGCGGCAACCGTCATAGAGATGGGAGACCGCTCGGACGAGGAGACGACGTGCCGCAGAACGCCGCCAAACGGGCCCGCACTCCGAGATGGGCGCGCTGGTGCGTGCTGCTCGGATCGCTGCTGCTGGTCGCGTCCGGCGGGGCCGTGGTGGCCACCCGGGTGCTGCTGACCACGGCGACACACAGCATCAGCCAGCAGAACCTGCTCGGCGCGGTCAAGACGGGCACGGAGCGGAAGCACGCGAAGGTCACGGGCGCGAAGAACATCCTGCTCGTCGGTATCGACACCCGGCAGAGCTGGGATCCGAGCCAGCCGAGCCGGTCCGACTCGATCATCATCCTGCACATCCCGGCGAACCACTCGGAGGGCTACCTCGTGTCGCTCCCGCGAGACAGCTACGTGAGCATTCCGGCGTACAACAACGGCGCGGTCCCCTTTGCCGGCGGCAAGAACAAGATCAACGCCGCCTTCGCGTACGGCAGTCGCGGGCTGACCGGCGAGGCGGCGCTGTCACACGGCTTCGAGCTGCTCGCGCTGACGGTCAAGAAGCTGACCGGGATCACCCCCGACGCCGGCGCGATCATCGACTTCCAGGGTTTCAAGCGGGTCGTACAGGTGCTCGGCAAGGTCTGCATGTACGTCGACGAGGACACCACGTCGATTCACATCGGCCACGATGCCTCTGGTAAGACCGCCAAGCCGTACATCACGCATCAGGACGGCACGATCGCGTACAAGGTCAAGGGCGTCACGCCGAACTTCTACGCCAAGGGCAACCACTGCTTCACGCCGTCCGAGGCGCTGGATTTCGTCCGGCAGCGCGACCTGCTCGCCAACAAGGACTATGACTACGGCCGCCAGCGGCACCAGCAACAGTTCCTCAAGGCGGTCCTGAAGCAGGTCGTGCACGACGGCTTCAACTCGCCGACCAAGTTGCCCAGCCTCATTACGGCCGTGGGCAAGACCATGACGGTGGACGACGGCGGCATCTCGCTGGAGGACTGGGCGTTCGCGATGCGTAACGTCAACCCCAACAATCTGGTCACCATCAAGACGAACAATGGCAAATTCAACAGCCGGTCCGTCCCCGGCGTCGGCGATGTCGAGATCCTCGAGAGCACGAGCATGCAGCTGCTACAGGCCGTCAAGAACGACGACGTCGGGTCGTTCATTCAGGCCAACCCCACCTGGGTGACCAGATAGCCGGTTCGGACGGCGGAGCGTAGGCGTTCGTTGCCGGATCGGCTCGGTCGACGATCCTTTCCGCCCGTACGACCGTAACCCGGACGATTCGTTTCCCCCGAGGATGAGAACCTGGCCGACTCGGGGAGAGAAGCGATGACGGACGTCCCCACCTGGCGTGCTCGTGCCGGACTCACGAACCGACGACTCGCGGCGCTCGCCGCCGTCCTGGTTGTCGTGCTCGGGGCGGTTGCCGTCTATCTGATGAACCGGCCGGACCCGCGCCCGGCGGCCGAGCCGCTGCCGTACGGCTCCGCGCAGGTGGCCACACCCCCGCCGTCCGTCTCGGCCGCCACCGGGGCGTCCGGGCGCCCAGCGGGCTCGGCCGCGACCGGCCGGCCGGCCGCGACGGCGACTCGATCACCCCAGCCCCCCGACTCGGACGTGAATCCGAACGCCGCGTTCGTCGACCCGGCCGCCCCGAGTGGTGCCCCGCCGTGGGCCACGGGCGTTCCGCCTACGTGTGCCCAATGGCGCGAGTCGATGTCGGACGACCAGCGGATGTCCTATTCCACCGCCCTGCTGCGCGCGGCCTGGCAGATTGCCGGCAGCTCGGCCTCCCCGCCGGCGAGCACCGCGAGCACCTACCGGTCGGCGATCACGGACGCCTGCGCGGGTCAGGACATGGCGAACGGTAACGTGTCGGACATGGCGCGGGTCCTGTACGCATCCGATCCGGGGACCTGGGGGCCATAGATCGCGGCGCGATCCCGCACGCGCACGGTCGCCGGGTTGGTCGCGGCCGTGCTGCTGGCCGGGTGTAGCACCGCGCGTTCCGGGACGGTGACGGCAAGCCCATCCCCCTCGGCCGTACCGCTCTCCGCACGGCCACCCTCCAGTGCGGCACCGTCGCGGGCGCCGCGCGCGAGCCCGGCGCCGCTCCGAGCCGCGCCGATCACCGCGGTCCGGGTAGCCGGTAACCGGTTTGTCGACGGCCGCGGCCGGCCGATCCGGCTCCTGGGCTTCAACCACTCGGGCGCTGAGTACGAGTGCATCGAGGGCACGGGGTTCTTCGACACGCCGGACGGCGCGCCTCCGTCCGCGGCGGTGGTGGCGGCGATGCGCGGCTGGCACGGCGCCACCGCGGTGCGCGTGCCGCTGAACGAGCAGTGCTGGCTCGGGCTGCCGGCGGCGCCCGCACGGTATTCCGGCGCGGCGTACCGGTCGGCGGTGCGGACCTTCGTGGCCCGGCTGGGCGACGCGGGCCTGGTGGCGGTACTGGACCTGCACCGGAGCGCCCCGGCAGACACGGCCTCGAAAAAGCAGGATCAGATGCCGGACCGCGACCACAGCATCGACTTCTGGCGCTCGGTGGCGGCCACGTTCGCCGGCCAGCCGACGGTGGTGTTCGACCTGTTCAACGAGCCGTTCCCGTACGCCGAGACGGACAGCGAACGCGCGTGGGCCTGCTGGCGCGACGGCGGCTGCACGCTCACCTCCGTCAACTCCGGGCAGCCGTACCGAGCGGCGGGCATGAACCAGTTGATCGCCGCGGTCCGGTCCACCGGCGCGCGCAACGTCGTGCTGGCCGGCGGTATCCACTGGGCCGAGGGGATGCGGCACTGGCTCGCCTACCGGCCCACCGACCCGCTGCGCCAGCTCGCCGCGTCGTTCCACGCGTACTCGTTCAACGAGTTCTGCGCGAGCGTGGCCTGCTACGGCCGCGATCTCGCCGCGCTCGCCAAGGCGGTGCCGCTGTTCGTCGGCGAGATCGGCCCAACCCTGACGCTCGGGTCGGACGGGATCGACGAGAACTGCCCGCGGTCCGCCATCGTCGACGGCGGGTTCGCGACCACCACGCTCGGCTGGCTGGATGCGCACGGCGCGAGTTGGACCGCGTGGAGCTGGAATCCATGGCCCGACTGCTGGGCGCTGGTGACGTCCTTCGACGGCGAGCCGACCGCCGGCTGGGGCGGGGAGGTACGGCGCAGGCTGGCCGCGGACGACTGATCGGCAGTGGCGGCCGGCCGATCAGTCGCCGCAGGTCATCCCCGCCGGGTCAGCCGCCGGCGGAGTTCGCCGCGCTGGACCGGCAGGTCGGCGCCCGAAGGGTGCTTGAGGTCGTCTCGGTCGTACCCGGGGATGGCCGGGGCCGAGGCCGCCGACGCGGAACTGTAGACGGTCGACACCGGAGCCTTTCCGCCGGGTGCCGCGGCCGGCTTGGCGCCAGGTTCGGCGGCCGGCGCTCCCCCAGCCCCCGGGGCCGGCTCTTCGCCGGGCACCGCGACCGGGGGGCCTCCGCTGGGCACCGCGGCCGGGCCTCCGCCGGGCACCGCGGCCGGGGGGTTTCCGCCGGGCATCGCGGCCGGGTTTCCGCCGGGCGCCGCGGCCGGGGGGTTTCCGCCCGGCACCACGACCGGAGGGTTTCCGCCCCGCACCACGACCGGAGTTCCGCCGGGCACCGCGGCGGACCCGATCGCGGCGGAGCCGACCGCGGCCGGCCGCGCGCCGCCCTTTGCCCGATCCGGCGCGGGCTCACCGGCGTCGTGCGGGACAGGCGGCGCGCCGGCCGGCTGTGACCTGCCGTCAGGGGTGAGCCCGCCGGCGCTGCGCGGGGCGTTCAGCAGGACACCGCTGACATTGCCGTCTACGACCTCGCCCAACTCCTCCAGCGCCCGCGCCACATGGCTGCGAGTGGTCCGCCGGTAGTCGCCGACCAGCAGGACGTGATCGCTGACCGCGGCGAGTGCGATGGTGTCGGAGACGCTCAGCACCGGCCCGGAGTCCATGATGATCAGGTCGCGCTGAGCCCGGAGCGAATCCAGGATGGGGCGCAGCCGGTTCCCGGCCAGCAGGTCGCCGGCGTTCTGCGCCGGCGGCCCCGCGGCGAGCAGCCGCAGGCGGGCCACCGCGGTGTCCTGTAGCGCCTTGGCAGCGGTGGGCTCGCCGGCCAGCATGTTGGTCAACCCGACCGCGTTTTCGTCGCCGAACGCGGCGTGCACCTGGGGGTTACGCAGATCCGCGTCGACCAGCACCACCCGCAACCCCGCCTGTGCCATGGCGACGGCGAGGTTCGTCGCGGTGACGGTACGGCCTTCGTGCTCGCCGGCGCTGGTCACGAGGACGGTCGCGCCGCCGCGCAGCAGCGGCTGCAGCCGCGAGCGCAGGTAGCGGAACGACTCGGCGGCCGGCGACTGCGGGGCGCTAAGGATGATCGGCCGGCCACCGTCGGCCCCGCGCCGCGCGCGCCGCCTGCGTACCCGGGGCACGGTGGCGAGCACCGTCGCGCCGGAGACCCGTTCGAAGTCGTCCCGACCTCGGATCCGGTCACTCAGCCGGTCACGGATCAGCGCGGTGCCGACACCGAGCAGCAGTCCGACGGCGAGGCCGACAGCGACATTGATCCAGATCGAACGGCCGACGGGCGCGCTAGGCACCTCCGCGTCGGTGACCAGCGTGGCGTGCTGCGTCGACGTACCGGCCGCCGTGTTGTTACCCGCCGCCTCGCCCGAGTTGCGGTACGACACGTACGCCTGAGCCAGAGCCTCGGCACGTTCCTGCGCGGTCGCCGCGTTCGGGTTGGTGACCGTGAACGTCAAGACGTTGGCGTCGGGCGCGACGCTGATGACGAGCCCCTCGAGAAGCGCGCCCGGCGCGACACCGAGCTGCCGGGCGGCCGGGTCGACGACGAGCCCGGACCGGGCGATCTCCTTTTCCGTGCCCATGTCCGGAGGCACCGGCGTGGTGTTCGCCCGCACCCGGGCCTCCACCACGACGATCGCCTCGGACCGGTACACGCGAGGTGCGGTCATGCTCACCCCGACCGCCGCCACGATCACGACGGCGGTCACCAGGACGATCCAAGCTGCGTAGACGCGGATGAGCCGCGCCGCACCTGCACCCGTCATGCGCGGTCCCCCTTCGTGCCCACCCGTGTCCCGTGCGCACGGGCAGGCGCCTGGCGCCGCGGCCCCGGCCCGCGCCCAGCCGGTCGAACAGCGCGCGACGTACGTTCCTGTCGATGATCCCAGGCTATGCCACTTCCACCGCCATCCGTCCGGGTCGGCCCAACTCGGCCCGCCGGACACGATCTGTGAGCAGTTCATCCAATACTCGGGCGAACGCCGCGATGTCGGGCGTCACGCGGGGACGGCCGACGCGGTCCGCGGCGCGGGCATCGGCACCAGGCCGCAGCGGTGGCCGACGGCCTCGCCGGCGACCTCGTCGAGCAGGACCGTGCGTTCCTCGGCCAGCGACAGCTGGGCCGCCTCG
>DASYTU010000208.1:0-11716 GCA_036001925.1 Actinoplanes sp.
GACGACTTCGACTCACCGGCGCGGTTCGGCCGCTGGCTCGCCGCGCATGGCTTCGACCACCCCGAGCCGACCGCGGACGAGCTGGCCCTGGCGATCGCGATGCGCGGCGCGCTCCGGGACGAGCTCATCGCCCATCACGGCGGCACCGACAGCGGGGAAGCCCGCTCCCGGCTGGACGCCTACGCCGAACGGGTGCCGCTACGTGCGGCGTTCGGCCCGCGGCCGGCCACCCTCGTTCCGGTGGGCGCCGGCGTGCAGGAGATGCTCGGCCGGGTCCTGGCCGCCATGGTGCTCGCCGAGCACGACGGCACCTGGCAGCGAGTCAAGATCTGCCGTGAGGACACCTGCCAGGTGGTCTTCTTCGACCGCTCCAAGAACCAGTCGAAGACCTGGTGCTCGATGGGGCTCTGCGGCAACCGCAACAAGACCCGCTCCTACCGCGAGCGCCGGCGCGACACACCCGCGGTTTAGGTCTCGAGCGCCAGCTTCATCCCTTCGTGGGACGCGACGAAGCCGAGCGACTCGTAGAAACGGTGCGCGTCCGTGCGCCGCTTGTCGGTCGTGAGCTGGGCGAGACGGCAGCCGCGTTCGCGCGCCCGCGCCAGCGCCCACAGCATCATCGCCCGCCCGACGCCGCGGCCGCGCAGGTCGCCGCGGACCCGGACCGCCTCGATCGTCATGCGCTCGGCTCCGCGCCGGCTCAGCGATGGGGTGAACGTGAGCTGGCACGTGCCCACCACCGCGCCGTCTTCCTCGGCGACGATCAGCTCGTTGCGCGGGTCCGCGTCGATCGCCTCGAACGCAGACCAGTAAGCCGCGTCCTCGTCCTCGGGCACGACGCCGTCACGTTCCCTGGTGACCTCGTCGTCGGCGAGCAGGCGCAGGATCGCCGGGACGTCGGCCCGGGTGGCGGCGCGGAACTGGACCATGCCAACATCGTGACACGGACGGGAAGCCGATGATCCGGCTGGCGGTCACGCTGCACGATGGTCGGCATGCGACTGCTGTTGGTGCCGCTGCGGCGCGCGTACCGCGGCCTGGTCTGGCTGGCGAACTCCCCGCGGACGCTGATCGTGGCCTACCTGATCCTCATCCTGGTGTGCGGCGTGACCTACAGCCAGGTCGAGCGGGACGTGACGATCGGGGACGCCGTGTGGTGGGCGATCGTCACGGCCTCGACGGTCGGGTACGGCGACATCTCACCGGAGACGTGGCAGGGCCGGGTGCTCGCCGGCCTGCTCATCTCGATCATGGTGCTGGTCGTCATCCCACTGATCACCGCACACTTCGCCAGCAAGCTCATCGTGGACACGGACGCGTTCCGCCACGAGGAGCAGGAGGAGCTCAAGAGCAACCTGCGCCGGGTCCGGATCCTGCTCGAGGAACTGGCCGAACGGGAGGGCGTCACCGTGCCGGACAGCGCAAGCCCTCCTCCGGCACCGTCAGATCGATGAGGTAGGCGTCCACCGCGTTCACGATGCAGGGCGTGCTCGGGTAGGCGGTGTGCCCCTCGCCCTCCCAGGTCAGCACGTGCCCGGTGCCCAGCATGCGGGCGAGGTCGGCGGTGTTCTCGTACGGCGTCGCCGGGTCCCCGGTCGTGCCGACCACCACGATCGGCGGCGCACCGACCGCAGGTCCGGCCGGATACGGGTCCTTCGGGCCCGGCCAGAACGTGCACGGCATCATCCCCATCGCCAGCGGCGCCCCGAACAGCGGGTACTTCTTGCGCCATTCGGTCTGCAACTGCCGGATCCGGTTCACCGAGGGCGGCTTCGCGGCGTCGGCGCAGTTCACCGCCAGGTTCGCGTCGAACAGGTTGGAGTAGGTGCCATCCGGCTTGCGTTCCGCGTACTGGTCGGCCAGGTCGAAGATGCCCTTGGCCTGTCCGATTTGCAACTCGTCGATCGCCTTGGCCAGCTGCTGCCAGCCGGATTCGGTGTAGAGCGACGAGATCACCCCGATGAATATCCAGCCGGGCGTAGCGTCGCGGCCGTCGTCGCCCTTGACCGGCGAGTTCTCCGCCTTGGCCAGAGCGTCGGTCACCGCACCGCGCGCGTCCGGCGCGAGCGGGCACTTCGTGGGTACGGCCTTGCACCATTTGGTGAAATTGGTGAACGCCCGTTCGAACCCCTTCGCCTGCACCTCGGAGCCAGTCACGAAGTCCTGTTTCGGGTCCACCGCGCCGTCCAGCACCAGGGCCCGCACGTTCTTCGGGTAGAGCTGCGCGTAGGTCGCGCCGAGCAGCGTGCCGTACGAGAAGCCGAGGTAGGTCATCTTGGCGTCGCCGACGGCCGCCCGGATCGCGTCCATGTCACGCGCCGCCTGCTCGGTCGAAAAGGTCACAAGCCGGTCGCCGTACTTCTGGCCGCAACCCTCGGCGACCCGCTTGTTGAGCGCGACGACGTCGTCGAACTCGGCCTGGCTGACCGGGTCGGGGTCGGCCGCGAACGTGGCGTCCTGGTCCGCGTTGCTGATGCACTTGATGGGGTCGGAACGGCCGACGCCGCGCGGGTCGAAGCCGACGATGTCGAACTTGTCGGTGACCGCGGTCGGCAGGCCGCCGAGCGCCTGGCCGAACGAGAGGTAGACCGCGGTGTCGATGCCCGAGCCGCCAGGTCCACCGGGGTTGAGCACGAGCGAGCCGATCCGGTTCTGCTGGGTCCGCGACCGGATGCGGATCATCGCGACGTCGTACGTCTGGCCGCTCTTCGGCGCGGCCCAGTCGCGCGGCACGGCGACCGACGCGCACTCGTAGGTCATGCCGGCCGCGGCGCGGCCGACCAGCTGTTTCGGGACCTCCGGACAGGGCCTCCAAGACGCGCGCGTTCCGGGCACGGCCGGCGCCTGGCCCGCGGTCGTGTCGGGCGCCGAGGGGTCGGAGACCTTCGGCGCCAGCACGGGCAGCGTGCACCCCGCGGTCGCGACGACCGCGGCGAGCAGACCGACAACCAGGCGGGAGGTACGCGGCACGGGGCGTGACCTTTCCTCATGGGCAGGACCTTGCTCGCACGAGGCTAGCCGGTCGGTACGACGACCGTGGTCAGCGGCTCGTCAGGACCTCGGCGAGGTTGAACTGCACCGGCCGTTCGAGCTGCTCGTACGTGCACGAGTGCGGGTCCCGGTCCGGGCGCCAGCGCTCGAACTGGGCGGTGTGCCGGAACCGGATGCCCTCCATGTAGTCGTAGCGGACCTCGACCACGCGCACGGGCCGCAGCGGGATGAACGACAGGTCCTTGCCGTTGTTCCAGCGGCTGACCTCGTTCTTGCGCGGGGTGCGTTCGCCCTGCTCGTGCGCGGCCCAGTCCCACGGGTGTCCCTCGAACGTGGTGACCAGGGGCTGCAGGTCGTCGAAGAGCTCCTCGCGGACCGCCATCGGGAACGATCCGATGACGCCGACCGAGACCAGCACGTCGCGCTCGTCGTACAGGCCGAGCAGGAGCGAGCCGATCCGGTTCTCGCCCGTCTTGTGCACCCGGTAGCCGGCGACCACGCAGTCCGCCGTACGCTTGTGTTTGATCTTGGTCATGACCCGCTTGTCGGGCTCGTAGAGCACGTCCTTGCTCTTGGCGATCAGGCCGTCGAGGCCGGCGCCCTCGAACTCGGCGAACCACCGCCGCGCGGTGTCCAGGTCGTGGGTGGCCGGCGTGACGTAGACCGGGGGCTTCGCGTCCTTGAGGACGTCTTCCAGCATGGCCCGGCGTTCGGCGAACGGCCGTTCCATCACGTTGAGGTCCCCGACCGCGAGCAGGTCGAACGCGACAAAGCTGGCAGGGGTCTGGGTGGACAGCAGCTTGACCCGGCTCGCGGCCGGGTGGATGCGCTGTTGCAGCGCCTCGAAGTCGAGCGTGTTGCGCCCGGTGTCGGCCACGATGACCTCGCCGTCGATCACGGCCCGGTCCGGGAAGTTGGCCAGCACGGCCTCGACCACCTCGGGAAAATACCGGGTCATCGGCCGTTCGTTGCGGCTGCCGATCTCGACCTCGGCGCCGTCGCGGAAGATGATCGACCGGAAGCCGTCCCACTTCGGCTCGTAGATCTGCCCGGGCGGGATCTCGGCGACGGGCTTGGCCAGCATCGGCTTGACGGGCGGATTGATCGGCAGGTCCATCGACCCAGTCTCCACGCTCGCCGTGGCGGAAGCGAACATGCGGACGTCAGCCGAAGGACAGGTGGGCTCGGCGCCGCAGCCGGATCCCTGCGCTGAGCAGCCCGGACATCACCAGGTTGAGCTTCTGCCGGGTGCCGCCGGAGAGGTGGCGGGCAACCCCGGCCCCGGCCGCGCCGGGCCAGTCGAGGGCTGCGGCCGCCGCTCTTCCACGATCTCGCGCCTCGGTACGGGCATAGTCGCGGCCCGCCCCCACCAGGACGAAGTCGGGCGTGAGGAAGTCGACGACGCCGCCGTCCTGCGGGCAGGAGCCCAGCCGGCCGCGCACCGCTACGGCGCCCGCATCCGGGCTGACCAGGCCGGCGCAGATCCGCAACAGCGTGCTCTTCCCGCAGCCGTTGGCGCCGACGATCGCGGCCACCTCACCCGCTCGTACTGTCAGGTTGACGCCGTCGAGCACGGTGCTTGGGCCGTACCTCTTGGTGATGTTCTGGGCCTCGATGCCCACCACGCTGGCCCTACCCACGAAGCGCTCCACGCCGGACAACGTAGCGCCCCAGCCCGACAATGTCGGGGAGCGGCCCGCTCTACCGGACCAGCAGCTCGACCAACCTGTCCAGCTCGGCCTCCGGGTCCTCGGCGAGTCCCATGTGGACCGGTCCGGCCCGCAGGATCGTGCTGCGCGGAGCGACCAGCCACCGGAACCGCTCACCGGGCTTCATCCCGTGCGACGCGCCGTCGCCCTCGCAGGTGGCCTCCCACGACCGGAGGGCGGCGCGGATGCCATCCACGTCGGCGCCTGGATCCAGCGCGAGCAACCGCTCTTCGTGCAGGTGCGTGCGGGCGGCCAGGAAGTCGAGCCGCTGGCAGTAGAGGACCACGCCGACATTGATCAGTTCGCCCCGTTCGACCCGGGGGACGGCCTGGATGACCGCGTACTCGTACGGGAATCTCATGGCAACCAGGCCTCCGGCGCGGCCGCGCGGGCGGTCAGGTGGTCCACGTAGGCGCCCCGGTCCGCGTCCGGATCCTCCAGCCACTCGTCCGGGACCAGCGCGATGACCTCGTCGAGGAGCTTCGGTGTGAGGCGTGCGGCCAGTTCCGGGCCGGCCGACGGCAAGGCGGTCGCGAACGGTCTCAGCACGTGGTCGTCCCACTTGTACGGCCGGTGCACGACGTTCGCCGCCCGTGCCCAGTCGTGGTGGAAGTACAGCGTCGCCCCGTGGTCGATGAGCCAGAGCCCGCCGTGCCAGACCAGCAGGTTCGGGTTGCGCCAGCTGCGATCCACGTTCTCCACGAACGCGTCGAAGCACAGCACCCGCGACGCCAGCCCCGCGTCGACCGGGTGCGCGAGCGCGTCGAAGCCGAGCGCCCCGGGCAGGAAGTCCATCCCGAGGTTGGTGCCGGCGCTCGACTTGATGAGCTCCTGCACCTCCTCGTCGGGCTCCGCGCGGGCCACCACCGGATCCAGCTCGGTCACCACCAGATCGGGTACGGGCAGCTCGAGCCGGCGCGCCAGTTCCCCGGAGATGACCTCGGCGATCAGCGCCTTCGGGCCCTGGCCCGCGCCGCGGAACTTCACCACGTACGTGCCGAGATCGTCCGCCTCGACGACGCCGGGTAGCGAGCCGCCCTCCCGGAGCGGGGTCACGTAGCGGGTCGCGGTCACCTGGCGCAGCACGCCGCTCACCCTAGCCCCGCTCGGCGGCGGGCGGATCAGACCGTGTACGGGCCCTGGCGGCGGAGTTCGTCCACCTTCGTCATGGCCCCGCGCAGGTCGCTCAGCCACTCGTTGGTGTGCTCGCCGACCAGCTTCACGCACCACGCGAGCGCCTCGGATCGGGACCGGGCCACGCCGGCGTCGACCAGCGTGTCGAGCACCTGGCGCTCGGGCTGGCGCAGGCGCGTCATCACCGGCGCGGCCAGGTGGGTGAAGAGCTCCGACGTGTCGCCGCAGCGGATGCCCCAGGCCACCTTGCGCTGGTAGCGGTGTTCGATCTGGCGGGCGATCCGGATCCGCTCGTCACGGGTGTCCTCGCGGAACTGGTGGATCCGGCCGGCCTGCGCGGCGGCCCGGTCGGCGTCGGTGGCGTCGGCGGCGAGTTCCGGCTCCGAGAGGCGGCCCCAGATGATGATCTCGTCGCGGTCGATGACCACCTCCGGCGGCTCGGTGAACCAGCGGTCCGGCACGGCACCGGTGATCCAGGCGGGGGCGTCGTCGGCGGGGGGCGGTTCGGTACGGGCCCCGGGTGGGGCGTAGCGGAAGCGCATGGCAACCTCCAGGCGTTACGGTGATTACATGCTTACACCGTTGCGCGCTGGCAGGTAGATCGGTTCGCCGTGAGCGAACGCCCGCGCCGAGTTGGTCAAAGCGAGCTGGTCAGAGCACGAACGAATCGGTCCACAGCTGGCGCGTACGACCAGACAGCGCCTCCATGAGCCCCACTGCCTGGTTGTCGGTGAGCGCCGCGACGTAGTCGATCACCGCTCGCCCGCGGGCCTGGACGATCCGGTCCGGCGTGCCGTCCGGCAGCTCGGCCTCGCCCAGCTCCACCAGGTCGCGGATCCGCCGGGGCAGCCGTTCCTCCTCGTCGGGGTCGGTGAGCCACGCCAGCAGCGCCTCGACCAGCGTCGCCAGCAGGCGCGCCTGGCCGCGCTGGTGCAGCGCCAGGTCCGGCCGGGCCAGCACGAAGCGGTTCTGGACGAACTTCAGCACCTGCACCTCGTGCCACTGGGCCGGGGCGAGCGCGACGTGACCCGAGCGCACGGCCGGTTGCTCGACCACCTCGATCGACTCGACCAGCCGCCGGGTCCAAGTCGCCGAGAACGCCGCGACCTGCGCCTCCGCCTCCAGCGAGCCGTCGAACGGCGCGGCCAGCAGGCCGTCGACGAGTTCGGCGCGGACCTGCTCGACGGCGGCCGCGAACGCCTCGTCGTCGGCCATCCAGGAGTCCTTGCGATGCAACTGGCGGCGCAGCGACTCGATCGCGTGGCCGGGCCCGCGCTCGTTCAGCTCGTCGTCCGGGACCGACCGCAACGACGAACGCTGCCAGGCCGTCAGCTCGGCCGCCACGGTGCCCTGCTGCAGCACGCCGACCCGGTGTACGTCCTCGAGGTCATGGATCGCGTAGGCGATGTCGTCGGCGGTGTCCATCACCGACGCCTCCGGGGTCTGCTGCCAGTCGGCGACCCGCCCCGCGAACGGCACCCGCGCCTGCACCATGTCGTCGAGCTCGGTCGAGTAGACGCCGAACTTCAGCGATCCGCCCTCCGGGTCATCCGGCGGCGCGGCCGCACCGCGCGGCGCCGGGTCCATGAAACGGGGATGCGGCTGCGGATGGGTGCGCCGGGTCCACGGGTACTTCAGGATCGCGGCGCGGACCGCCGCGGTGAGGTTGAGGCCGATCGTGGCCTGCCCGCGGATCTCCGTGCTGGTCACGATCCGATACGACTGCGCGTTCCCCTCGAACCCGTCCGGAAGCCGGAGCCGCTGCCGGGCGAGCTGGTCCAGCACCCGCTCACCGAGGTGACCGAACGGCGGGTGGCCCAGGTCGTGCGCCAGTGCCGCCGCCTCGACCACCTCCGGATCACAGCCGCCCAGCTTCTCCAGCACGTCCGCGTACCGGGGATCGGCCGCCAGGCGTTCCGCGACCGCCCGGCCGATCTGCGCCACCTTGAGCGAGTGGGTGAGCCGGTTGTGCACGAGCAAGCCGGTGCCGCCCGGGCTGATCACCTGGGTGACGCCGCCGAGGCGGGCGAAGAAGGGAGAGCTGACGATGCGGTCCCGGTCCACGCGGAACGGGCTCAGCGCGAGGTCCCCGGGGGCGATGAGGCTGTCGCCGAAGAGGCGCTCCGCGCGCGGGTCGGCCATGGCATGACGCTAACAAAGGCGGCGCACCGCCTGAGAGATACACAGCACGCTGGTGGCGCGGAGTGCCCACGGCCGGTCAGACTTGGGAACTCATGGTGTGAACGGGAGGAGCCGGCGCATGGCTAAGCAGGCAGACGGTCGGCGGGGGCGGACCAGATCGGCGGTGGCCCTGGCGCTGGGTGCCGCGGCCGCGTGGGCGGCGCGGGACATCCCCCGGCAGATGGGGGCCAAGGTGACGGGCGCCCGCGCAGAACGCGTCGACCGCTCGCCGCAGTTCTCCGGCGGCAAGTTCCACAACTCCGTCCCGTCGAGCCAGGTCGCGGCCGCGTCCTTGCCGCGGATCCTGGTCGCCGCGATGACCGACCGCGACCGGCGCCGCCCGCACCAACCGATCCCGGTGGTCACCCCCACGAACGGCGGTGACCCCGACGGCCTCTACATCACCTGGTACGGCCACTCGTCCGCGCTGATCGAGATCGAGGGCCGCCGGGTGCTGGTCGACCCGGTCTGGAGCGACCGCTGCTCCCCGTCGCGCCGGGCCGGCCCGAAGCGGATGCACGAGCCACCGGTCGCGCTGCGCGAGTTGCCCCCGCTCGACGCGGTGCTGATCTCCCACGACCACTACGACCACCTGGACATGGAGTCGATCCAGAACCTCGCCGACCTGCAGGCCGCGCCGTTCCTGGTACCGCTCGGCGTGGGCGCTCACCTGGAGAAGTGGGGCGTTCCGGCCACCCGGATCATCGAACTCGACTGGACCGAGCGGACCAGCGTCGCCGGTCTCGAGTTCATCTGCACGGCGGCCCGCCACTTCTCGGGCCGCGGCTTCTCCCGCGACGGGACGCTGTGGTCCTCCTGGGTCATCGCCGGTCCGCATCGCAAGGTGTTCTACAGCGGCGACAGCGGCTACTTCCCCGGCTTCGCCGAGATCGGCGCGGAGCACGGCCCGTTCGACGCGACGCTGGTCCAGATCGGTGCGTACAACGAGGCCTGGCCGGATATCCACATGATCCCCGAGGACGGCGTCGCGACGCATGTCGACGTCCGCGGCGGACTCATGCTGCCGGTCCACTGGTGCACGTTCAACCTGGCCTTGCACGACTGGTCCGAGCCCGCCGACCGGGTCTGGACCGAAGCCAAGGCGAGGGACGTCTCGTTGGCGGTCCCTCGCCCGGGCGAGACGGTGGACGTCGACAACCCGCCCACCGTCGACGGGTGGTGGCAGTCCATCGCTTAGCCACGGTCAGCCGGCCGGTTCCCTCGGCACGCACACCCTGACCGCGCCGGGAGCCACCCGGACTGACAGCCGCTTCACCGGCTCGCGAGCGCCGCCGTCCAGCTCGTACTCGAGCTTCGAGGCCAGCTTGACGTCGACGCGGCGCGCGCGCGTCATCCGGACGAACGGGGATTGGTCGGATCGCCCCACCGCCATCGTGCCGAGCGCCCGTGCCCACTGCATCGCGCCCTGCGCGGTGGCGACGCCGACGTCCAGCCAGCCGTCGTCGGGCTTGGCATCGTCGAACGCGTGGATGCCGCCGGTGATCGTGCCGACGTTGCCGACCAGCACGCAGCTGGCCTCGTCGTCGAACCACTTCACGCCGTCGACCAGCACTCGTGCCGTGGGCGCCGAGCCGTTGACGTGGCGCAGGCCAGTCCAGACGTAGGCGAGCTTGCCGAGCCGATCCTTCATCGAGCGGTCGGCGTCGCGGATCATCGCGCCGTCGAATCCGACGCCGGCCATCACCGCGAAGTACTCCCCGTTGAGCCGGCCGAGATCGATGCGCCGGCGCCGGCCACGGAACGCCAGCTCGACCGCCTTCTCCAGGTCAATGGGGATGCCGAGGTTGCTCGCGAGCAGGTTGCCGGTGCCGGCCGGCATGATCGCGATGGGGATCTTCGCGCCGCCCTTCTCGCGGGCCAGCACATCGAGCGAGCGCTGCACGATCCCGTCGCCGCCCCAGACCACGAGCAGGTCGGCGCCGGCCTTGATCGCCTTGCGGACCTGCTTGGGTGCCTTGCGACTCTTCGGCACCTCGTACCAGAGCAGCTCGTCGACGCCTTCGTCGGTGATCCGTCGGCGCAACTCGTCGAGTCCGCCGCCGAGCGTCTTGCGTTGGTGCGCTACGACGGCAACCTTGCGGGGGGTATGCATGCTTCCCGCGTTACCCGGTCGGCGCGATATTTACTCAGGTCACCGTCTCGCGCATGCGCTGCTCGGCGGCGGCGCTGCGGATCACCATGAGGCGCAGCTCGAGCTCGTCGGAGACCATCGACGCCAGGTACTCGAGCGCGGTGAGCTGGCGCTGCGTCGCCTCGCGGGGCCGGTTGTCGATGACGTTGACCGTGCCCAGACGGTAGCCGTCGTGGGTACGGATCGGCGCGGCCGCGTAGAAGCGCAGGCCCAGCTCGCCCCGGACCAGTGGGTGGTCGAGCGTACGCGGGTCCACGGCGGCGTTGTTGATCACGTAGACGCCGTCCTGCGCGATGACCGACGCGCACAGTCCGGGCTCCTTGCCCACCTCCCGGACGCCGGGCAGGCCCTGGCAGGCGGCGAGCCAGACGCGGTCCTGCTCCACCAGCGAGACCGTCGCGATCGGCGTGTCGAAGATCGCCCCGGCCACGAAGGCGATCCGGTCGTACGCATCCTCGACGGGCTGATCGACCAGCCGGTACCGGCGTACCGCATCGAGCCGCGCCTGCTCGGCCGGGTCGACGGCGTCGAGGTACTGGTAAGCGCTGTTCGACGCCGGATTACTGTTCGTCATCGGAACCCTCACACAGCGATCGTTCGTGGTCACCGTGAGCCTAGTGACCGCGCCGGGGCGTCCCGCAATGCCCGCGCGCCACCAAATCCGCCGGTACCGGTACCGGATGGGGATGTCGCAGAAACAGTCGGCCGTCCCCGGGGTATGCAGGGGAAGTGACATCACACACCGCGGCCGTGGTCGGCCAACTCGCGCGCGACCTGGTACTCACCGTCGATCGGATGCCCGCACCGGGGGCCGCCGCGGATGCCACCGGCCGCCGCGAGCAGTTCGGCGGCAAGGGCGCCAACCAGGCCGTCGCCCTGTCGCAGCTCGGCGTGCGGCCCACGCTGGTCGCGGTCGCCGGCGACGACGTCATCGGCGACGTGCTGCTCGACCAGGCGCGCCGGGACGGCATCGACGTGTCCACGGTGGTCCGCCGGCGCGGGGCGCTCACCGGGCTCATCGTGGAACTGCTCGAGGCGAACGCGCGCCGGCGCTATGTCCAGGACCTGCCGTTGCTCACCGAGCAGGACGTGCGGGGCGCCGCTGCCGCGGTCGCGCGGTCGGACGCCGTACTCGTGCAACTGCAGCAACCGGCCGCGGCCGCGCTGGCCGCCGCCCGGATCGGGCACGACGCGGGCCGGCTGGTCGTGCTCGACGGGGCGCCCGCCGACGAGCGTCGGGCCGAGTTGCTCGCGGTCGCGGACGTCGTGCGCGCGGACGAGCGCGAGGCCGAGCTGCTGCTTGGCGAGCCGTCTTCGGTACGGCGGGTGGCCGCCGAGCTGCTCGACGCGGGTCCGCGGCTGGTCGCGGTGGCGCTGCCGGAGGGCGGCAACCTCTTCGTATGGGGGGACGGGCACGTGCTCGTGCCGTTGACGGACGACGACGTCGTGGACACCACGGGTGCCGGCGACGCGCTCGTCGCGGCCCTGACCGACGCTCTGCTGCGCGGCGAGGACTATCCCGATGCGGCGTGCTGGGCGGTCGCGGCGG
>DASYTU010000209.1:0-12172 GCA_036001925.1 Actinoplanes sp.
TGTCGGCCGCCGCGTCCCGCCGCCGCCCGGCGTCCGCGCCCCGGTCGAATGGGGCAGCGAGCCGCGGCTGCGCGAGCTGTTCGGCGACGCGGTCACCGACATGCGGGTCACGCCGCGGGAGTTCGTCTGGCGGTTCACCTCCCCGGAGGCGTTCGCCGACTACTTCCGGGCCAACTACGGTCCGACGCTCAAGGCATTCGAGGCGCTGGACGATGACAGCGGCAAGCAGCTCTACGCCGACCTCGTCGGCCTGGCCGCGCGCTACGACGCCTCGACCGACGACACGGTCCGCATCCCGTCGGCGTACGTCGAGGTCACCGCCACCAGAGCTTGAGGGACACCGATCGGTACCTGGCCGAGCGGCTCACCTGAAGCGCCGGACGTAGCGGCGCTGCCACGGCGTCTGGACCGCGTGCCGGTGGTAGTTCCGCCGCACGTAGGCGGTCGCGTCGCCGGCCGGCACGCCGTCGAGGATCGCGAGGCAGGCAAGCGCGGTGCCGGTGCGGCCGATGCCGCCCCGGCAGGCGAACTCGACACGCTCCTCCGCGGCGCGGCGCCAGGCGTCCCGGAGGACCTCGCGTGCGGAGACGGGATCGCCGGGCACCCAGAGGTCGGGCCAACGCACCCAGCGGAACTCCCAGCTCACCTCCGGCGGCGGGAAGGCCAGCAGATAGACGCCGAACGCCGGCGGGTCACCGGGCGGCATGGGGTCGCGGAGCCCGCGGCCGCGGACGAGGCGGCCGGACGGCAGCCGCAGGATGCCGGGTCCGCCCGGTTCCCAGGTCGCGGTCGTCTCCGTCCCTCCGTCCTGCCGAGCGACGCCGGCTGCCGCGGGAAAGTGCGGCCGGCCCGAAGACGGACCCGCAATGGTACGGGACGTGCGCGAGGATTACTGCCGGCCGGCGTGGGGAGCGCTGAGCCGGACCGCCTCGACGTCTCCGGTCAACGTCAGCGGGCCGGCCGCGTACGGAATCAGCAGCGTGTCGCCCCGGCTCACCGCCACCCGGTCGTGATCTCCGGACAGGACGCCCGAACCCTCGGTGACGACCACGACCGAGAACGCGGCGTCGAGCCGGTCCTCCGGGCGCAGGCGCTCGACGGAGAAGAACGCCTCGGCGGCGGCCGGCAGCAGCCGATCGGTGCCGCGCAGCTCGGCGATCCGCTCGTGCGTCCACGTGCTGCGGTCGACGCACTCCAGCGCCCGGTCGTACCCGAGTTTGAGATGGCCGTCGGCGGGTCCGTCGAGCGCGAAGCCCTCGTACTCCAGCAGGACCGAGAAGTCGGTCGGTTCCTGCACCTCGATCAGCAGGACGCCGGCGCCGATAGCATGCGGCACGCCCGCCGGACACAGCACCGCATCGCCGGCGCGGATCGGGATCCGGTTGGTGGCCGCGAGCATCTCGTCGACCTTCTGCTCCTTCACCCAGCCGGCCAGCTCCGCCCGCTCGACGTCGCGGCGGAACCCCAGATGCACGTACGCGTCCGGCTCCGCGGAGACGATCACCCAGGCCTCGGTCTTGCCGTACGGCGATGCGAGGTGGGCGTGGGCGAACCGCCGGTCCGGGTGTACGTGCAGGGGGAGCCGCTGTCCCGCGTCGAGCAGCTTGACGAGGATCCCGGTGTCGGTGCGGCCGGGTCCCAGCCACCACGACGGGTCGTCGCCGACCGCCTCGGCGAGCACCCGCCCGTCCGGCAGCACCGTGAGCCCGGACGGCGCGAGCCCGAACCGGCTGGTCGTGGACGCGATCCAGTCCTCGGGCCGGTCGGGCAGCTCCAGATCGCGCCGGAACGCCGCGATCCGGCCCGCGCCCCGGTAGAACGTCTCCGGCTGGTTGGCGGGCAGCGCCAAGACCGTCATCGCAGTCCCTCCAGATGTGGGGCCCCGGCGAAGCGGACGAGGCCGACGTGACGCAGCATGCGCACCGACACGCGACTCAGGTGCCGGACCCGTTACCGTCGCCGCCGCCCGATCCGCTCGTGCTCGTGTCGGTGGGCGTGGGCTGGATCGTGGTGGGTGCGGTCGTCGGCTCGGTGGTCGGTGGCGTGGTGGTCGGCGCGGTCGTCGGCCTCGTCGTGGCCGGCGCCGACGGCGTCGCCGACGTCCGAGGCGGGTTCGACGAGGGCCGGACGGTCGTACCGCTCGGCTTGGCCGTACGGCTGGCCGGAACCGATGCCGGGGGTGGCGCCTGGTCCTCGGGCGTAGCGGATGTCGAGGCGGACGGCTGGCCGGCCGGGCTCCCGCCCGTGGTGCCGTTGTCGTCACCGAAGAGCGCGATCGCCAGCGCCAGGCCGCCGGCCAACAGCAACAGCCCGACGACCGCCAGCAGCACCACGAGCTGGCTGCGCGGGGTTCGCTTGCGACCCGGCGGCATCGCGGGAGGAAGGTCCCCGGGCAGCGGCGCCGTCCGGGTCGGCGGAGCCGAGCTCAGGGGCACCGGACTCGACGGCGCCGGGCCCAGCGGCGCGGTCGCCGCCGTGGCGGTGAGCGTCTTCCAGTCCGTCGACCCGCCCGCCGCGAGCGCGGCCGCGGCGAATTCGGCGGCGCTCGCGAAGCGGTCCGCCGGGTGCTTCGCCATGGCCCGGCCGATCAGCGCGCGGACCGGCGGGGGCACGTCGTCGGGCAGCGGATCCGGTTCGTCCTCGAGGTGGCGCAGCGCGACCTGCAGCGCGCTGTCGCCGTCGAACGGCGGCCGGCCCGCGATGCAGTGGTACGCGACCGCGCCCAACGCATAGATGTCCGTGGCGGGCGTGACCCGTCCCTTGGCGACCTGCTCGGGCGCCATGTAGAGGGCGGTCCCGACGATGGCGTTGAGACCGGTCATGCTGGTCACCGCGTTCGACCTGGCCACGCCGAAGTCGACCAGGATGACCGCGCCGTTCGGCTTGACGATGAGGTTGCCGGGCTTGACGTCGCGGTGGACCGTGCCGTTCTCGTGCGCGGCGTGCAGCGCGTCGGCGGTCTGCGCCACGATCGACATGGTCTCGGGGACGGTCAGCCGGCCGACCTCCTTGAGCCGGGTGGAGAGCGGCTCGCCGTCGACGTACGCCATCACGAGATATGCGCAGTCGTCGCCGTCGGCCGAGTCGCCGGCGCTCGCGTAGTCGTACACCTCGACCACGCCGGGGTGCCGGAACGCCGCCATCATCCGGGCCTCGCCGTAGAAGCGAGCCGCGAATTCGGGGTCGGCCAGCATCGCGGGACGCAACACCTTCACGGCGACGACCCGGCCCAGCACCACGTCGGTGCCGCGCCACACGTCGCCCATGCCGCCGGTGGCGATGCGCTCGTCCAACCGGTATCGGTTGTCCAGAAGGTGTCCTGAACTGAGCACCTGCGGACCTTATCTGATCGGTTGCCGCGTCGAGTCCGTCGAAGCGGCAAAGCTGAAGGACGCTCAACTGTAATCGAGTCGTCGTTACCGGCGGGTTAGCGGCGGAACGGGCCGCCCGGCCGCCGAATCGGCGATGAGCTGGGCGAGCCGCCGTTCCCGGGTCTCGGCGCGCTTGGCGGTGATCACCCAGTGCGCCGCGGCCCGGCGGTACGACGAAGCCTGCGCCGAGAACCACTCCCATGCCGCGGGCACCGCTTGCAGCCTGGCGAGCTGCTCGTCGTCGAGCTCGGCGCCGGTGGGCTGCTCGTACGAGTACGTCGCCACCCGATCGGGTCGGCGCGACTCGAACGCCCGCAACCCGGCCGGGTACATCAGCCCCCGGTCGGTCAGCTCCGCGACCTTCGCCACGTTCACGGCGCTCCACACGCTGCCCTTGCGGCGAGGCGTGAACCGTACCTGATATCGCTCATCGTCGATGCGCTGGCCGACGCTGTCGATCCAGCCGAAGCACAACGCCTGCTCGACCGCCTCGCTGTGCTTGATGCCCGGCTTGCCGGCGCCTTTCTTGTAGTACCCGACCAGCAGCTCGGGAGCATCCTCGTGGTGTTGTTCGAACCATGCGCGAAGTTGCGCCGGAGTGGCGAAGAACACGGGCTCCATCGCGCCAGCCTAGGGTTGGTCACGCGGATTCGGGGGCCGGCCGGGCGCCCCCGGTTCCGCTCAACCGTCGTACGTCGGTGTGACGACGACGGCTGTGTCCGCCAGCTCCAGCTCCTCGTTCTCGGCTTGACGCTCGAGCGCGGCCCGCGCGGTGGTCGCCGCGGCCCAGCCGAGCGCGGCGCCGATCAGGCCGAAGCCGACAAGGAGGCCCCACGGCAGTCCGGGTTTGCGGCCGGCGAGCGCGTTGGCGGCCGCATTGGCCCGCGCCCACGCCTCGTCAGCGACCGAGTTGACCCTGCTGCTCGCCTTGTCGGCCAGCGTCCACCCTCTCCGGCTTGTCCTATCGGCCAGCCTCGAGCTCTTCCGGCTGGCCTTGCCCGCCAGTTGAGAACTCCGCTTGCTCGCCCTGCCCGCGAACTCGGATGCCTTCGAGCTGGCCGCCTCCGCCGTGTACTTGCCGGCCTCGCGGGCGCTCTCGCCGGCCGCGGCCATGGCGGACGACAGGTAATCCCAGGCCTGGGCGGCCGTGCGCTCGGCTTTGCTCCTACGGGAGAACATCGTCACCTACCTCCTGCGGTATGCCGGTTTTCTACCTGCCCCGCGCGGGGCCTCGGCAAACGTCCGGCCCCCGACCCGGCTGTCGGATGTGGACACCATCACGTTCACTCGAACGATGGACGTCAGTGAGTAGGCTTGTGCCGATTCATACACGGCACACAGATGGTTATCAGGTTCGGTGTCTAGCCTTACGAGCAGTTACACCGGACCCGCGGGGCCAGCCGGATCGGCCCCAGACGACGTGCGGCTGATGACGGGGGCACTACGCAGCGTCGCGGCTTGCGCACTGAGGAGACGCTCGGGTTCCCCGAGCGGTGGAGGTAGTGGCGTGACGCTGTCGATAAAGACGTCGACACTGGCCAGCGGTGCGGTGGAGGTCTCGCCCGAGGGTGAGATCGACGTCGAGAACGCGTACGAGATCCGCGAGGCGGTGGCCGGCCAGCTCGCCGGGCCGCGCCCCAGCCGCATCGAACTCAACATGCAGCACGTGACGTTCATAGATTCTGTGGGCATCAGCGCCCTCGTCGCCGCGTTCCAGTTGGCCAGCGTCGGCGGCGTCAAGCTGGTCGTCACCCGCCCCAGCCGGTTCGCGCACCGCCAACTCTGGGTCGCCGGCCTTCTCGGCCTGTTCGGGTCGCCGGCGCCGTGGGGTGACTCCGGCGAATCGGACACCGAGTCGTCGGTGTCGGGGCCGGCGGTGTCGGGCGCCTGACCGCGAGTGATCCTCACGTTAAGCCTTCCTGTGGCGGCTTGTCCGCGCCTGCGCGGTACGGAATAGTGCCCACTCGTGGCGCGACTTCCGATGGGCACCGCCATCCTGCGGCGGTACGTGTTGATCGGCGCCATCGGTCAGGGCGGCGTCTCCACCGTCTACGCGGCCGTGGACGCCCGGCGTGGACGCATGCTGGCCGTGAAGGTGTTCGCGCCCACCCTCGACTCCAGTCCGGCCGCCCGCGACGACGTCCGGCGCGAGGCGTTGATCACCGACCGGCTCCGGCACCCGAGCGTGCCCCGCGTCTTCGAGTACGGCGAGGCTCCGCTGCCCGACGGCACCGTGGTGCCATACGTGGTGCTCGAACTGCTCTCCGGCGTTCCGCTCGTCGACCGGCTCGCCGGCGGCCCGCTGGCCTGGCCCGAGGCCGTCCGCATCGCGGCGACCGCGGCCGACGTGCTGGCCGTCGCGCACCGGCGCGGGGTCGTGCATCGCGACCTGAACGCCCGCAACATCATGTGCACGCCGGACGGCATCAAGATCATCGACTTTGGGCTGGCCACCGCCGCGCTGCGCACCGGCGACACGGGCCCGCACCCGATCGTGGTGCGCGCCGCCGCCCGCCGGCCCCGGCCGCCGTCGCACCCGAAGACCGCGTTCGCCCGTCCCGCCGACGACGTCTACACGCTCGGCGTGCTGCTCTACGAGATGGTCACCGGCCGCTCGCCGTACCCGCCGAGGGTCGCGGCCACGATCCTGGCGGCGGGCCGTGTCGGCCACCTCGCGCCGACGCCCGTACTGGCGGTCCCGGGCCTGCCGGCCGAGGTCCGCGACCTGGTCCGGGCATGCATGGCCAAGGCGCCGGAGGACCGGCCGACGAGCGCCGAGGCCGCGCTCGCGCTGTGGGCGATCCTGGACCGAAACGCGGTACGGCTGCCCGAGCCCTCGTACAACTGAAGCCCTAGATCGCGGGGGACTGGACGTGGATCTTCTCCAGCTCCAGCCGCACGTCGCGGGCCTCGCCGGGCGCGCGGATCGGCGTCACCACCGCGTAGCTCTCGGCCAGGGCCGCCAAGTCGGTACCCGGCTCCAGTTCCTCGTCGGCCGCCTGCACCGCGGTCCGCACGAAGCCCTCGCCGGCCTCGGCGATGCTGATCCGCACCTGCCCGAACCGGGCCAGCCGTGCCCGGCGCAGGCCCCGGATGTCGGCTACGTGCAGGTCGGGCACGTTGAGGTTGAGTACGGTCCCGGCCGGCGTGTGAGCGAGTGCGGGCAGTAGCCGTACCGCGAGATCGGCCGCGCTGCCCCAGTGCCGCCGTTCGTCGTCCCGCGCGTCGATCTCGGCGATCGCGGCGCCCCCGCTCGCCGCGGATGCGGTCGACGGGTTGAGGACGTCCAGCGAGACCGCGAGGCCGTGCAGGCCGGCGTGCGAGGCGGTCAACGTCGCGCCGACCGTGCCGGAGTGCAGCACCGCCGCGCCGGCATTGGCGCCCCGGTTGATCCCGGACATCACCACGTCCGGCGCCGCCCCGAACGCCTCCCGCATCGCGAGCAGCACGATGAACGCGGGGGAGGCGGCCACCGCGTACGCCGGGACGTCCTTCGCGCCGGCCAGCTCGCGCCGCTGCACGACGATCCTGCCGTCCTGTTCGACCGCGGTCATCGCGGCGCTGCTGCCGCTGGCCTCCGTGAGCGGCGCCGCGACGACCACGTCGTGGCCGTCGCGGACCACGGCCCGCGCCAGCCACCGGATGCCGGGCGCCTCGATGCCGTCGTCGTTGGTGATCAAGACTCTCATGAGCCCGCCTCGAGGGGAGTCATCCGCACCCGGACCCCGTCGCTCATCCCTTCAGTGTCACCGACGTGACCGAACGCCGCTCAAGTTCCGGAACTTTTCAAGGCATTGACGTCGGTAATCATGAGGACCCACAATCGCCATGCTCGAGGGGGCCCACACCTTCGCGCGATTCCGGCCGCCCCACATCGCGCCAAGGAGATCGCACGTTGCGCAAGAGAACGCTCATTGCCGCGACGGCCTCGGCTGTCACGCTCGCCGCTCTACTGGCGGCCCCGCTGGCCGCCAGCGCCGCATCCATCAACCTCGCTCTGTTCGGCACCGCAAGCGCGTCCTCCACCGAGTCCGCGGCCACCGGCGCGGAGAACGCCATCGACGGCGACCTCACGACGCGGTGGTCCAGCGCGTTCTCCGACCCGCAGTCGCTCACCGTCGATCTGGGCGCCAAGGCCACCGTGACCACCGTCCGGCTCACCTGGGAGGCGGCGTACGCGTCTGAGTACACCGTGGACACCTCGACCGACGGGCAGAGCTGGACCCAGATCCACGCGGAGACCGCCGCCGACGGCGGCGTCGACGAGATCGCTGTGGACAGCGCCACGCTGCGGTACGTCCGCATCACCGGCACGAAACGCGCCCTGCCGTACGGATATTCGCTCTACGAGGTCGAGGTGCTCGGCGAGTTCACCGAGCAGGCGGTGTCGCTCGGCGCCGGCAGCGCGCAGCTGCGCGAGAAGGGCAGCGCTCAGGTCCCGGTGCGGCTGAACAAGGCGTCCGACGCTACGGTGACGGTCAAGTACGCGACCGCGGACGGCACCGCCAAGGCCGGCGAGGACTACGAGGCCGCCAGCGGCACGCTCACGTTCGCGCCGGGCGAGACCGAGAAGGCCGTCACGGTCAAGGCCATCGACGACACTGTGGACGAGCCGAACGAGGCGTTCACGGTGTCCATCAGCGACCCCAGTGCCGGCGTGCTCGCGTCTCCACGTACGCAGACGGTCGTGACCGTCCTGGATGACGACCTGCCGCCGACGAACGGCGAGCCGAAGACCATCCGCGACTTCGAGGGCGACGTGCCGATCGGGCCGGGCCCGGTGGGCATCTTCACGTTCGGCGGCGACGCGGACGACCACCCGATCCTGACCACGCCGGTGATGGCCCGTGCCGGAGCGCCGGCCGACAACCACGTTCTCAACGTCGCGTACAACGCCCAGGCGTACGGCGGCTTCTCCGACGACCTGCTGTACGACCACGACCCGCAGGACTGGAGCGGCTACTTCGGATTCCGGTTCTGGTTCCACGGCGGCAACACGGCCCCGCTGCCGCCCGGCTCCGGCCCGAAGATCAACATCGAGATCAAGGACGGCGGCGTCAACGGCGAGAAATCCGAGCTGTGGACCACGTCGTTCACCGACGACTTCGACGACTGGACGCTCATCGAGCTGCCGTTCAGCCGGTTCGTCTACCGCACCGACTACCAGCCGGTCGGCGGCATCAACCACATCCTCGACCTGACCGAGATGTGGGGCTACGCGTTCACCCCGCCGGTCAACCACCCCGGCACGTTCGCGCTCGACGACATCCAGGTGTACGGCAAGGCGCTGCCGCCACCGGTCGCCACGGTCGGCACCGAGAAGCAGGTCTACCCGGTCGACGGCGGCGACACCGCCACGGTCGGCATCACGCTGAAGACCACGAGCGGCGATCCGCTCGACTCCGACGTCGCCGTGAAGTATGCGACGTCGGGAGGAACCGCGACCGCCGGCGACGATTATCAGGCCGTCGAGGGAACCGTGACGTTCCCGGCCGGCACGGAAAGCGGAGCGGTGCGCACCGTCTCCGTGCCCACCACCAAGGACAGATCGCCCGAGGTCGCCGAGACCGTCGACCTCAAACTGACGGTGCCCGACGACGTCCGGCTCGCCCCGGACCAGCCGGCCACGGTGGTCATCAACGCGCACGGCTTCCCGTACCTGAACGCCCGGCTCCCGATCAACAAGCGTCTCGACGACCTGCTGTCCCGGATGAGCTTGGCGGACAAGGTCGGCCAGATGACCCAGGCCGAACGGCAGGCCCTCGGTACGCCGGACGACATCGCGACCTGGCGCCTCGGATCGCTGCTCTCCGGCGGCGGTTCCACGCCGACACCGAACACGCCGGCGGCGTGGGCCGACATGGTGGACGGCTTCCAGCTGCAGGCGCGGCAGACGCCGCTGCAGATCCCGCTGATCTACGGCGTGGACGCCGTGCACGGCCACAACAACCTGGTCGGCGCGACGATCTTCCCGCACAACATCGGCCTCGGCGCGACTCGCGATCCGGCGCTGGTACGCAAGGTCGGCGCCGTCACCGCGGCCGAGGTCCGCGCGTCCGGGCCGCAGTGGGACTTCTCGCCCTGTGTCTGCGTGGCCCGCGAGGACCGCTGGGGCCGGACGTACGAGAGCTTCGGCGAGGACCCCGCGCTGGCCAGCCAGATGGCCACGATCGTCAAGGGGTACGAGGACGGCGACCTGTCGAAGAACACGTCAGTGCTGTCCACCCTGAAGCACTGGGTGGGCGACGGCGGCACGACGTACGGCACGTCGACCACCGGTAGCTACACGGTCGACCAGGGCGTCACACAGATGACCGAACAACAGCTCTGGCAGCTGCAGATCCCGCCGTACGTGGCCGGCATCAAGAACGGCGCCGGCTCGGTCATGCCGTCCTACTCCAGCGTCGACGACGGCACCGGCCCGGTGAAGATGCACGGCAACAAGCACCTCATCACCGACGTGCTCAAGGGCCAGCTCGGCTTCTCCGGCTTCGTCATCTCGGACTGGCAGGCGATCGACCAGCTGCCCGGCGACTACCGCAGCGACATCACCACGTCGATCAACGCCGGTCTCGACATGATCATGGTTCCGTACCAGTACCAGAACTTCGAGACGCTGCTGACCGAGCAGGTCAACGCGAACGCCATCGCGCAGTCGCGGATCGACGACGCGGTACGGCGGATCCTGCGCAAGAAGTTCGAGCTCGGGCTGTTCGAGCACCCGTACACCGACCGCTCGAACATCGACCAGATCGGCTCGGACGCGCATCGGGCCGTGGCGCAGCAGGCCGCGGCCGAGTCGCAGACGTTGCTGAAGAACACCGGCAAGCTGCTCCCGCTGGCCAAGGACGCCAAGGTGTACGTCGCCGGCAGCAACGCCGACGACATCGGCAACCAGTCCGGCGGCTGGACCGTCACCTGGCAGGGCAGCAGCGGCGCCATCGTGCCGGGCACCTCGATCCTGGCGGGTATCAAGAAGGTCGCCCCGGACGCCACGATCACCTACAGCAAGAACGCCTCGGCCGACATGACCGGCAGCGATGTGGGTGTCGTGGTGGTCGGCGAGACGCCGTACGCCGAGGGCGTGGGCGACATCGGCAACGGCCGCGCCGACCTGTCGCTGTCGGTCGCCGACCGCGCGGCGATCGACAAAGTCTGCGCGGCGATGAAGTGTGCCGTGCTGGTGGTCTCCGGACGCCCGCAGCTGCTGGATCCGGCACAGTTCGACCACGTCCAAGCCGTGGTGGCGTCCTGGCTGCCCGGTACCGAGGGCACCGGCGTGGCGCAGCCCCTGTTCGGCGACAAGCCGTACACCGGGCGGCTGCCGGACAGCTGGCCGCGGACGATGGCGCAGGAGCCGATCAACGTCGGCGACGCCAGCTACGACCCGCTGTACCCGTTCGGCTGGGGTCTGCGGACCGACGCGGCCCGGCCCCGGTTGCAGGCCGCCCGGGACGCGCTCGCCGAGGTGGCAAGCAAGCCGCAGCGGCCGTCGGCGTTCGGCGACGTGCTGCGGCTCCGGCTCGCCATCGCGTCGATCGACCTGGGGCTCGCGCGGCCGTTCTGGAACGCGGACGGCTCGGTGCGCAACGAGCCCGCGGTGATCGCGGCGCTGACCGGGGCGACCGCGCTGCTGGAGGGGTCGGCGCTGCCGGTGGGCGCGCAGTCCGATCCGATTGTCTCCGTGGTCCGCGACCTGACCCAGGCCCGGATGGTGGCCAAGGCCGGCACGCCGGCGGCGGCGCAGGCGTCGGCGCTGACCGGCAACGCGGAGCAGGAGTTGCTGGCGGAGCACCCGTACCGGGCGGTCCGGCAGCTGACCGCGGCGTACAACGGGCTGCGCTGACGGCTCGACACAGGCGGCCCCGCCGGATCACTCCGGCGGGGCCGCGTCGCGGCTGGAGCCGTGCGGCCCGGTGCTCGCGGGCGTCAATAACCCGGCGCCATCGCGGTCAGGCGCAGAACATCGTCGACGAGGTCGGGACGGATGCGGAGCAGGTCCTGGAACTTAACCCGCCACCTGCCGGCCTCGACGTCGCTGGCGTACCGGTCGCCGGGAGCCTTGATAAACGCGCTGAGCAGGCGCTCGCGAGTCGCGGCGAGCTCGTCGTGGATTTCGGGCCCGAGCCGTTCCGCGACTTCGTGTGCGAACTCGTAGTACCGCGGACTGGCCGCCGCGCGGACGAACGCGCGGGCCCCGTCCCAGGCCACTCGCGGTTGGTGGATGACAGTCGACGCCATGGCGTCCTCCGCTGTTGGTCGGTCGGTTCATCGATCCCGGTGACTTATGTGATCATCCTGCATCGTCGGACGTGATGATCGCCACACCTATTTGTTGGACGCGGGAACTTTCACCGAACCGTCACCAGCCGGCCGGCGCGCATGACCCGCCTGTGCCGGCCGGCTCGACCTGCAGCGTGGCGTGGTCGATCGCGAAGTCCTCGTGCAGCGCGTCCCGCGCCGACGCGAGCACCGTCCCGAGCTCTGCGGCCGGATCCAGGCTGAGGTGGGCCGAGGCCACGTCCATGCCCGAGGTCAGCGTCCAGACGTGCAGGTCGTGCACGTCGCAGACGCCGGGGACGGCGGCCAGGCGGGCGCGCACCGCGGTGATGTCCAGGTGCTCGGGAGCGGCCTGCACGAGGATCCGCACGGCCTCGCGGCCGAGCGCGAACGTGCGCGGAAGGATCATGAGGGCCACCAGCACGGCGACGATCGGGTCCGCGTACGACCAGCCGGTGAGTCCGATGATCACGGCGGCCACGATCACCCCGGCCGAGCCCAGCAGGTCGCCGACCACCTCG
>DASYTU010000210.1:0-31975 GCA_036001925.1 Actinoplanes sp.
GCGACCAGCGCCCCGGTGCCGAGCCCCGACGCGACCGCGGCGGCGGCCCGATCGGCTGCCACGGCCTTCGCGGTCGCACCCAGGTCCAACAGCACCCCGGACGGGACCGTCAGCTCGCGCTCGCGCAGCGTGACCGCGCGCGAGTCCGGGGCCGGGAAGACCCGGACCGCCGGCGCGACCTGCCGCCCGGTCAGCGCGGCGAAGTCGCGGTCGTAGCCCAGCCCGCAGAGTACGGCGCCCACGGTCGGATCGACATCGCCGCCGGTCTGCCCGGCCGCCTCGAGCGCGGCCGCGATCAAGTCGGCGAGCAGCGGGCTGACCCGGACCGGCCGGGGCGACCGGGCCGCGGCGTTGAGCTCGGAGTCGGGGCGGAACCGGCTACAAGCCGCGTCGACCGCGGCCAGCTCGGCCCGGACGATCGCGGCCGCGTCGGTCACCGTGGCGGGCTCCGTAACGACGATGCGCGCCACGGTGCCCCACACCGGCCATTGCACTGTGTCCGTGCCCACCGGCAGGGTCTCGACGAGCGGCATGTCAGGACCCCCCGGAGGTGGCCTGGCCGGAGCCGTCGGCGCCGCTCGAGATCGACGGCGAATCGGCTGACGACGAAGACGACGACGGCGAAGAGGACGAACCCGACGACGAAGACGACGAAGACGAGCCGGTCGACGACGATTCCGTGGTAGGTGAGCTCGAGCTCGATGCGGCGTGCGCCGCCACAGCGGCCGCCACCGTCCCGGCGAGGCTGGCGGCCACCAGCCCCACGGTGATCGCGGTCGTGCGTCGCAGGCCCGTGTCCCGGTCCATCACCCGTCCCCCTCTTCGTTGACCACTCAACGAATCGTGGCCGGTGACCCTCTCCCTGCCCTGTGGCGGTCCTGGGCGGATCCTGTGAAGCCGCCGGATCTTCGCCAAGCCGGGCACAAGAACCCGCCGCGGGCGCCGCACTTTTCCCTTGGTGCACATAACTACGTGAGTTGACGCGGGCGTCACCCGCGCGTGATTGCCTAGCGTCCTGCCCACGGCCAGACGAGGAGTCCCGCATGTCGCAACCCGCCACCGTCATCCCGCAGCACACGCTCGATGACATCGCCGAGGTCAACGCCACCGGCCTCACGCCGGTGGTCTTCATCCACGGCCTGTGGCTGCTGCCCAGCAGCTGGGACCGCTGGGCGGAGGTGTTCAAGGCGGCGGGCTACGCGCCCATCACGCCCGGCTGGCCCGACGATCCCGAGACCGTCGCGGAGGCGAACGCGAACCCCGAGGTCTTCGCCAACAAGACGATCGGCCAGGTCGCCGACCACTACGACGCGGTGATCGGCAAGCTCGACAAGCAGCCCGCGGTGATCGGCCACTCGTTCGGCGGCCTCCTCGCGATGATCGTCGCCGGACGGGGGCTGTCGGCGGCGACCGTGGCGATCGACGCGGCACCGTTCCGGGGCGTGCTGCCGCTGCCGATCTCCGCGCTGCGATCCGGGGCGCCGGTGCTGACCAACCCCGCGAACCGGCACAAGGCCGTTCCCCTGACCTACGAGCAGTTCCGGTACGCGTTCGCGAACGCGGTCAGCGAGGAGGAGGCGCACGAGCTGTACGAGACGTACGCCGTCCCCGCGCCGGGCGCGCCGCTGTTCCAGGCGGCGGCCGCCAACCTCAACCCCTGGACCGAGGCCAAGGTCGATACGGAGAACCCGTACCGAGGTCCGCTGCTGATCATCTCCGGCGCCAAGGACCACACGGTTCCGCGCGCGATCTCGGACGCCGCCTACAAGCAGCAGCTCAAGAACCCGGGGACCACGGAGTTCGCCGAGATCCCCGACCGCGGTCACTCGCTGACCATCGACCACGGCTGGCTGGAAGTGGCCCAGACGTCCCTGGCGTTCATCGAGCGCTTCACCGAGCGTTGACCTACTCCCAGCGGAAGAGCTTTGCGGCTGCCGTCAGCGACGCCGCGGCCCAGACGGCCAGGCTCAGCCAGATCGTTCCGGGGATCGCGGTCCCGGTCGTCAGGGCGTCGCGCAGTGCCTCGGCATGCGCGGCGAGCGGCAGCAGGAAGTAGCCGGCCCGGCCGAGGTCGGGCTCGGCGAACATGATGCCGCCCAGCGCCAGCATCACGACGTAGATCAGCGTCGCCGCCGCCGTCGTCGTCTCCGGCTTGAGCCGGCTGGCGATGACGAGCGCCAGTCCGCAATAGGCGGCGGTGGCGAGGACGGTGACGCCGGCGGCGGGACCGATCCGGGCGAGATCCGGCCGCCAGCCCGCCGCCACGCCGACCAGTGCCAACCCGAGCACCTGCACGACAACCAGGGACAACACCGCCACGGTCTTGGCGGTGAGCAGGCCGGGCCGGGTCAGCGGGGACGCCCCGAGCCGTTTCAGGACGCCGTAGCTGCGCTCGTACCCGGTGGTGATGGCCTGGCCGGTGAAGGCCGTCGACATCACGGTGAGCGCGAGCACGCCGGGCACGACGTACCCCAGGCGGTCGCCGCTGGGCACGGTGGTCGCATGAGTGAGGCCCGCACCCAGCAAGACCAGCAGGGGTACGCCCATGGCCAGCACGACGGCCTCGCCACGACGCGCCGTGAGCAGCAGTTCCATCCGCATCTGTCGGGCCAGAACGGTACGCATCGGGGCCCGGCCCGGCGCCGGCGCGAAGGTCACCGGAACGCCTTCGCGGTCAGCGCCAGATACACGTCCTCGAGCGTCCGCCGGCGGGTGTTCACGGCGGTGACCTGCGCGCCCTCCGCGGCGAACCAGGCGAGCACGCTCGCCACCGCCACGGTGTCGAGGGGTCCGGCGATCGCGTACTCCCCGGGCGACTCCTCGGTGACCGTGGCGCCGCTCAGTCGCGCCCGGAGGCCGGCGATCGGAAGCGCGGCATCCGCGCGTACCGAAAGGAGATCTATCCCGGCCGCGGCGGTGAGCTCCGCGGGCGTGCCGGTCGCGGCCACGACGCCGGAGTCGATGATCACCACGTGGTCCGCGAGGCGTTCGGCCTCGTCGAGCAGATGCGTGGTGAGCAGCACGGAGACGCCGTCGGCGCGGAGTTCCTCGATCAGCCGCCAGGTGGTGTGCCGGGCCTCGGTGTCCATGCCGGCGGTCGGCTCGTCCAGGAAAACCAGTTCGGGGCGGCCGACGAGCGCGATGGCGAGCCCGAGGCGCTGCTGCTCGCCGCCGGAGAGCCGGCGGAACCGGGTGCGGGCGACCCGCCGCAGGCCGAGGCGGTCGAGCAGCATCCCGGTGTCGAGCGGTCGCGCCGCGAAGCCGGCGAACAGGTCCAGGATCTCGCCGGCCGTTGCCCAGGGGTAGACGCCGCCGGACTGCAGCATGACGCCGAGTCTCGGCATGAGCGCGTCGTGGTCGGCGACCGGGTCGAGGCCGAGGACGCGTGCCGTACCCGCATCGGGGCGCCGGAAGCCCTCGCAGACCTGCAGCATGCTGGTCTTGCCGGCGCCGTTGTTGCCGAGCAGCGCGAGGATCGCGCCGCGCGGCATGGTCAGCGAGACGCCGTCGACCGCGGTCGTGGTGCCGTAGCGCACCACGAGATCGCTGACCTCGACCGCGTCCATGCATTCCTCTCCGCCGCACCCGCCGCTGGCAACGATACTGTCCCGCGACTCGGTAAGGTTTCCGGCCATGAGCGACCGGACCGGCGTGGTGGAGATCTATACCGACGGGGCATGCGTCCCGAACCCCGGCCCGGGCGGCTGGGGCGCCGTGCTGCGCTACGGCGGATCCGAGAAGGATCTGTTCGGCGGGGAGGCGTCCCCGACGACCAACAACCGGATGGAGCTGATGGCCCCCATCCGGGCGCTGGAGAGCCTGACCCGCGCGCCGCTGACCGTGCTGCTCTACACCGACAGCATCTACGTCCGCGACGGCATCACCAAATGGCTGCCGCGCTGGGCCGCCAACGGCTGGCTGACCTCCGCCAAGCAGCCGGTCAAGAACGTCGATCTGTGGCGGCGCCTCGATGAGGCCGTACGCCGCCACGACGTGCGGTGGCACTGGGTCAAGGGCCACGCCGGCCACCCGGAGAACGAGCGCGCCGACCGGCTGGCGGCCCGCGGCCTCGTCGAAGCGGTCGCCGCGGCCGGGGCATCCGCCACGGGTTCCGCGGGCGGCGCCGGTCTATCGTGATCGCGTGAGCAATCCGGACGAACGGCAGCTTCGGGCTTCGGACGCCGAGCGGCAGGCCGTCGCCGACCGTCTCAACGCGGCCGTAGGCGAGGGCCGGCTGACGCTGGAGGAGTTCAGCGATCGGGTCGGATCCGCGTACGCGGCCCGCACCCACGCCGAGCTCGAGGTGCTGGTGACCGACCTGCCCGCGCCCAGTGGCCGGCCCGCCGTCGTGGTCGATGCCCACCCGGTGACGGCGACGCCACGCCCGGCGCCACTGGACATCCAGGTCGGCGCGATCAAGAAGCGCGGCCGCTGGCGCCTCGCCGCCGACAGCGCGATGGGCGTGCGGATCGGCCCGATCAAGCTCGACCTGCGCGGCGCCGACCTGGCCGCTCGCGAGATCACGCTGTCCGCGCGCACGGTGGTCGGCGCCATCAAGGTGTGGGTACCGCGCGGCGTCCGGGTCGAGATCGAGGGTACGACGGCCATCGGCACGCGTACGGTCGAGGAGAGCAACCTGCCGCCCGACATGGACGTACCGACACTGCGGCTGCGCCTCGACACCTGGATGGGGACGGTGAAGGTCTACCGGACCTGAAACAAGGTCTCCAGCGAGCGCAGGAACGCCGTGCGGTCGGCCGGCGGCAGCCGCTCCAGCAACCGTTCCTCCTCGACGCGAATCACGGCCTGCACCGCAGCGTGCCGTTCGCGTCCCGCGTCGGTCAGGTCGAGCAGGTGTACCCGCCGGTCCGCCGGGTCGGGCGCCCGCTCGATGAGGCCGCGTTCCTGCAGGTCGTCCAGCACGCCGATGATCCGGGTCTTATCGGCGCCGATCGCCCGCGCGAGTGAAGCCTGCGCGCGCATCGGCTCGTCCCGCAGCGCGGTCAGCACGATGTACCCCCACATCGACACGCCGTGCGCCGCCAGGATCGGCTTCTCGGCGTCCACCAGCGCGCGCCCCAACGCGACGACCATCGCCGCGAGGTCGGGCCGGTCGTCGGCCGGGGCGTCGTGGGGCACAGAGCCGAACATACCCGTTGACAGATCGTATGCTCAGGCTGATCGTAGGCATATGCATACGATCGACGTTCGACAGGCCGACGCCGTCGCCGTGCGGGCCAGCGTCGCGGTGGTTGCGTAGGTGTCGGCCGGCGACCTGGGCCGGCCCACCCCGTGCGCCGAGTGGGACCTCGGCACGCTGATCGCGCACATGACCGCCCAGCACCGCGGATTCGCCGCGGCGGCGGCCGGCCACGGCGCGGATCTCGCGGTCTGGCGTCCCGATCCGCCGGGTGACGATCCGGTACGGGCGTACGAGGCCGCCGCGTCCGCGGTCATCGACGCGTTCGCCGCGACGGACGTGCCCGACCGTCCGTTCGCGCTGCCGGAGATCAGCCGCGACCGGACCTTCCCCGGTCGGGTGGCGATCGGCTTCCATCTGGTCGACTACGTCGTGCACGGTTGGGACGTGGCCGCGTCGCTCGGCACCGGGTTCGAACTGCCGGACAGCGTGGTGCGGGCGGCGCTGCCGATCGCCCGGGCGGTGCCCGACGGCCAGAGCCGTACCGTTCCGGGCGCGGCATTCGCGCCGGGCCGCCCGGTCCCGGCCGGCGCCGAGCCGCTGGCGGAAATCCTCGCGCTGCTCGGCCGCGCTCCGTTCCCGCCGCGGGGATGACGCCAGCGGAGCGTCACACCTCGGGTATAACGCTGGCCCGGTGTCACACCTCGGGGATGACGTTGGACAGGCAGAACGGATGCCCGGCCGGATCGATCATGACCCGCCAGCGATCCGGCGCGGGTTGCTCTTCCGCTCGACGGGCGCCCGCGGCGATCGCGGCCTTCTCGGCCGCGTCCAGGTCATCCACCGAGAGCTCCAGATGCATCTGCTTCGGGATGGGCCCGGTCGGCCAGTCCGCTGGTGCCATGTCCTTGACGCGCTGGAAGGTCAGCAGCGTGGACGCGCCCGTCAGCGCGACGAAGTCAGGCGACTCGTAGTAGACCTCCAGGCCGAGAATGTCCTGGTAGAACCGCGCAAGAGGGCCGGGATCCGCGGCATCGAGGGACACCGCGCCCAGCCGAGCGATGGCAGGCATGCCCAGCATCAAAGCGCATCGCCGCGTTCCCGGCGATCCCGAAAACGTCGGTGGCGCCTGATAGGAACCAACCATGATGCGATGCGGCGTGATCCTTCCCGGCGGCACGGCCGGCGAGCAGCTCGAGCAGGCGATCCTCGCCGAGCGCTCGGGCTGGGACGGCGTGTTCGTATGGGAGGCGGCGTACGGCGTGGACGCCTGGGGACTGCTCGCCGCGATGGCCGCGGTCACGACCCGGGTCAAGTTGGGCACGATGCTGACGCCGCTGCCCTGGCGGCGGCCGTGGAAGGTGGCGAGCCAGGTCGCGACCGTCGATCAGCTCTCCGGCGGCCGCGCGGTCCTGAGCATCGGCGTCGGCGCCCTGACCACCGATCTGCCGCTCACCGGCGAAGTCACCGACCTGCGCGAACGCGCGGAGATGATGGACGAGGGCATCGACCTGATGCGTACGCTCTGGGCCGGCGGCTCGAGTCATCACGGGCGGCACTACGACTACGACGTGAAGCGCGACGACCTGGCCGAGGTCGGCCGCCCGGTCCAGCAGCGCGTCCCGATCTGGGTGGTGGCGGTCTGGCCCCGCCCGAAATCGATGCGCCGCGTCCTGAAATGCGACGGCGTCATCCCCGGGGGCGCCATGAGTCCGGCCGACGTTCGCGAGATGCGAGGGTGGCTTTCCGAGCGCGGCGCCGGCGCCGACCTCGACGTCCTGGCCGAGGGCGAGACACCACCCGACGCCCCGGCGGACGCGGCGGCCCAGGTCGCACCGTGGGCCGAGGCGGGCTGCACGTGGTGGATGGAGACCCGCTGGGAAATGCCGCACCACATCCCGGAACGCATGCACCAGATCCGCGCACGCATCGCGGCCGGACCGCCGAGGCGGCCGGCATGACGACGCCGTTCCAGATCCGAGTCGACGACGGCGAGCTGGACGACCTGCGTGAGCGGCTGCGACGGACGCGCTGGCCGGAACCGGCGACCGCGCCAGGCTGGACCCAGGGCGTGCCGCTCGACTACGCCCGCGAACTGTGCACCTACTGGGCCGACGGTTACGACTGGCGGGCCACCGAGGCCCGGCTCAACCGGCTGCCTCAGTTCCGGACCGAGATCGACGGGCTCGCGATCCATTTCGTACACGTCCGATCGCCGCATCCGGACGCGACGCCGCTGATCCTGACGCACGGCTGGCCCGGATCGTTCCTGGAGTTCGAGAAGGTCGTCCGGCCGCTCACGGATCCCAGCGAACCGGCGGACGCGTTTCATGTCGTGATCCCGTCGCTGCCAGGCTACGGCTTCAGCGACAAGCCCACCGCCGCAGGTTGGGGTGTCGAACGGATCGCTCGTGCCTGGGCCGAGCTCATGGGCCGCCTCGGCTACGACCGCTTCGGTGCACAGGGTCACGACTGGGGCACGAGCGTCAGCACGGAGATCGGCAAGCAGTCCGGCGACCGGGTGATCGGCATCCACCTCGTGCCGCCGCTGGTCGCGCCGGACCCGGCGACGTTCGGGGATCTCACCCCGGCCGAGCGGGCCGCGCTGACCGATCTCGAGCCGGCCGGCGACTCCGGCGACGGCTACTCGCTGGAACACTCGACCCGCCCGCAGACTATCGGGTACGCCCTGGTCGACTCGCCCGCCGCACTCTGCGCGTGGATCATGGAGAAGTTCCAGGCCTGGACGGACTGCGACGGCGACCTCGAGAGCGTGCTGACGCGCGACGAGCTGCTCGACAACCTCATGCTCTACTGGCTGCCCGGCACAGGGGCGTCCTCCGCACGCCTGTATTGGGAGAGCTTCACCGAGGTACGGGCCCGCTTCCACGACGCGAACACCGACATCGTTACGGTGCCGGCCGGGTGCTCGGTGTTCCCGAAGGAGAACCCGCGACCGTCGCGCCGGTGGGCCTCGAAGCGCTTCACCGACATCCGCTATTGGGGCGAGCCGGCAAGGGGTGGCCACTTCGCGGCGTTCGAGCAACCAGACATCTTCGTCAACGAGGTCCGCGCGTGCTTCCGGTCCTTCCGGCGGCCGGCCGGCGGTGATGTGCGGACGCGGGCCGGGTGACCATCGTCGGCGGGAAGGGTCACCTCCGTGTCCACGTCGCGTACGTGCGATCGCCTTCGACTGCCGTCGAGCGACCTTGCCCGCCGACGGCCGGGCGAAGCTGGACAGCCGCGCCGCGCGACGGCAACCATGAGGACGTGCCACACATCGAGCTGCCGGAACTGCCCGGCATCGTCGGGCTCCTCGTCCAGTACCCGCAGACCGCCGGCCCGCTCAACGGCCTCGCCGATGCGTTGTTGCGCGGCCCGTCGCCTTTGTCGCCAGCCGATCGGGAGACGATCGCCGCCTACGTCTCGGCCCGCAACGAATGCACCTTCTGCGCGGAGACCCACGGCGCCGTGGCGCGGCACATGCACGCGGCGCAAGCCGGCGCATCCCACCGGCATGTGCACGCGGCGCACGGGGACACCGCCGAGACCCGCACCGGCGCCGCCGGTGCCGCCACCGCCGACACCCGCACCGCCGAAGCCGGCAGTGCCGACAACCGCACCGCCGAAGCCGGCATCGTTGACGCAGGCATCGTGGATGCCGTCATCGCTCACGGCGCGCGGGCCGACGTGGGGCCGAAGCTCCAGGCGTTGCTGGCCATCGCAGAAAAGGTCCGTGTAGATGGCCGATCGGTGAGCGCTGCCGACATCGCCCGCGCCCGCGAGGCAGGCGCGGACGACAAGGCGATCCACGACACCGTGCTCATTGCGGCGGCGTTCTGCATGTTCAACCGCTACGTCGACGGGCTCGCCACGCTCACGCCCGATCGGCCGGAGGCCTACGCCCAACACGCCAAGAACCTGGCCGAAGGCGGCTACCTGCAAGAAGGCTGAGGCATGCGAGCGCGCCAGTCGCCCGGAGGGCCTGGCTACCGGTCCGCGAGCCCGGCCACATACGCCGCGGAGACCTTCTTCGGGACGCACATGCGCCACGCGTCGATGACCAGCTCCTCCATCTGGGCTTCGTCCAGCGTCGCCATCCACGCCTGGACCCAGTGGAACCGCATGTTCGTCGCGTTCGGCAGGTGGAACACGTCCGGCTGCGAGGCGACCAAGGCTTCGCGCTCCTCCTTGGGAAACCCGAAGCCCATGACCGTCTCGTCCCGCGAGAACGCGACGTAGACGATCTTCCCGACCCGGAACTTCACCCGATCTCTGATCAGGTGTTCCTCGCTGCGCGGTAGCGGCCGCGCGACCCGGCGCACATCGTCGACGGTGACCATGCCGGCACGTTATCCCGGGGGTACGACACTTCCGGACCGGCCGCGGCCCCGATGAGTTCGACGATCACGACACCCGTACCCGCGCCCGGGTGGTGACCTGCCACGACCACGCGATACTCGTCACTGCTCGCGCTTGAGCTTCCGCCAGCCACCCGCCCGGTTGTTCGCGATGATCTGACGGAACATCGCCGTAAGGGCGCGCGCGTTGATGGTTTCGCCCTCCCGGATCGCGACCGTGCGGGCCGTTTTGTTGTCGTGGCCGCCGGTGATGATGCCCTCCGGGTCGGGCACGATCGCGCCGTCGTACATGAAGATGTTGACGTGGTCCTTGGCGGCTAGCAGCGCGCAGACGTTGCCGTTCAGCACGAAGTACGGCTGCCGGGTGCGCTTGATGGTCTCCTCGACCTCCGGATCGGCAGCGTGGACCAGCTCCCGGACCTCGCGGCAGACGGCCTGCTGCCACTCGGGCAGGGCCTCGATGTACGCGTCGACGCGCGGATCGGCGAGATAGGTCATCACGCCCGACCCTAGCGGAGTTCGGGACGCCGTCCGAGCGGCGGGCAGAATCGGGGACATGTCGACCGTTGCGATCGTGAGCCCCGGTTTCATGGGCGCGGGGCTGGGTTGGGCACTGCGCAAGGGCGGTGCACGGGTCGTCGCCACCGTCCACGGGCGGTCGGCGCGCACCCGCCGTCTAGCCGAGGACGCAGGCCTGGAGCTGTTGCCGGCGCTGTTCGATGTGGTCGCGGTCGCGGATATCGTGCTGTCGGTGGTCCCACCCGACCACGCGCTCGCGGCCGCTCAGACCATCGCGAACGCGGCCCGCGAGTCGGGGGCGAGGCCGGTGGTCGCCGATCTCAACGCCATCTCCCCCACCACCATGGCCAAGGTCGCCGCGACGTGGGACGGGCGCCCGGTCGTCGACGGATCGATCTCCGGGCCACCGCCCACGGTCGCCGCGGGCGCACGGGTCTATCTCAGCGGCGTGAAGGCGGCCGATGTCGCCGCGCTGCCCTGGGGCGAGTGGGTCCGCCCCGTGGTGCTCGGCACCCCGATCGGGTCGGCGAGCGCGCTGAAGATGTGCACGGCGAGCGTGTACAAGGGCCTCAACGGCCTGGTCACACAGGCGATGCGGGTCGCCGGCCGGCACGGCGTACTGGATCAGGTCCTGGCGGATCTCGGGGGAAACGGCCTGGACCGTTCGGCGGCCGTCGCGATCGCGGCGACCAAGGCCGAGCGGTATGTCGCCGAGATGCGCGAGATCGCCGCCACCCAGTCGGAGGCCGGCCTGACGCCGGCCCTGTTCGAGGCGTTCGCCGAGATATACGCGGACGTGGCGCGGACGCCACTGGCGTCCGGCGACCCCGAATCGGCCGACACGACCCTTACCTCGTCCGAGATCGTGCGCCGCCTGGCTCGATAGTGAACAGTTGGACCGGCGGCTGGCGCTGTTCGCCACGGGCCCAATTGGCGAACTCCGCGATAAGTCATCGGCACCGAGGGTTCGCACCGTCGGGCGAAGTGCCTAACGTCGAACGGGTGCGCCATGTCGTCGCGCCGACCGCCGATCGGCCGGTGGCGCATCGGGAGGCGAAGAGACAATGCCGCATCTGTCCGTCGACACCGAGAACAACACCGATGTCCGCATCTGGTTCGAGGACCACGGCAGCGGACGGCCCGTCGTCCTGGTCCACGGCTACCCGCTCAACGGCGACTCATGGGAACGGCAGACCACGGTCCTGCTGGACGCCGGCTACCGGGTCATCACCTACGACCGTCGCGGCTTCGGCAAGTCGGACCACCCCACCGCCGGCTATGACTACGACACGTTCACCGCGGACCTCAAGAAGCTGCTCGACCATCTCGACCTGACCGACATCAACCTGATCGGCTTCTCGATGGGCACCGGCGAGGTGACCCACTACCTCGGCACGTACGGCTCGGCGCGGGTCCGCAAGGCCGGACTGTTCGGCGCGATCCCGCCGTTCCTGCTCAAGACGGACGACAATCCCGAGGGCGTGGACCGGGAGGTGTTCGAGGGCATCAAGAACGCGGTCCGCCAGGACCGGTACGCGTACTTCGACGACTTCTTCGCGAACTTCTACAACACCGACAAGCTCGGCGGCTCCCGGATCGGCGACGCCGCCCTGCGCGCCAGCTTCGCGGTCGCGGCGGGTTCGTCGCCGTACGCCTCGTATGCCTGCGTCGACACCTGGCTGACCGACTTCCGCGCCGATGTCCCGAGGATCGACGTACCGGTGCTGCTGATGCACGGCACCGAGGACCGCATCCTGCCGTTCGACGCGACCGCCAAGCGGCTGCCGGCGCTGATCAAGGACGTCAAGTTCATCCCCGTGGAGGGCGGCCCGCACAACATCGCCTGGACCCACCCGGAGGTGGTCAACCCGGCGCTGCTGGAGTTTCTTGCGGAGTGATCCCGACCGGTCGCCGCCGGCCGAGCTTCCGGACCCGGGCCGGCCCGGCGATCCTGCGCCATCGGTGATGGTGCGGGCGCGCCGGATCCGCCGGCTTCTGGAAGATGGAGAGGAGCCGGACGGCGACGCCGGGCCGACCCGGCGGAGCGCCGTCCAGTAACCAACCGAGGGGCGGCGATTACCGAGAGTATTGGCAACGGGCGGACAAACCTGGACGATTTTTGAACATTGCCGATCCGCCGGCACGGCAGAGGCCACCGACATCGATGTCATACTTTGCGAATCAGAGACGGTCTCTCCACCGCCGAAAGTTCGGAGCGCCATGTCCGCATCCCGGTCCGCCGACGGGGCGGTCGTACGACGGCCGACGCTCACCCAGGTGGCGGCACTGGCGGGCGTCAGCCTCAAGACGGCGTCGCGGGCGCTCAACAGCGAGCCGAACGTGGCGCCGGCCACCGGTCGCCGCGTACGCGACGCCGCCGACCTGCTCGGGTACCGCCTCAACGGCATCGCCCGGGAGCTGCGCCGCGGTGCCACCTCGGCGCTGGTGGGCCTCATCAGCGGCGACCTGACCAACCCGTTTTACTCGGCGGTGGCCAGCGGCATCGAGCGCGAGTTGCGCCAGCACGGCTTGCAGCTCGTGACCGCGAACAACGACGAGGACGCCGAGCTGGAGCGTGCCCTGGTCGACGCGTTCCTGGAGCGGCGGGTACGGGCGCTGCTGGTGGTGCCGAGCGGCGATCGCCACGAGTATCTGGCCATCGAGGGCAACCGGGGCGTTCCGTTCGTGTTTCTGGACCGGCCGCCGGACGGGCTGGCCGCCGACGCGGTGCTCATCGACAACGCCGGCGGCGCGCGAGCGGCCGGCGAGCACCTGCTGGCCAGCGGACACCGGCGCATCGCGCTGATCGCCGACCTGGCCCGGATGGCGCCGCAACGCGGCCGGATCGACGGGTTCGTGGGCGCCATGGCGGCGGCCGGCAACACGGAGTGGGAGCCATACCTGCGTACCGACGTGCACGACGTGCGGCGCGCCGAGCACACCGTACGCGAACTGCTGGAGCTGGATCCGGCACCCACCGCGCTGTTCACCACCAACAACCGGCTGACCACCGGCGCGCTGCGCGCGCTGCGCGACCGGCCCGGACCACCCGCGCTCATCGGTTTCGACGACTTCGACCTCGCGGACGTCATCGGCACGACGGTGGTCGCACACGACCCGACGGCGATGGGACGCGAGGCCGCGAGGCTAGCTTTTCAGCGGATCAGCGGCCATAGTGGACCGGCGCGGACGATCGTTGTTTCGACGTCCGTGATCGCCCGGGGGTCCGGCGAGCGACCTCCACAGTGACCGGAGCGTTCTTGCGTTACGACACGGAAACAACGCGCCGACCTCTGTTGACACTCTCGCCCATCGACCGGCATCGTGCTCCCGATCATCAGTGACAACGATGTCAAATTATGGGATTGGGGAGACCATGGGCTTCACGCGACGGGCCGCCGTGGCCGCTGTCGGCGTCGCCGCCCTGCTGACGGCTTCCGCATGTGGCGGCAGTGACGACGGCGGCGGTACGGGACCGAAGAAGGTCGAGGTGTTCACCTGGTGGGCCGACGGCGGCGAGAAGGCCGGCCTCGACGGCCTCGTCAGCCAGTTCGGTACCGCCTGTGCGGGCCAGACATTCGAGAACGGCGCGGTCGCCGGCGGCGCCGGTGCCAACGCCAAGCAGGTACTCGCTTCGCGGCTTCAGCAGGGTGACCCGCCGGATACCTTCCAGGCGCACGCGGGCGCGGAGCTGCTCGACTACATCAACGCCGGCCAGATCGAAGACCTGAGCGCCGACTACGACTCGTGGGGCCTCAAGCAGGCGTTCCCGCAGGGCCTGATCGACAACCTCACGGTCGACGGCAAGATCTACTCAGTGCCGGCGAACATCCACCGCGCGAACGTGGTGTGGACCAACAAGAAGGTCGTCTCGAACGCCGGCATCACCACCGACCCGAAGGACATGGCGGAGTTCATCGCCGACCTCGACAAGGTGAAGGCGAAGGGCATCGCGGCGCCGCTGGCCGTCGGCAAGGACTGGACGCAGCTGATGCTCTTCGAGTCGGTGCTCATCACCGACCTCGGCGCGGACAAGTTCACCGGCCTGTGGAACGGCGCGACGGACTGGAACGACCCGGCGGTCACCAAGGGCATCAACGACTTCAAGCAGCTGCTGACGTACACCAACAAGGATCGCGACGCTCTCGACTGGACGGACGCCGAGAAGCTGATCATGGACGGCAAGGCCGCCTACCAGTTGATGGGTGACTGGGAGGCCGCCGACCTCGACGCCAAGGGCTTCAAGGACTACGGCTACTTCACGTTCCCGGGCAACGGCGCGACGTTCCAGTGGCTGGCCGACTCGTTCGTCCTGCCCAAGGGTGCGAAGAACCCCGAGGGCACCAAGTGCTGGCTGAAGACGGTCGGCTCGGCCGAGGGCCAGAAGGCGTTCAACACCAAGAAGGGCTCGATCCCGGCCCGTACGGACGCGACACCGGCGGACTACCCGCAGTACCAGCAGGCCGCGATCGCCGACTGGAAGTCGGCGAAGCAGGTCCCGTCCTGCGCCCACGGCTCGGCATGCTCGCAGGGCTGGCAAGGGGCGGCCAACTCGGCGCTCGGTGCGTTCTCCACCAACTCCGACGTGGCCGCGTTGCAGAAGGCCCTGGTCGCGGCCGCAACGCAGTTCGCCAAGAAGAAGTAGGTTCCCTCGCGCGCGCCGGTGGGCGGGACGGTCTCGACCGTCCCGCCCACGACGTGTCGAAAAAGCAAGTCACGGAAGGAGCCCGATGGGCCGACTGAGGCACTGGGGACCGGGCCTGCTGCTGCTCTCCCCGTCGCTGATCCTGCTCGCCGTCTTCGTGTACGGCCTCATCGCCTGGACGACCAACGTGTCCGTCTCCGACCAGCACAACGCGCTGGGGTCGAAGGGCTTCGTCGGGCTCGACAACTACGCGAACCTGTTCACCAACGACATCAACGACAGGTTCGTACACTCGCTCAAGAATCTGTTGATCTTCACGGTCGTGTTCCTGCTCGGCACTTTGCTGCTTGGCCTGCTCTGGGCGTTCCTGCTGGAGCGCGGCGTCCGCGGCGAGGGCTTCTTCCGTACGGTGTATCTCTTCCCGATGGCCGTCTCGTTCATCGCGTCCGGCGTGGTCTGGCGCTGGCTGATGAACCCTGGCAAGGGCGACAACGCCGGCGGTCTCAACGCCATCTTCGGCGCTCTGCACCTGGACTTCCTGCAGAACACCTGGTGGACGAACCCGCAATGGGGCATGGCCGCGATGGCGTTGCCCGCCATCTGGCAGCTCTCCGGCTATGTGATGGCGCTGTTCCTGGCCGGTTTCCGCGGCATCCCGCAGGAGCTGCGGGAGGCGGCCGCCGTCGACGGAGCGAGCACCTACCGGCTCTATCGCAACGTCATCTTCCCCCAGCTCACGCCCGTGGCGCTGTCGGCGCTGATCATCATCGGGCACATGTCGATGAAGATGTTCGACCTGATCATGAGTGTCTCCGGCGCGCAGTGGCTCACCGAGGTGCCCGCCGTGTACGTCTGGCAGGCATTGCTCACCAGCGACTACGCGAAGGCCGCCGCGATCTCGATCATCCTGCTGTTGCTCGTCGCGATCGTCATCGTGCCGTACCTGATCTACACCAACCGGGCGGAGAAGAGGGCATGATCGACTGCACCGCGGCGAAGCAAGGGCCAGGAGAGCTTGCAAAAGGAGGCCCGGCATGACGACCACCTCCCTGTCGGCGCCGCCCACCGGGATCGAGCCGGTACCGCAGGCGTCGAAACCGATCCGGACCGGCACCGCCGGCTCGATCGTCAAGTACGCCCTGGCGGGGTTCTTCCTCGTCATCGTGCTGATGCCCGCGTACGTGCTGATCGTGACGAGCTTCAAGTCCGGATCCGAGATCGGCGTGACCGGGCAGTGGAACCTGCCCGACCAGTGGACCGCAGCCTCGTGGGAGAAGGCGTGGCGCGCGCTTCAGCCGTCCTTCATCCGCACGTTCGAGCTCGCCATCCCGGTCGCGGTGATCTCGTCGATCATCGGTGCGGCGAACGGATTCGTGCTGTCGCGCTGGCGCTTCCCCGGTGCGGACGTTGTGTTCACGTTGATCCTGTTCGGCATGTTCATCCCGTACCAGGCGGTGATGATCCCGCTGCGGGAGATCGTCACCACGATCGGCATACCGCCCGGCATCTCGACGCTGGTATTCGTGCACTGCATCTACGGCATCCCGATCTGCACGCTGATCTTCCGCAACTACTACGCCACCACGGTGCCGGAGGAACTGGTGGAGGCGGCCCGGGTGGACGGTGCGGGGCTCCTGCGTACGTTCGCATGGATCATCCTGCCGATCTCGATCCCCGGCTTCGTGGTCACGATCATCTGGCAGTTCACGTCCGCGTGGAACGACTATCTCTTCGCGATCTTCCTGTCCAACACCCGCAACGGCCCGATCACGATCGCGCTGAACGCCCTGGCCGGCGCGCAGTCCCCGGACTACGCGGCCTCGATGGCCGGCGCGCTCATCACGTCGCTGCCGACCCTGGTCGTGTACGTCCTTCTGGGACGTTGGTTCATCGGTGGCCTGATGGCGGGCTCGGTCAAGAGCTGATCCGTTGCTCGCCGAGCGCGGTCCGCCGCCCGGACTTACAGTGCAATGGTGACCTTGCATGAGGGGCCGGTACGGGTACGGCGTACCGATGTCACGGTCCGAACCGCCGAGGAGGAACGCGCGGACCGGCGGGAGGCGGCGCGCCGCGCCGACGTCACGCTTCGGGTGATCGCCGTGACGCTGGCCTGGCTCGTGTCGGTGTCGCTCCTGATCGGCTGGGGCCTCGCCAATCGGGGCCCGAACAACGACACCAACGCGGCCGCGGCTCTGCTCACCATCGTGCTGCCGTTCGTCGGCGCGGTCATCGCGACGCGGAACCGCATGCCGGTCCTGGGCGGCTGCTACGCCGTGATGACGCTCGTGATGGTGTTTCCGGCGCTCGGGATCGTGCGCGGCGGCTGACCGGGGCAAGATGGTCGGATGGCGGACAAGGGCGAGGAGCGGGACGGCGTACCCCTGACGAACCTGGATCAGGAACTCTTTCCGGGGGCCGAAGCGACCAAGCGCGACCTGGTCGACTACCTGGACGCGATCCGCGACCGCATCCTGCCCACCCTGCGCGACCGGCCGTTGTCCGTCGTCCGCGTCCTGCGCGGGCAGGAAAAATTCATGCAGAAGAACCTGCCCAAATACACGCCGGACTGGGTACCACGGGTGGCGGTCTGGGCGGAGGCGTCACACCGCGAGGTCTCCTACGCCCTGTGCAATGACCGGAAGACGCTCCTGTGGTTCGGCAACCAGCGTGCGGTCGAGTACCATCCGACGCTGATGCTGGCCAACCAGCACCACCCGACCCATCTGATCATGGATCTGGACCCGCCGGAGGGCGGCGCGTTCGCGCTTGCGGTCGGCGCTGCCCGGCTGGTCCGCCAGGTGCTGGCCGACGTGGGCATGGGCAGCGCCGTGAAGACGAGCGGGTCCAAGGGCCTGCACGTGTTCGTGCCGCTGGAGGAGGGCGCGGCCATCGAGGATGTCGCGGCCGCGACGCGCGCCATCGCGGCCCGGGCCGAGCGGCTCGACCCCGAGCTGGCCACGACCGCGTTCATCCGGGAGGACCGGCAGGGCAAGGTGTTCCTGGACTCCACGCGCGCCGGCGGCGCGACGGTGGTGGCGGCCTACAGCCCTCGGGTACGGCCCGGCGCGACCGTCTCGTTCCCGGTGGCCTGGGACGACCTGGACGACGTCCAGCCCCGCGACTTCACCGTGCACACGGCGCTCGATCTGCTCGGCGACCGCGATCCGTGGAAGGACGCGATGCCGCGACCCCAGAAACTCGACGCCGGCCTGGTCGAGGAGGGTCACCACATCCCGATCGCGCGGGTGCAGGCGATGCACGAGGGCAAGCGCCGCGCCCGGGCCCGCCGCGACGGCTGAGAGAGCGGTCGCGCCCGCCGCGAGGGCTGAGAGAGCGGTCGCGCCCGCGGCGAGGGCTGAGAGAACGGTCGCGCCCGCCGCGACGTCTAGAGCAGCCGGCTCCAGAACGCGACGGTCGGACGGCGCGGCTCGTTCGTCGGCGCGCCAAGGCCGAACTCCGCACCCAGGTAGTCCACAATGGTCGCGCCGGAGCAGATGACGTCGGTCTGATAGATCGACAGCACCGGATGGCCCGACATGGTGCGGCCCGCGGGCAGGTAGCGGTGCGAATACAGCGGAATCATCCGGGGCGCCGTGACAAGCCCGCCGCGGGCCACGGACACGGCCGCATCGTCGTCGGGCGGCCGCCGGCCCCAACCGTCGTACCAGAATCCGTTCTCCACCACGTCGAAGAGCACGCCCTCGACCGGCAAGGCGAGCCGTTCCCGCAGGTCCCCGCGGTCGCCGTCGCGCCAGTCCGGCCAGCCACGCCCCCACGGCAGTCCCGCCGCGAGGAAGGCGCGATGGTCGTCGGCGAACGAGAAGCCGAACTCCGCCTCGACCGCGGCGAGCTCGGTGTCCGTGAGGCCGGGCTTGATGGGGAACCGTCCGGAGTCGGCGAGAAGTCGGGCCGCCGCGGCGCCGAGAGCCGTCGCATCGTCGGTCACCGCGATACCTTATCGGCGTGCGTACACCGTTCGTCTGCGGCCCGCGATACGAGGAACCAACGTGCCCTCGACGCCGGTGGCGCGGCAGGTCTCCTCCGCACGGCGCTTGGCCTCGTCCCAGGTGACGGTCATTCGTAGTTCCTCGTTTCCAACTAGGCCAGGTGGGCGTCGTAGCGGCCACCGCGGGCGCCCACGGCGAGGACTCGCCCGAGCTCTAGTGATCAAGTTTAGTTAGAGCTATAGTCTTAGTGTGCCCACGGATGCCGCGAGGCGTTGGACGATAAAGACGACGGCTGACGTCCGACAGTGGCTCCGTTCTCCGCGTCAGGCCGACCCGGATACCTATCGTTCGGTCAATGTTGCGATCGACATGCTCGCCGAGACCGGTCCCGGGCTCGGTCGCCCGTTGGTGGGCACGCTGCACGGATCGAGCATCAGCAACCTGAAGGAGTTGCGGCCGCGGTCTGGTCGCGACGTCGCGATACGTGTTCTGTTCGTCTTCGACCCTTGGTCGCAGGCGGTGCTGCTCGTCGCCGGCAACAAGGCTGGGGCTGGTCGCGGTGATGTAGGACGGCGATCCCGATAGCTGAGATCGCCTATGAGGGCTGGCTCGCCTTCGAAAGAAAGCGAAGGGAGGAATCATGACAGATTTCCACGACTGGGAAGACATCCGCGCCGAACTTGACGACGGCGACCGCGACGCGCTCGCCGCGGAGCGCGCGCGTACCGAGGCGTGGGTCAACGCCTTTCATCTGGCTGAGGAGCGCAAGCGCCTGGGCCTGACCCAGCGTCAGGTGGCCGAGGTCATGGGCGTCACGCCAGGCCGGGTCAGCCAGATCGAGAACGGCGACCTCGATGTCAACGAGGTCGCGACCCTGAGCAGGTACGCACAGGCATTGGGTGCACGGATGCGGATCATCTTCGACTACGGCAACGACCTCCGCCAGATCGCCTGACCCCAACGCCGATGTTCAACGAGCGCGAGGCAGTCCGGCTCGTCGCCACCGGGCTGTCCAACGAGGACATCGCGCGCGAGCTGGTGATCGGCCCGCTCACTGCGAAGACCCGCATCACCCGGGCCATCGCGAAGCTCGGCGTCCGCGACCGCGTCCAACTGGTGATAATCGCGTACGAAGACGGGCTGGTCGGCCCATTATCGTGAGATCGTGCGGCGGATTCTGGTCTACGGAGTGACCGGCTCCGGCAAATCCACCCTGGCGAAACGCATCGGCGAGCGGCTCGGGCTGCCGTACCACGCGGTGGACGATCTGACCTGGGAGGCGAACTGGGTGCCGGTTCCGCCGGACGTGCAGCGGGCGCGGATCGCGGCCGTCTGCGCCACGGACGGCTGGGTGCTCGACTCGGCATATGGCATCTGGAAGGACGTGCCGCTCGCCCGCGCCGACCTGATCGTGGGGCTCGACCTGCCGCGCTGGCGCTCGCTGACACAACTGCTGCGACGTACGGTCCGGCAGATCATCCACCGGACCGAGACCTGCAACGGTAACCGCGAGACGTGGCGCGGCACTTTCCTCGCGAGCGATTCGCTCATCGTCTGGCATTTCCGGTCGTTCGCGCGCAAGCGCCGCCGGATGCGGGCCTGGCAAGCGGATCCGGCCATGCCGACCGTCGTGCTGCTCCGCTCACCCGCCGCGATCGAGCGCTGGCTGGCATCCCTCCCGTCACGCGCCGGCCAGCCGTAGCGGCTGGGCGGCTCGGTCAACGCCGATCTACCTGGGGCGTTGCGTTTTTGGCGTTTACCGGCCATGCTTGACGAATGGTGGACCGTGAGCTGCTGACGACCAGTGAGGCAGCGGCCTTGCTGCGATCGTCGCGCCAGCACGTTGTGGATCTCTGCGAGCGCGGTCTGCTGCCGTACGTGAGGGTGGGGTCGCATCGACGCGTGCGTCGAGCGGATATCGATGCGTTCCTCCGGCCTGTGCCCACCCGCGACCAGCTCAAGGCGTTGTGGTTGCACCGGGCGGTTGTCGGCAGGCTGGTAATCGATCCCGACGCGGTGCTAGCGAAGGCCTCGTCCAACCTTGATCGACTAAGGCGGATCCATCCGGACGGCATGACGGCCGTCTGGCTGGATCGGTGGCGCGCCATTCTCGACGGCGGGATCGAGGGGGTCATCGAGGCGTTGACGTCCGGCGAGCCGTACGCGATCGAACTACGGCAGAATTCCCCCTTTGCGGGCGTCCTGCCGGAGGAAGATCGCCGGGCCTTACTGGCCGCGTTCGCCGCTCGGTGGAGGGACGAACACGCGGCATGAACCGCGAACAGCTGGAACATGTGCTGCGAGCCGCGTCCCAGATCGCCGGCGACCCGGACATCCTCGTCATCGGAAGTCAGTCCATCCTCGGTGCCATTGCCGAGGAGCGCCTTCCGCTAGCCGCGACCGCCTCGATGGAGGTCGATGTCGCCTTCTTCGACGACCCGGACGATCGCAAGGCGGATCAGGTCGACGGAGCGATCGGGGAACTGTCGACGTTCCACGAGACGTTCGGGTACTACGCCCAGGGCGTCAGCGTGTCGACCGCGGTGTTGCCGGCCGGCTGGCGCGACCGGCTGGTCCATGTCGCTACATCCAATACCGCGCCAGGGCGAGGACACCTGCTCGAGCCGCACGACTGTGTGGTGTCGAAACTGGTCGCCGGCCGCGAGAAGGACCATGCGTTCGCAGACGCGCTCATCCGCAGCCGTCTCGTCGACCCTCGGATGATCGCCGAGCGCATCGAGACGGTCCAGGTGCCGGCCGCCGTTGGACTGCGACTCCGGAACTGGATTGCGGCATACTTCGGCTGACTTTGATCGGGTACTGCACGCACAGCGAAGTCGTGTTCTACTCGCGGTTGGTGGATCGGCTGCCGAGGATGCGCCGCACACCGGACAGTGACACGTTGAGGGTATGTCGTTGTCGCCTTCGAGGGACGACCGGAAACCCACCGGGCCGGACCTGTCCGTCAATCCGATCTTCATCAAGGAGCCGGTCGAGATACCTCGGGACCGGCTCCCGCCGACCGAGCCCGATGCGAACGTCGCGTACCAGATTGTGCACGACGAGTTGTTGCTGGACGGCAATCCCCGATTGAACCTGGCCACCATCGTCACCACCTGGATGGAGCCGGAGGCCACGCCCCCGACCCCCGCCGGGCCATCGGTTGCTCCACGACCGGTTCCAGCGAGGCCTGCATGCTCGGCGGGCTGGCCTCAAGCGGCGTTGGCAGCATGCCCGCCGCGCCGCCGGCCGATCCACCGATCGACCCAACCTCGTGATGGGCATCAACACCCAGGTGTGCTGGGAGAAGTTCGCGAACTACTGGGATGTCGAGGCGCGTCTCGTCCCGATGGAAGGCGAGCGCTTCCACCTGTCTGCCGAGGAGGCGGTGACGAGGTGCCGGCCTTCGCCTTCTCACTCCATCAGGAAGTTGACCGGTACACAGTGTTCGACCTGTCCGCCGCGCTACGCGAAAGCGGCTGGCTGCTGCCGGCCTACACATTCCCGGCGGACCGCATGGACCTCTCCGTCCTGCGGGTCGTGGTCCGCAACGGCTTCACCCACGACCTCGACGACATGCTGCTCGACGACATGCGTCGAGCGGTTGCCCGGCTGCAGCGTGTACTGGATCGCGTCCGACAAGCGGATCATTCTGCTGACGGTGTTTCACAAGACGCGAATGCGCGATGAGCACGAGGTCGAGCGGGCACGTCGTGCGCTTTCACGGTGCCTCGGCGAACGGCACAGTGTTGAGGAGGAGGGTTAAGCCATGGACGGTGAGACGGACTGGGCCACCCTGCGGGATCGGCGTATGGCGGAGCCAGGCGCCGCAGAGGCTTACGACGCGGCGCGTCTGGCGTTCGAGCTCGGCCGTGCGGTGCGCGAGTTTCGTGAGGGCAGGGGTTGGAGTCAATCGCAGCTCGCGGTGGCATCGGGCATGACCCAGTCGGCGGTGGCTCGGTTCGAAGCCGGCGGATCGGTGCCAACCTTGCCCGTGTTGGAACGTCTTGCGGCTGCGCTCGGCATGGGGCTGACCGTCAAGTTCGAGCCGCGTGACGAGGCAGCCTGAGGCTACGTCTGGCCGCCCTGAACTCGGTGGGATCGGTGAGGATGGCGGAGCTCTGCCGATCGGCACGGTGGTCAGGTCGATCGGCAGACTCGCCGCCGCTTCGGGTTCCCTAGCGTTCCGGGCATGTTGAACTTCGAAGACGTGAGCAAGAGCTTCGGCTCGACGAGGGCGCTGGAGCAGGTGACGCTCCGCCTCGATCCAGGGACGGTCGTGGGGCTGGTCGGCCACAACGGTGCCGGCAAGAGCACCCTGATGCGGACGGCGGTCGGCCTCACCCGCCCCGACCGCGGCCGGGTCACGGTCGGCGGCGTCGCGGTCGGGCAGTTCGGCAACCTGGCCGGTCTCGTCGGCGCCTCGTTCGACGCGTCTACGCTGCCGGGCGGATGGAGCGCCCTGACCGCTTTGCAAGCCACCGCCGCGCTTTCCGGCATCCCGGCCGAACGGGTGCGGGAGGTGCTAGCCATGGTCGGCCTGACCGGCGCGGCCAAGCGCCGCACCAAGACCTATTCGATGGGCATGCGGCAACGGCTGGCGATCGCGCTGGCGCTGCTTGCCCAGCCCCGCGTGCTGATCCTCGACGAACCCACCAACGCGCTGGACCCGACAGCATGTCACGACCTGCGTACGTGGATCCGCAAGCACGCCGAGGCCGGCAACACCGTGCTGGTGTCCAGCCACAATCTGCCCGAGCTGGAACAGGTCGCCGACCGCGTGGTGGTCATGCAGAAGGGCCGGATCGTCCGCGACGCGACCACTTCCGATCTTCTCACCGGCAACGCTTCGCTGGTCCGCGCCGAGCGGCCCGACCTGCTTCGCGACCAGCTCCGCCGGGCCGGCCACCACACCGAACTGCTCGACGACGGCGTCCTGCGGGTCACCGGCACGACCTCGACCGAGATCGGCCGGGTCGCCGCCACTCACCGCCTGGTCCTGTCCGAACTGTCCACCGAACGCCGCCAGCTCACCGAGATCTACCAGCTGGTCACCATGGAAGGGACGCGCGCATGACCACGAACGACAAGCAGCTTCTCGCGGGGCGCCGCGCACCCATGCCGTTCACGCGGCTGCTGCGCGTGCAGCTCCGGGCATGGCGAGGCCAGCGCGGGATGGTCTGGTTGACGGGCCTCGCCGTGCTGGTAGGTGTGGTCGCAGTGATGTTCGGCGTCAGCTCCCTGGACGAGAATCCCGCCGCCTCTCTCGTCGAGGAGAAGTTCGGCGCTGCGTCCGTCGGTTTCACGCTGCTGTGGCTGGCGGTTGGTGTGCTCGCCGGAGCGGCGCCGTTCCGGTCCGGCTGGGCGGGGATGGTCCTCTCGGTCGCGCCGCGGCGGCTGCGATGGCTGGCCGCGTCGTACGTGTCGATGATCGTCTGGGCCGCCGGCACCACCCTCGTGTTCGGGACGCTGGGCTGGGCCGCCGTTACGGCGTTCCTGGCTGGCGGGTCCGGTAGCAGCGGCGCTGGCCTCGGCGTCCTGGGCGCCATGCCGGCGGTCGCGGTCAAGGTACTGATCGCCGCCACTGTCGGCTTCGCGCTCGGCTCCGCGGCTCGCAGCGTCGCGATCCCTCTCATGGCCGGCTATGTCGCCACGAGCTTCATCCCGTTCCTGGACCGGCCGACCAAGGGTCTCAGCCGGCTGATCGACCTCGACTCGGCGACCGAGGCGGCGGCCGGCGTACATGCCGCGCCGCACGGGATCGGCCCGGTGGTTGCCGCACTCGTGCTGTGGGCCGTCGTGCCCGCGGCGATCGCCGCCGCACGGCTCCAGCGGTCGGACGTCCGCTGATGCGGGCGGTGTCTGTGGGTAGCGGTACCCGCACTCACCGCGGTCTGGAACGGCACTGATCGCCGGTAGCATGACCGATGGAACGGGCGGGCCAGATCGCATCATCATGCGACGCGGTCCGCCCGTCGCGCACGGGAGCGAGGAGGCATTGGACACCGGACCGTCTTGGCGCGCGGCGGTTTCCGCGTGGGCATCGGAGCGACTGCGCGCGGTCCGCGCTGACTGGTCCTCGGTGAACCGATGGGTTCTGACCCGCCGGCTCGTGCTGCCTGCCCTGGTCGTCTGGGGCATGGCCGCCGAGATCGCGGAGCGCCCATTACAGGGTGCCGCGGGCCTTGTGGTGATCGTTGCGCTGCTCGCCCGTTTCACCTGGCCGTCCGCCGCGCTGTTGTTGGCAGTAGCCTCCGTCGACACGGTGGCGGCGGGCGTCATCGCGGTCCCGGTGATCGCCTACCGTGCCGGCCGCCGCATAGCGTCGCTACGCCGGGCCGGCGCGATATTCGCCCTGGCTTCCGCGACGCTGACGCTCAAGGTGCTGGCGAGCGTGGTGCCGGGCAGCAGCGACGCGGAGCCCTGGGGGTTGGCCTTACTGCTGGCGACGGCGTTCGCCGGGGTGGGGCTGATCCTTCCCGGCACGATCGGGGCCCTGACCGGCGAGCGGGCTCGCCGCTCCGAGGCGCTGCGCGAGCGCAACGCCATCCTGGAGCGGGCCCAAACCCTCGGCGACGAACAGGCGCGGATGCAGGAACGCGCGCGCATCGCCGGAGAGATGCATGACCTGCTCGGTCACCGGCTCAGCCTGATCAGCCTGCACGCGGGGGCGCTGGAGCTGAGGACCCGGCAGACCGCGCCCGAACTGAGCCAGCAGGCCTCGGTGATGCGGACCACGGCCAAGACCGCCCTCGACGAGCTGCGCGAGGTCCTCGGCATCCTCAAGGTCGACTCGCATCACGAAGGCACGGACGGCCATGGCGACGATGCCGGCACGCGGACCGACCTGTCGGCGCTGGTATTCGCGTCCCAGCGGGCCGGCGCGGATGTTCGGCTCACGTGGACCGGTGATGACACGACCGGGCTCGACGGCACCATCCGGCGGGCGCTACACCGGGTGGTCCGCGAGGCGCTGACGAACGTGCACAAACACGCAGCCGGGGCCGCCACCCACGTCGTGGTCGAGCGCGGCGCGGAACAGATCCGCGTCGAGGTCCGCAACGGCCTCGGAACACCCGGGACGCGAACGACACCGGGCACCAGCATGGGGCTCGTGGGGCTACAGGAGCGTGTCCGGCTCGCCGGCGGCACCATCCACGCGGGCGCAGACAGTGAGCGGACCGAGTTCGTGGTCAGCGTGCTGCTCCCGCTCGTTCCCGCAGCCACCGTGCCGGGCCACTCGGACCGCGCGGATACCACCATCGACCAGACCGATCTGGCCGGCCGGCAGACGGCCCGGAGCGCCTCCATTGCCGAGACTGGCTCCCTCAACGGTTCACCGGACACAGGGAGCACGAAAACCATGAGCAAACCCACCAAGACCACGTTGTTCGTCCTGCTCGGCGTCGTCGCCGTCTGCTGCGGTGGCGGCGTCATCGGCCTCAAGGTGTTCGAACGCAAGGTGGCGGAGGGCAGCATCTCACCGGAGACCTACACGCGGGTCCAGGTCGGGCAGCCGGAGGACCAGGTACGCAAGGCAGTGGGCGAGAAGGGATCGATCGCCAGGGAATCCCTGACCGGCGACGAGCCGCCGATCCCGACCGGCGCTACGTGTCTCTACGCTTACTCGTCGGAGCTGGCGCGCGACGGCTCGCGGTCCGTGTACCGGTTCTGTATGGCCGGCGGGAAGCTGGTCCAGAAGCAGGAGATCCAGTAAGGCACAGCTAGGATGCGCCCGTGATCAGAGTGATGCTGGCCGACGATGAGGCGCTCATCCGGGCCGGGATCCGGCTGGTGCTGCAGAACGCGGCCGACATCGAGATCGTGGCCGAGGCCACCGACGGCCATGAGGCGGTCGAACTGGTTCGCCGCCACCGCGTTGATGTGGCCCTACTCGACGTTCGGATGGCAAGGGGCGACGGCCTCGCGGCCGCGGCCGAGATCCGTCGCCTCGTACCCCAGACTCAGGTCGTCATGCTGACCACGTTCGGCGAGGACGAAACCGTCGCCGCGGCGCTGCGCACCGGAGCGGCTGGCTTCCTGCTCAAGGACACCCCGCCCGACGACATCATCCAGGCCGTCCGGGTCGCGGCGCGCGGTGAGGCGATCCTGTCGCCGCGGATCACCCGCCAGCTCATCGACCGGTACGTCGGGCCGGAGGACACCCGTGGCGACCACGCCAAGCGGCGTCTGGGCGCGCTGACCAACAAGGAACGCGAAGTCGTGGTGCTGATCGGCGACGGGTTGTCCAACGGTGAGATCGCCCGGAGCCTGCTCATCAGCGAGGGCACAGCCAAGGCGCACGTCAGCCGGATCCTCACCAAGCTGGGCTGCACCAACCGGGTTCAGGCAGCGATCCTCGCCCACGACGCCGGACTTCTGCCACCCGCCTGACGCTGATGGAGCCCACCCGAGACAACGGCCGACGGGCCGCCTGGTAGGCGTCGAGGAACGCCGCCGAACTCGCGATCGGTACCAGCTTCGGTGCTCGGCGCTGGCGAACGCGCCACATGCGGAACCGGCGATGGCGGCCTCCGGCAACCACGCGAGGCTGTCCCAATCGTGCACGGCCCAGGGGGTCGTGCCGTGCCAGCGCAGGTTCTACGTTCTGATCCGGCCGCGACTTCACCACCACCTCGCGGCCGTCCGCGAGGCGCAAGCCCAGGACTTCGGACATGTGCCGGGAACGGTACAGCACCTCGACCGGCTCGGCGCCGAGGTGGTCACGGCACCAGCGCGCGGTCCAATCGGGATGACCCACCTGACCATGCCGCCACAGAAACGCGATCGCAAAGCGCACATGATTCAACATGGATCGAGACAGCATCGATCACGCCGGGAGGTTGGCCACACGACCATATGGCAAGCTCCGCGCGGTACGCAAGGCCGACGGCGGGTCTGGCGGCGGGAAACTGACATCGATGTCAATCGTGGGCGATCATGTGCGGTCCAGCTCTTGCATATCGACGTACGTGGACGTCACGATGTGTCGCGGACGTCTCGGGTCCGCTCAAGAGCACCGTCAACAGACAGCCAATCGGAGGAGACGGCATGCACCGGCCACGATGGGGTGTCGCCCTGGTGTCCGTCTCGCTCGTCGCCGCGGCCGCAGCCGTGGCGTCCGGCGGGGCGGCATCGGCGGCGGCAAGAGGCCAGACCGCGGCGGATCCCGCCGCGTTCGCTTCCTCGTTCGAGCCCGACGATCCGCAGCCCACGTGGACCGACACGGTCGACCGGGACGCCGACGGCAACCCGCGCAGCAGTGGCGTGGACGGCAACCTCGTCGTCGGCATGCCGGGCAGCCTGCGGGACCACGTCATCGCGATCGCGGTGAACACGCAGCCGAATGCCAACGAGAACGGCAACAACCTGAACGACGGCGACCCTGCCACCAAATGGCTGGCGGACACCCCGACGAGCTGGGCGCAGTACTCGCTCGACGCGCCCGCCACCGTGGTGAAATACGCGCTGACGTCGGCGAACGACGCTCCCGAGCGCGACCCGCGCGACTGGACGCTCGAGGGCTCGGCCGACGGCACGGCGTGGACCACGGTCGACACCCGCAACGGCGTCACGTTCGACCAGCGCTTCCAGACCAAGACGTTCGATGTGGCCGCGCCGGCCAGCTTCAAGATCTACCGGCTGAACATCACCGGGCACCCGTCTGGCAACCTCACCCAGCTCGCCGACCTCGAGCTGGCCGACGCGAGCACTACCACGCCGCCGCCCAGCGACATGCAGAGCCGGATCGGCAAGGGGCCGGCCAGCTCCCCCACCGCGAAGGCGGGCGTGGGCTTTTCCGGGCTCAAGGCGTTCCAGATCAGCGGCCGGCACCTGGCCGAAGGCCGCGCGTACTCGTACAACAAGGTCTTTGACGTCGATCTGACCGTGACCGGCGACACTCAGCTCTCCTATCTGGTCTTTCCCGAATTCAACCGGGACGACCTCAGCAACCCGGCCACCTACGCCGCGGTCGACCTGGCCTTCACGGACGGGACCTACCTGTCCGACCTCAAGGCCGTGGACCAGTACGGCATCGTGGTGAGCCCGGCTGCGCAGGGAGCGTCGAAGACGCTTTACACCGCACAGTGGAACAGCCGGGTGTCGCGCATCGGCGCGGTCGCGGCCGGCAAGACCATCGACAAGATCCTGGTCGGGTACGACAAGCCGTCCGGCCCGACGAGTTTCCGGGCCTGGTTCGACGACATCTCCGTCGCGGACGTCGCGCCCGCGAAGCCCAAGGCACACCTCTCCGAGTACGCGGAAACGCGGCGCGGCACGCAATCGAGTGGCGACTTCTCCCGCGGCAACAACTATCCCGCGACCGCGGTCCCGCACGGCTTCAACTTCTGGACCCCGGTCACCGACGCCGGCTCGACCAACTGGCTGTACGAGTATCACCGCGACAACAACGCCGCCAACCGCCCCACGATCCAGGCGTTCTCGACCAGCCACGAGCCGAGCCCGTGGATGGGTGACCGGCAGACGTTCCAGGTCATGCCGTCCGCGGCGACTGGCGTGCCGGATGCGAACCGCGCCAACCGCGCGCTGGCGTTCGGGCACGATAACGAGACCGCGAAGCCGTACTACTACGGCGTCACGTTCGACAACGGCATGAAGACCGAGTTCGCGCCGACCGACCACGCAGCGCTGTTCCGGTTCACGTTCACCGGCGACAGCTCGAACCTGATTTTGGACAACGTCAACAACAACGCCGGCCTGGTCATCGACGCCGCGAACCGGTCGATCTCCGGCTGGTCCGATGTGAACAGCGGCGGCCTCTCGGCCGGCTGGACGCGAATGTTCATGTACGCCACGGTGGACGCACCGGTCGCATCCAGCGGGATGCTGCCCACCGGCAACCGCCCGTCGACCGGCTACCTGAAGTTCGACACCAGCGCAAGTAAGACCGTCACGATGCGGATCGCGACGTCGCTGATCAGCGTCGCACAGGCCAAGCACAACCTGGAACTGGAGATCGCCCCGGACGCGACGCTGTCGTCGATCGCCGACGCGGCCCAGCGGCTGTGGGACGCCAAGATGCGCACGGTCGAGGTGGAGGGCGCGTCCGAGGACCAGCTCACCACGCTCTACTCGAACCTGTACCGGCTCTTCCTCTACCCGAACTCGGCCTTCGAGAACACCGGCACCAACGAGGCGCCGGTGTTCAAGCACACCGTGCAGTCGGCCGTGACGAGCCCGGGCAGCACGCCCACCGAGACCGGCGCGCCGGTCAAGGACGGCAAGGTGTACGTCAACAACGGGTTCTGGGACACGTACCGGACCACGTGGCCGGCGTACTCGCTGCTCACGCCGAGCGACGCCGGCGAGATGGTGAACGGCTTCGTCCAGCAGTACAAAGACGGCGGCTGGATCTCCCGCTGGTCGTCGCCGGGCTATGCGAACCTGATGGTCGGCACCAGCTCCGACGTCGCCTTCGCGGACGCGTACCTCAAGGGGGTGAAGGGTTTCGACGTGGACGCCGCGTACGCGGCCGCGCTGAAGAACGCGACGGTAACGCCGCCGAACGACAACGTCGGGCGCAAGGGCATGGCCACGTCGATCTTCAAGGGCTACACGCCCAGCGACGCTACCGGCGAGGCCATGTCGTGGGCCATGGACGGCTACATCAACGACTTCGGCATCGCCAACATGGCCCAGGCGCTGGCCGAGAAGGGCGGCCCCAAAGCCAAGGAGTACGCCGAGCAGGCCGAGTACTTCAAGAACCGGACCCAGAACTACGTCAACATGTTCGACCCCTCGGTGGGCTTCTTCCAGGGCAGGAACTCGGCCGGCAATTGGCGGCTCCCGGCATCGCAGTACGACCCGCGGGTCTGGGGCTACGACTACACCGAGACCGACGGCTGGAACATGGCGTTCCACGTGCCCCAGGACGGTCAGGGACTGGCCAACCTGTACGGCGGCAAGGCCGGGCTCGCCGACAAGCTGGACCAGTTCTTCGCCACGCCGGAGACGGCCGGCTTCCCCGGCTCGTACGGCGGCACGATCCACGAGATGCTCGAGGCGCGCGACGTCCGGATGGGCCAGTACGGCCACAGCAACCAGCCGTCGCACCACATCATCTACATGTACGACTACGCCGGTAAGCCCTACAAGACGCAGGCGCTGGTCCGCGAGGCGCTGTCCCGGCTGTACCTGGGCAGCGAGATCGGCCAGGGCTATCCGGGCGACGAGGACAACGGCGAGATGAGCGCCTGGCAGGTGTTCGGCGCGCTCGGCTTCTACCCGCTGCAGATGGGCACCCCGGCGTACGCGATCGGCTCGCCGCTGTTCACCAAGGCCACGGTGAACCTGGAGAACGGCAAGAAGATCGTCGTGAACGCGCCGGACAACAGCGCGAGCAACGTGTACGTGCAGTCGCTGAAGGTCAACGGCCAGGCGTACACGTCGACGTCGCTGCCGCACTCCCTGCTCGCGAACGGCGCGACGCTGGACTTCACGATGGGCTCCTCGCCCTCCGCGTGGGGCACGGGAGCCGGCGACGCTCCGGCATCCATCACCTCGGGATCGGCGATCCCGAACCCGATGAAGGACCTGACCCGGCCCGGCCTGGGCACGGCATCGGACCCGGCGCTGGTGGACGACACCTCCGGCACCCGGGCCGTGTTCGCTTCGCAGACGCCGACCTGGCAGTACCAGTTCGCCGGCGCCGGCGAGCGGGCCTCCTACTACACCTTGACGTCGGGCGTCGTCGCCGGTGATCCGACCGCATGGAAGCTCCGCGGCTCCTACAACGGGACCGCCTGGACGACGATCGACGAACGTAGCGACCAGACGTTCGACTGGCGGCTGCAGACCAAGCCGTTCAAGATCGCGCATCCCGGGCGGTTCAAGTACTACCAGCTGCAGGTGACCAAGAACTCCGGCGAGGCGACCACCACGCTGGCCGAAGTGGAGCTGCTCGGGCGCTCGAACCCGGCGTGCACCACGACGATCGGCGACCGGGTGGTCGGCGCGGTATCGGTGCGCTCGGGCGTCACCTGCATCACCGAGGGCGCGACGGTCACCGGCTTGGTGACGGTCCGCAACGGCGCCTCCCTGTACGTCACCGGCGCGACGCTGCGCGCCGCGGTGACGGCAACCGGAGCCGGAACGGTGGCCCTGTTGCACGCCAACGTCGGCGGACCGGTCACCGTGAGCGGGTCGGGCCCGGTGAGCGTCGAGGACTCGACGGTCGGCCGGGCGGTGACGTTGCGTACCAACATCGAGTCCACGCTGGTCTCGGCCAACCAGATCGGCGGCGCGCTGACCTGCACCGGGAACCAGCCGCCGCCGGTGGACAACGGCCTGCCGAACACGGTCTCCGGACCCCGATCGGGCCAGTGCGCCAAGCTCTGACCGG
>DASYTU010000211.1:0-11916 GCA_036001925.1 Actinoplanes sp.
CCGCGCCGTGTCCCCGAACGGCGCCTTCGAGTGGAAGTATTCGAGGCCGCGGGCAGGCCAGTGAAGGGACCGTCCGACGGAGTGACTGTGGTCCATTCGGTCAGCGCCGCAAACATCAGACGTTGGCCCGCATCGAAATAGCCATTTCGCGGACTGAGGGTGGTCCATTCGGTCAGCGCCGCAAACATCAGACGTTGGCCCGCATCGAAATAGGCACGTCGCGGACGGTTCTTTCTGTAAGTTACCTGAGAGTCCGTCCCTCTGAGGTGCCGAAATCCCCCGTACTCGGCGGGTCAGAAGGCTTCTGTCCGGTTTCAGTCGACTGTCAGAAATCCGCTACTCGTCCAGTAGGACTTGACCATTCGTCGTGGAATAGTCCGGAGTACGTGGTGGTGGAAGCTGGCGAGGGGGTCGCGGTGACGGCTGGGTCGAGGAAGACGGCGCGACGCGCCCCTGGCCTGCAACTTCTGAGCCTCGCTGCCGCGTTGGTCGCTGCGGTGTTCGCCGTATTAGTGCCGATTCAGGCTGACGCTTCGGCATTACGGCCGTTATCGGTCAGTCTTACGTTCGACGACGGGGTTGCGGACCAAATCGTCGGACAACAGCTCCTCCAGCAGCACGGGATGGTCGCCACGTTCTACATCAACTCCTCGTTCATCGACCTTCCTGGATATATGACTCGGGCGCAGCTCGACGACCTGAAGGTCAATGGTCATGAGATCGGCGGGCACACGGTTTCCCACCAGCTCCTCCCGTCACTGTCCGCGGACGAGCAGAACCGCCAGATCTGTCAGGACCGCGACACACTTATGTCGTGGGGTTACGACGTGACGTCGTTCGCCTATCCATTCGCTGAATTCAACGCGACGACGAAGGCGATTGTCCCGCAATGCGGATACAACAGCGCCCGAGCGGTGGGCGACCTGTTCTCGCCGCACAACAGGTGCTCGAACTGTCCAGCCACGGTGGCGGTCCCGCTCGCGGATCCGTACGCGATCAAGACCCCGGACGACGTGGAATCCACCTGGACCCTGACGGATCTGCAGAACCTCGTCCTGCACGCCGAGGAAACCGGCGGTTGGCTGCCGCTCAACCTGCACCACGTCTGCTCCACCGGCTGCCCGGTCCAGTCGATCTCGCCGACCGTGCTGGACGAGTTCCTGACCTGGCTCCAACCGCGCTCGGATCCCTCGATCGCGACCACGGTCCGTACGGTCCAGCAGGTCCTCGGCGGCGCCGTCCAGCCGCCGGTCGCGCCGACCCCGCCGCCGGCGCCGGGCGATCCGGGCGTGAACACCGTCCAGAACGCGTCGCTGGAGACGCCGAGTGCCACGAATCCGAACCTGCCCGGCTGCTTCGCATCGGCCGGGTACGGCACGAACACGGTGACGGTGTCCCGGGTCACCGACGCGCACACGGGTAGCTGGGCGTCCCGGATCGTGATGAGCAGCCGCACCGACGGAGACGCGAAGATCATCCCGACGTTCGACCTGGGGCAATGCTCCTCCCAGGTGGCGCAGGGCCGCACGTACCAGGTGAGCGCCTGGTACAAGTCCGACGCGCAGACCTTCTTCACCCTGTACAAGCGCAACGCCATCGGCCAGTGGAGCTACTGGACGCAGAGCCCGCGGATCGCCCCGGCCAGCACCTGGACCCAGGCCACCTGGCTCACCCCGGTACCGCCCGCCGACGCGGTCGCGGCCAGCTTCGGGCTCACCCTCGACAGCGTCGGCACGCTGACCACCGACGACTACGGCCTGGCCGACACCGCGGCCGCGCCCGCCCCGCCCGGGGTGAACGCGCTGAACAACCCGTCGCTGGAGACCGACGGCGCCGACGGCTTCCCGCACTGCTGGACCGGCGCCGGCTACGGCACCAACACCCCGGTCTGGACCCGGGTCACCGACGCCGCCGACGGCAGCTACGCCGAGCAGCTCGCGCTGACCAGCCGCACCGACGGCGACGCCAAGCTGGTCCCGTCCTGGGACAGCGGCAACTGCGCCCCGCTGGTCACCGTGGGCAGCACCTACACCCTCGGCGTGGCGTACAAGTCCACCGCCACCACCTTCTTCACCCTCTACCGGCAGGACACCGCCGGGACCTGGGCCTACTGGACGCAAAGCCCGACCTTCCCGGCCTCGGCCGGCTACACCACCGCGACCTGGACCTCCCCGCCGGTACCGGACGGCACCCGCGCGGTCACCTTCGGGCTCACCCTCGACAGCGTGGGCCAGGTCACCACCGACAACTACAGCTTCGTCGGCAACTAGCCCGATCGAGATGGACGGCGGCCGACAGGGAGCGACGACGTTCGATACCATCGGTAGACATGACCGTGGTGCGTGGGATGCCGCTCGTCGGCAGCGCCCTGAGCATGGCGCAGGATCCGGCGGCGTTCTTCGTACGGTGCTACCGCGAGCACGGCCCGGTGTTCCGGATCCGCGTCATGAACAAGACCTACCCGGTCATCGCCGGTGTCGAGGCCGCCAACTTCCTGGGCACCCAGGAGGGCCGCGACAGCCTGCGTTCCAAAGAGTTCTGGCAGGGTTTGGTCGATGAGTACGGCGCCACGCGCAACATCACCGGCGAGGACGGCGCCTCGCACAAGGAACTGCGGGAGATCATGCGCCGCGGGTACTCACGCGAGGCACTCAAAGGACGGCTGAACGAGCTGGTCGCCATCACCGACCGCGCCATCGCCCGGGACTGGGCGCCAGGCGCTCGGGTGCCGGTGGTCCGGGCGATGCAGTACATGGTGACCGACCAGCTCGGCGAGATCCTCACCGGAGCGGCCCGGCCGGAGTACGTCCACGACGTCCGCACCGCCACGCGGTACATGCTCAATGTGCTGGTGACCCGGCAGCGCCCGAAGATCCTGCTGAAGGACCCGCGGTACCGTCGGGCCAAGGCGCGCGTATTCGAGTTGGGCGAGGCCATCGCGGCCGCCCACCGTGCCGGGGCCGGCGGCGGCGAGGCGATGCTGGTCGACGACATCATGCGCGCGCACGCGGAGAACCCGAGCGCCATGCCGGCGCACGACCTCCCCATGGTGCTGACGGGCCCGTACATCGCGGGGCTCGACACCGTGGCCAACACCACCGCGTCGTTCGTCTACGCGGTGCTCAAACACCCCGAGGTGCTCGCGCGGATCACCGCGGAGGCGGACGCGGTGTTCGCGGACGGTTCCATCGACGAGAAGGATCTCGGCCGGCTGCCGTCGGTGCGGGGGCGCGCTCATGGAGACCATGCGGATGTACCCGATCGCGGTGGCGCAGATGCGTACGGCCACGCGCGACTTCGCCTTCGCCGGGCAGCCCATCAAGGCCGGCGAGACCGTGTACGTGGCCACGAGCGTCCCGCACTTCCTGCCCGAGTACTACCCGTCGCCGGACACGTTCGACATCGACCGGTACGCGAAGCCGCGCGCCGAGCACCTACAGCCGGGCGCGTACTCACCGTACGGGCGGGGGCAGCACACCTGCCTCGGCAAGACTCTCGCCGACGTACAGATGCTGGTCTCGATGGCGCGGCTGTTCCACCGCCTGGACCTGCGGCTGGATCCGCCCGGATACCGGCTGGCGACGAAGACGGCGCCCGTGCCGGGACCCGCGCTGAGCTTCACCGTCAGGGTCGCGGACGTGCGGCACGGCTCATAGCAGGCCTGAGCGCCGCCACAAGGCCATGCCGGGACCGCCGATCAGGTCGAGGTCCTCGAGGTAGGCGACCACGCGCTGCCCGGCCCACCGCAGCGTCTCGCGGTGGTGCGGGTTGGCGCGGGCGGCCTGGCGGCCCTGCGCCGGGGTGATGCCGACCGACCGGTAGACGTCCGGATGGACCAGCCCGGTGCCGGTCAGGTAAGCCGCGCGCGCGATGACCAGGCGGTCGAAAGCCAGCCGGCGCCGGCTCGCCGCGCGCACCTGGCGGGCCAGCTCCGCGCGGGCGTAGCGGACGTGCCGCGCCTCCTCCACGACGTGGATCCGCGACACCATCCGGATCAGCGGCTGCACCGACTCGTCGGCCGACGCCTCCCGCTGCAGCGCGTCGAGGACCTCTTCGGCGATGAGGATCGCGGCGAACATCCGTGGACCGCTCGCGGTGGCGGCGAGCCAGCGGCCGAGCGTGTCGTCGAACGGGCCGACGTGGTAGACCGGGCAGTCAAGCTTGTCGATCATCCGGCCGAACATCACCGAGTGGCGGCACTCGTCCGCTACCTCGGTCAGCGCGTACTGGGCGTGGGCCGTCGTGGGGTTTTGGCGGTAGTAGTCGCGGATCAGCAACTGCATGAGGATCGTCTCGAACCAGACGCCGCGCCCCGCGGTGCTGGCCGCCTCGTGGCGGGTGAGCGTGATCCGCTGCGACTCGGTCAGCCGCTCCCACAGCGGCGTCCCGTAGAGGCTGCACCGGTGCGGCGGGACGAAGTAGTGGTCCGGACTCAACGGTGCATCCCAGTCGATCTCCACCTCGGGGTCGTAGGAATGCTCCGCGGACGAGCTGAGCAACCGGGTTGCGGTGAGTTCACGGTCGGACATGGGAACCCCCGGGGGTTGACGTAACCCGAAGTAACAGTTACTTCTCGTACTATGAACTCCGACGCTGAGGGCGTCAACAACGCGGACGGCCGCCGCGGGCGCTGGGCCGACCACCGCCAGCAACGGAGGGCGCAGCTGACCGCCGCCGCGATCGCGGCGATCCGCGAGCTCGGGCCGGACGTGGGTATGGAGGCCATCGCCGCGCACGCCGGCGTGAGCAAGCCGGTGCTGTACCGCTACTTCGCGGACAAGTCACAGCTGTGGCAGGCCGTCGGTCAGGAGGCCGCCGTGCTGGCGATCACCGCGATCGAGCCCGCGGTCGCGGCGGTACGCGAGGAGCGCGACGTCATCGCCGCTGCCATCGACGCGTATCTCGCGCACATCGAGGGCGACCCGTACCTGTACCGGTTCGTGGTGCACCAGCAGGGCATCGCGCGGCAGCGCGACGTGGTCGCCGACGTGGTGGACACGGTCGCGAGCGGGCTGGCCCGCATCCTCGGCGACCGGCTCCGTGCCCGCGGCCTCGACTCAGGCGCGGCGCTGCCGTGGGCGTACGGAATCGTCGGCTACGTGCAGACCGTCGGTGACTGGTGGCTGCGGCACCAGCAGCCGATCAGCCGCTCCGCGCTCGGCGAGTACCTCACCACCCTGCTCTGGGACGGGGTCTCGGGTGTCCGGGCCGCCGCCGACGTGCCCGGCGGGCTGGCGGCGATGAACCGATGACGGGCTTCCCCGAGGAATACCGCGGTGTCGCGACGATCCTCCTCGGCGACCGGCAGGTCGCGGCCGACGTGCGGCTGTCCGCCCGGTTCGAGCCGATCGAGGGGCGCTACCGCTGGGCCGGAAGGACTGGTCCGAACGGCGCACTTCTCGCGCAGGTACGGTCCGGCGTCCGGGAAGCCGCGGTGCGCATCGCCGGCGGACTGGTCGTGACCGCCCGGCTTGGCGAGCCGGACCCCTGGGGCGGCGTCCGACTCTCTGGCGTCGGCGCCCCACCGTGGGCGGCTAGCGCGGGCTGATGTGGCCCAGGCCGTACACGATGCGGTCGAGCATGTCCGGCTCCGGCGGCCACGGGAATCCGGGAAGACCGACGTGCAGGACGGCGTAGCCGTGCAGGGCCGTCCACATCGCGCTGGCGTCACCGAACGCGTCGCGGCTCGTCGACCGGTCCGCGTCGATGCAGGCCTGCAGCGCGTCCACGAGGATCGCGAAGCTGTCCCGCTGCACCTGGGTCATCTGCCCGCCGGGGATCAGGTCCCGCCGCTCGAAGAGCAGCCGGTACCGATTCCGGTGCCGCTCGGCGAAATCCAGGTAGGCGGCACAACCACCCCGGAGCCGTTCGACCGGATCTGACGCTGTACCCACTCCGGCCGCGATGGCCGCGGTGAAGTCCGTAAAGGCCCGGTCGACGACCGCTTCGACGATCGCCGACCGGTCCGGGAAGTGGGCATAGATCGACGGCGCGGAGATGCCGACGCCGCGGGCCACCGCCCGCAGCGTCACGGCCTCCTCGCTGCCGGTCTTCTCGAGCAGTCGCGTCGCCGCGGCGAGGATCTCGTCCCGCAGCCTGGCGCCCTCACCACGACGGTTCCGTGCGCGTGCTGCCATCTCTGTCACCCATATCACTTTACAACCGTTGCCTTATGGAGTAAACCTTACGCCTGTAAGCAAACATGCGTTAGCCAACTTTCGGAGGACCGCCATGGCAATCAACCAGACCGAGGGGCACCCACGGCGCCGGCAGATCCTGGCCGTCCTGTGCCTGTCGCTGCTGATCGTGGTCATCGACAACACGATCCTGAATACGGCGCTGCCCACGCTCGCTCGCGAGCTGCGCGCGACCACGACGGACCTGCAATGGATCACCGACGCCTACACGCTGACGTTCGCGGCCCTGCTCATCGTCGCCGGCGCGCTCGGCGACCGCTACGGGCGGCGCCGCGCGCTGCTGCTCGGCCTCGGCATCTTCGCCGCCGGATCCGTCGGGGCGGCGCTGGCCGGCGACGCGACCACTCTCATCGCCGCCCGCGCGGTGATGGGTATCGGCGGGGCGTTCGTCATGCCCGCCACGCTGTCCATCCTGACCGCGGTCTTTCCCGCCCGCGAGCGGGCCGGCGCGATCGGCGCCTGGTCGGCCGTGACGGGCATCGGCATCGTGGCCGGACCCACGCTGGGTGGCCTGCTGTTGACGCACTTCTACTGGGGCTCGGTCTTCTGGATCAACGTGCCACTCGTCGTGGTCGCGCTGGTCGCCGTGGTGCTGTTGATTCCCGACCTGCCCGGCCGCCGGACCGGCACGCGGCTCGACCTGATCGGCGCGGCGCTGTCCGCGATCGCCCTGACCGCGATCGTCGACGCTGTCATCGAAGGACCCGACCGCGGCTGGACCTCGCCCGTGACGCTCGTCGAGGCGGCGGCCGGCGTGGCGCTGTTCGCTGGCTTCGTACTCCGCGAGCTGCGGACCGCGAACCCGCTCATCGACGTGCGCGTCTTCCGTCACCGCGCGTTCTCGGCGGGCACCGCCGCCATCGCGCTGACCTTCTTCGCGCTGTTCGGCTCGCTGTTCGCCCTGACGCAGTATCTGCAGCTGGTCCGCGACTACTCGCCGCTCTCCGCCGGTCTGCGGGCCCTTCCGTTCGCCGCCGCCGTGATGGTCACGGCGCCGGTCAGCACGCTGCTGGTACAGCGTTTCGGCGCCCGCGTCGTGGTGCCGGCCGGCCTGATCGGAATGGGTGCCGGCCTGCTGCTGCTGACCGGCAGCACCACGACCACCGACTACGCGATCCTCGCCATCGACGTGGCGATCATGGGTGCGGGCATGGGCCTGGTCATGGCGCCGGCGAGCGAGTCCATCATGTCGGTGCTGCCGCCCGAACGAGCCGGCGTCGGCAGCGCGGTCAACGATACGGTCCAGGAACTCGGTGGCAGCCTCGGCGTCGCGGTGATCGGCAGCGTCGTCTCCGCGTCGTTCCGGCAGGCCATCGACGCAAGCGCACTGCCCACGGGCCTGCTCCAGGCGGCGCGGCCGTCGATCGCTGCCGCGAACGCCATTGCCGCACAGGCCGGCGGCTTGGGCGGACGGGTCGTCGAGGTCGCCCACGACAGCTTCACCACCGCGATGACCAGCGGTTTCGCCGTTGCCGGGTGGACCGCGCTGGCCGGCGCGATCGTCGCCGCGATCTTCCTACCGGGCCGCCCGACCGTGGTGGCCGCCGGCCCGATCGAGGTTCCCGAGCTGGTGCCCGCCTGACCCACGCGGCGTCGCGCGGAGAGCAGGGCCATGACCGGCCCTGCTCTCCGCGCGCGACCGCGTACCACTGTCCTGCCCGCGCTGGCGCCCGGACGGCGCGGACGAGCCGGCCGATATGCCACTGTGGGCGGCGGTGGCAGGTAAGCCCTGAGCCCGGCTCACACCGTGAGCAGGGCGAAGAAGCCGCCCACCACCGGGCGGGCCTGAAAGCCGTTCTGGCGGTTGGTCACCGTGTCGTACCAGTCGGTGATCGGGACGCGTTGAGCGGTCGTGTTCGCGAAGGTGTATAGGCCGGAGATCAGCAGGTCGCGGATCTCGGCGTGGTCCTTCAGCCACGCCGCGGTCCACATCTCCCAGTCCGCCTTGGTGTAGGTGTGCCGGATGTCCAGCGGAACACCGTCGGTCGCGGCCCGGGACAGATACCAGGCGGCCTCCTTGGCGGCGACCGATGCCGGCACCAGCCCCAGCCCGAGCAGGCGGTCGGCGTAGCCGTTGTACTTGAGGCTCCACGTGCCGTCCTGGTCGTACGCGAGCTTGAGGTGCTCGCCCGACGCGTCGGTGGCCTTGTGCTGCCATTGGGCGATGTAGCTCTTCGCCGTCGACAGGTACGAGGTAGCGTCGTCGGGCTTGCCGGCCGCGGTGGCGATCCGGCTCATCGCGCCGATGCCGACGATGCCCTTGAGCGCGAGGTTGACGCTGTGCGCGATGAAGCCGGTGAAGTCGTCGGTCTGGTTCTGCAGGTCCGGGTCGAGCGCGGTGGTGACCAGGTAGTTGGCCCACTGTTTGAGGATCGGATAGTGCGCCTTCGCGTACGCGGAGCGCTCAGCGGCCGGGACCCGGGCAAGGTACGCGGCGACCATGATCAGCATGTTCGCCGACTCCTCGACCGGCATGTCCTCCTCGCCGGTGCCGGAGAGATGCCCGTCGGCGTTCGGGTAATGCGTGCCGAGGTCGTGCGGGGCGAACGGGTGCGGGTAGCCATGGTGTTCCACATAGTCCAGGACGGGCGCGAGGATCAGGGCCAGGTACTCCGGGTCGGCGTAGAGGAAGACCGGCATGGCGGGGTAGATCACGTCGACCGTCTGCATGTTGCCGTTGCTGGAGATCTCCTTGAGGAACGCCCAGGGCTTGCCGTCGCGGCTGACCAGTTCGGTGGCCGCGTACGCCTGCCGGAAGGCCAGCGCGCACAACGCCGCGTACTGACCGCCTCCGGCCTGGGTGGCGTCGCGCTGGATCTTCGCGTCCAGTCTCGCGCAGCGGGTGACCGCCTCGGCGTGGTCGGCGTGGAACGCCGCGACCATCGCCGGCCAGGCGGCCCAGTAGGTCTTCCACAGCGGCGGCAACCGTTCGCCGAGGTAGCTGACGGCGGGCTCGCGTACGTGACCGACGCTCAGCACGAACGGGGCGGTCGCGCGGCGCTCGACCGTACCCATGTCCAGATTGAACGCGAAGACCGGCCAGCGGTCGTTGATCCGCCGGGGCTTGTCGCCGTCGACCGTGTTGTCGAGGGCGCCGTGCGTGGCGACCTGCTTGCGCACGTCGCTGTCCGGGCCGATCTGCCACGTCAGGCCGGACCGTGCCGGGCTGGACAGCACGATCGTGCCCCATTCGGCGGTGTCGGCGTTCTCGCCGAGCGCGTGCGGCGCCGTCTGCTCGTAGCTGAGGCTCAGGATGCCGGCGTCGCTCCGCTGGTCCCAGGTGATCGTGCGTCCGGCGTCGCCGGACGCCCACTCCCCCGAGATCTCGACGTAGACGGACACCCGGTGGGCCTGGCCGTCGATGCTGCGCGCGGTCGCGGTGATGTAGCTGAGCGGCTGGGACTGGCGCCTCAGGTCGCCGGGCGACACCGGCGACAGGAAGGTCACGGTCAGCTCGACGCCGGCCTGCTCCAGCACGAACTCCGACTTGGTGGCGGTCGTCGTGACGGAGGTCTGCCGCATGGTGGCGAACGGATAGGGGCCCGGTGCGGACGGCGATCCCATGAACAGGAACGGCTCGCCGTCGATGGTGGCCAGGCCCGTCATGGCGGTCACCCGGCCGGTCCAGAACGTGGGCCAGCTGCCGGGAAGGTTGTCGGCGGCGAGCCAGGTGCTCAGGTACGGCGACCGTACGGCGAGCGGCACGGCCGGCGGGCGCAGCGCCGTCGTTCCGCCGGCGGGCCGGCCGGCGGACGCGGGCGCCGGAGGCACCGAGCCGACCGCGAGCCCCACGCCCGCCGTGGTGCCCAACTGCAGCAGATACCGCCGAGATGCCATCGAGCCCTCCGAATGCCGGTGATCGAACGGCACGAATGTAGTAGTAGGGGTATCCCTACCCCGAATCGGGGTGTGAGCGGCAGCGACTTCGACCGCGCGCCGCCATAGCGTCGATTCGTGACCATCACCATGACATCGACACGAACCTCCGCCGCGGTTTCGCTACGCGGTGTCAGCCGGGTCTACGGCCAGGGCGCCGCCGCGGTGGGGGCCGTCGACAACGTGGACCTCGACCTGCCTCGCGGCGCCTGGACGGCGGTGATGGGACCATCCGGCTCGGGCAAGTCGACTGGTCGGCCACGCGGCCCAGCCCGGTCGCGCTGCTGGGCGCTCGGGAGTAGCGCTCAGCGGTCCGCGCGCCGGCGATCGAGCGGAACGCCGTACGCGCGCATCGCGATACGCGCGAACGCCTGCTGCACCGTCGACACCCGTTCCGAGCGCCCCCGGCCGATGAAGCTGACCGCCCAGTGCAGCACCGCGGTGACCCGGTTTTTGAAGCCGACCAGATAGATCAGGTGCACGACGAGCCAGAGCAGCCAGCCGGCGAAGCCGGAGAAGCGGAACCGGCCGATGCTGACCACGGCCGAGAACCGGGAGATCGTCGCCAGACTGCCCTTGTCGCGGTACCGGAACGGCTGGCCGGTCTCTTTGCCGGCGAGGCGGCGCTTGATCTGGTCGGCGGCGTGCCGGCCGCTCTGGATCGCGACCTGGGCGACCCCCGGGAGCTGACCTCCAGGAGGCTGCTCGAGCGCCATCATGTCGCCGACGGCGAAGACCTCCGGGTGGCCGGGCACCGAACAGTTCGGCTCGACGCGGACGCGGCCGGCCCGGTCGGTCTCCGTCCCCGCGGCCTTGGCCAGCTGGGCGGCCAGTGGCGGCGCGGACACGCCGGCGGCCCACATCTTCGCGATCGAGCCGATCCGCTGCGGCCCGCGCTTCGTCTCGACGTCGATGCCGGTCACGTCGACGCCCACTACCTTCGTCTCCAGCTCGACCTCGACACCGAGCTGGTGCAGCCGTTGCAACGCCCGGGTGGACAGGTGGTCGCCGAATGTCGGAAGCACCGCGTCCAGCGCGTCGATGAGGATGATCCGGGCCTTGCGGGGATCGATGTGCTTGTACTGCCCCGGAAGGTTGCGGTGGGCCAGCTCGGCGATCTGCCCCGCCATCTCGACGCCGGTCGGGCCGGCGCCCACGACGGCGAACGTCATCCAGCGCTCGATCACGTCCGGGTCGGTCTGCAGGTCGGCAAGTTCGAACGCGCCGAAGATCCGGGCCCGCAGCTCGAGGGCGTCGTCGATGCTCTTCATGCCCGGCGCGAAGTCGGCGAACTGTTCGTTGCCGAAGTATGACTGCGACGCGCCCGCCGCGACGATGAGCGAGTCGTACTCGACGGTGTAGTCGAGGCCGGGCGCGTGCGCGGTGACCGTACGCGCGTCGACGTCGATGCCGGTGACCGTGCCGAGCCGCACGTCGACATTGTGCTGGCGGCGTAGCACCTCCCGGATCGGCGGCGCGATCTCGCCCTCGGACAGGATGCCGGTCGCCACCTGGTAGAGCAGCGGCTGGAACAGGTGATACGCGGTGCTGTTGATCAGCGTGATCTCGACCGGCGCCCGGCGCAGCGCCTTGGTGGCGAACAGGCCGCCGAATCCCGCCCCGACAATGACCACACGGTGCGGGCGATCAGTGCGTCCTTGCATCAACGTCTCCGGATCTCGTCGCCGGTGTCGTGCCTGTTAGTACAGCACGCGACCAGCTCACGCCGCGGTCGAGCACCGCCCGCGCCATGATGACGACGCACAGCGCGCCGTTGAGGAGCGACGCTGCCACGTCGCTGGGGTGGTGCATGCCCCGGTAGAGGCGCGCCACCGCCACCGAG
>DASYTU010000212.1:0-9586 GCA_036001925.1 Actinoplanes sp.
GGAGTGAACCGGCTGCCCGAGGCTGCGATGACATGTCCTGACCCGCCTTTCCCGTGTGGCCCCGGGCAAGCCGAGGCCCTCTACGATGAACACGCCCGATCCGCCCGAACGGTTCAGCGCGATGACACGAGCGGAACCGCCGCCGGCGGTACCGCGATGAACGCTCGGTCATCTGCCCGCGCGGTGGCGGCCGGCGAGGACGACGATCGGCGGTGGGACAGGCACGTCCGTCGGCGGACTCTGCGCGATCACGACTGACAGACTGGTACGCCGCGGCACCCAACGGCGGTACCGCGAATCGCCAGTTTCCTCGAACCCAAGGTCGACCCACGCTGCCAGACACCAACGGACCATTGGGTTCCCGGTGAGGAACCGTCAGTTTCGCTGAACCCACGGGAGGCTAGGCCCGACGCTTGGGTAGCTGTCCCAGCCCGCCAAACGTTTGGTCTTGATTCGAGGGCCGCCCGTAGTTTCCAGCGCAAAAACACCGCTTAGGATGTGGCCGTTGATCTAGGTCTGTCAGGCCCGTAGCGTGCCGTCCGTTTGGTGATGGTCGATGCGTGGGTGGTGGGTTCGTGGCGACTCGGGATGTGTTCTCCGAGGAGGAGCAGGCGCAGCTTCGGGCTTTCCCGGAGATCGGCCGGGTGGAGCTGATCCGGCACTTCACGTTGACGGATGCGGATGCGGCGTTCCTGCGCCGGTTCCGGACTGGACGTGACGTGCTTGGCGCGGCGTTGCAGTTGACCACGGTGCGGTTCTTGGGGACGTTCCTGGACGACCCGCTCGACGTGCCGGAGGCGGTGGCGGAGTACCTGGCCGGGCAGCTGGGGATCCGCCGGCCCGGTGTGGTGCGCGATTACATAATGCGGGAGATGACTCGGTTCGAGCCCCTCCGCCAAACCGCAAGGCGTACCGGATCTACGCCGACCGCCTTAACACCGCAGCAGGCCCCGCACCGGCCCGACAAGCGCCGTGACAACCGGTCCACCCACGCTGTGTGCCCTCTGACCAGCCTTACCGCTAGTTTTGACAAGATCGTCAGAACTGACCGGACTGGCCGCGCACCAACGGCCAGCCCGACCCGCGCCGCCCGCGCGGCGTGGTCTACCACCACGTCCCCCTGGCCCTGATCACGTCCGGCGGCCGTGTCGGCCTGCGCAAGCTCGTGGCGCCGGTCGGGTCCACCGACCAGCCGTGACGGCCGGGCGCCCGACGCGGCGTCGACCGCGCTCCGGGTACGGCCGAGATCGTCAACGTCGGCTCGACCGCGTCACGTGGCGGTGGACGGGCTCACGCCGAGGATGAAGTAGTTCAGCGGGATCAGCTCGCCCGCGGCGTTGCATATCTGTCCCGAGCTTGCGTCGTAAGACCAGTCCGTCCAGCGCCAGGCGCGCTGGAACGCGGCCGGCATCTGCACCGCCACATACGATCCGGCCGCCAGCCGCGCGCCGGTCGCCGGCCCGCCGAAGTCGAGCCCGAGGTGGACGTCCTGCACCGGTACGTTGCGCCGCCGCGTCGCGATCGCCTTGGCCATGCCGACGGCGAGGCTCGAAAGCGGTCCCAGCGCCGGTTGCGCCGTGGCGACGAGGGTGAGCCCCTGGCGCAGAGCGTCCGACTCGAGCAGGTCGAGGAAGAGCTCGTCGTTGTCGTTCTTCACGTTCACCGTGTAGCAGCGGATGACCAGGCCGGTCTCGCGCGGCGCGACCCCGGTAAAGATCGGAAAGTTGAGAACCGCCGCGCTCTCGCCCTCGCGGACGCGGTACGTGGCATTGAAGTTGACGTCCTCCACTCCGGTGCCCGTGCGATTCTGAACGAAGAAGTTGAACAACACCCGGTGAATCCCGCCGCCGGGATAGTCGGCCACCCGCAGCCCGTCCAGGGTGATGCGTAATCGCGCATCCTTGAGCGACGGATCGGGCTCGGCCTCACCGACGTGCCGGATCGCCCCCGCCCCGGACGCACCCATCGGGATGAACCCGACGCTGTGCGAGGTGTGCCGCCACGGTGGCGACCCGCCAAGCCAAGCGAACCCGAACCGCCCGCCGCCCGTGGAAACACGTTCCCGGCCGCTGCGGACAGGCTCGCCGAGGCGTTCTGACAACTGTTCGTCGGTCAAGGCGGCGGCGAGCGGGATGCCACCGAACGGGTCGCTCATTTGGTCAGCTCCGGGTACGTCGCTTCCAGATGTTCGCAGAACTCACGGATGCGAGTCGACAGCATCATGTTGCCGGACTCCATGGCGGCGTGGAACGCGGCGAACGCGAACTCGAAGCCGCGGGCGATCCAGCCGTGGTCGATCAGATGGTGCGCGAAGCGCAGGTAGTACCGCCATTGGTCGGTCCCCTGCAGGCGGGCCAGAAGCGACACGCCTCCCTCGAAGGCGGCGACCGCCGCGGTGAGGTCGCCGTGCGCGACCGAAAGGGAGGCCTGCACCATCAGCCAGTGGGCGCGATTCTCCGCGGAACCGCCGCCGCCTTCCGCCATCGCCTCACTCAGCAGGTCCCCGATCTCCCGAAGAACGACGGGGTCGTCGGGAGGAGACGGCTCCTGCTCGAAGGGATCGGCCGGGCCGAGCATCGCCAGGCGTATCCGGGCTTCGAGGATACGGGAGGAGGCCCGGCCAACGACGTCATTCGAGAGACGGGCCGTGTGACTGGCCCGGGCGTAGGCGAGCGCGGTCGGGTAGCTGAGGTCCGACGCGCCGGTGAGGATGCTGTCGGCAAGGTGCCATTCCACGTCTCCCGGGTAGTACCGTGGCGCGCTCCCAGGCTCGTTCAGCTCGGCCAGGAAGGCCCGGACCGCCGTTTCGAAGTCTCCGGTCGCCCGGAGATAGAGGCCGTCCGCGAATTGGTCGTCCTCGGGCGGCATCAGGGCCGACCGCTGCTGAAGCATTCTCAGGTTGCGGGGCCAGTACGCGCTTACCCATATCGCCTGGTACCAGATCCGCGCGGGGAGTTCGCCCGGCTTGAGCTGCGGCGCGAACGTGTCCCGCTCAAGGAAGTGCAGCAATGCGCTGTCGAGAACCCGGCTCGCCAGATCGACGTCGCCCTCGTAGCGGCAGGACAGACAGAGCGCCTCGGTCAGCTTCGCGATCGGCTCGATGAGGCGGCGCTCCATGGCTATCCACAGCGCGTCGGAGAGATTTTGCTTATGCGCCAGCAGCAGTTCGCTGACCTCGAGAGGAGCGGCGCGGAATTCGGTGACGAGGCCGGCGCACACCTCCGCCACCGTGTCGATCAGCGCGCCGTCCAGGTCGGCGTCGTGGTCGTGCGGCAGCCGGGAGGCCACGAGCTTGAGCAGGGGGTGCAGCCACCAACCGGGCCGACGCGTGCCCGATTCCTCCACCAGCCCGGCCGCCACGAGCTTTCTCATCACTTCATCCGCGGCCCCGGTGGACACCTCCACGCCAGTGACGGCCGCCATCAGCCGGGCCGCCGCGGCCGTGTCGCAGAAGCCGTTGAACCGGGCGACGTAGGAGATGACGGCGAGCCCGCCGGCGTCGAGGCGATCCGACACGTCCGCCGCGACATCGTCGATGACACGCTCGATCGGGGCCGCCTTCAGGTCGGCAATGTGGTCCCACTGTGCGTCGTTCAACCATTGACTGACCTGGTTCGCGTTGGTCTCGGCCCGACTGACCTGGTCGTACGCGGCCTCGAGTAGGATCAGGAGCACTCCGGGGTGGCCCCCGCAGAAGTGCACCAACGGCTGGAACCGGCGCACGTCGAACTCCAGGCCGGCGTCCTGCGCCCAAACCTTGCCCAGGGCTGCCCGCCGGGCCATCGGAAGGTTGTCCGGCACGATGCGCTGGTGCGCGGGCAGCCACGGCAGGTGCGGGGTGCGGGCGGTCACGATCACGCGACCCGTACCGGCCACTCGAGTCACCAGTTCCTCGGCCGCTCGCCCGGCGTGGTCGGCCTGGTCGAGAATGAGCAGACCGCCGCCCAGGTCGTCCGGGATGCGCTCCGCCAGCTCCCGGAGATCGCCGCTGTCATCCAGGCGCAGGTATGTCACCGGGCGGGGCTCGGGCGAGGTGGAGGACAGCCAGCGGGCATACTCGGCCGCCAGGCGGCTCTTGCCCGCGAGGAGACCGCCGTGCACGAGGACGACCGGGGCGTCCGCGAACCCCGCCTCCAGCGTCAGGATGGCTCGGTCGAAGCCCACGACCGGTGGCGCAAGAAGTTCCTCGGGGAAGACGCCCGCCAGCGGGTCGACCGGGACCGCCGGCTCGCCGGGCGACGGTGGTGCCAGCCGCACGGCAGCCCCCTCGGCGACCACCGGTACGCACCAGTCGTCGATCGGCGCGCTGTCCTCGCGGTAGATCCCGGCCGTGAGCGGATCCGCGCGCAGGCGCCTCCGCGCCACCCGCGCCGCCTCGCCGGGGCTGTCGCCGTTGAGAAACGCCTCGTAGAAGGCCGGGAAGAACCGCGACGGCGTACCCGGATAGACCTCCCGGCCCATGCCCGCACAGGCGGGGACCCCGGCAGTGAGAACATCATCGACGACCGACGGCTGACCGGTGGTCTCGGCCGGCTCGGCCCGCAGGTGCCGATCGCCGCCGGCCGAGTCGGCCGACCGACAGGCGTTCATCGACAGCAGCAGCACGTCGTTCGCAGCGAGAACATGGCCCAGCGTCGCGCCGTCCACGAAGTCGGGCCCGTCCCGGTTGGGCGTCTCGAACACCAGGTAGCCCGTGTCCCGCACCGCACCGAACGGGTTCAGGATCACGCCATGGCCGTCGAAGTGCACGGCCGTGTACGGCACACCCTCCGCCACGGCCGCACGCAGGCGGTCGCCCAGCGCGTCGAAGGTCGGCGGCCGGAGCACGTCCACCTTGACTCGCGGCATCGTGCTCAACGTCCTCCACAGCTCGTACGCCACCGTCCAGTATCCGATGTCGTACACCCCGCCCGGCCTGCTGATCAGCAGAAGCACTCGCCGCATGACCCGGTCCGCGGGCGCCGGCGCCACCTCACCGATCGCCCGTACGAAGCTCGCCGCCCGCACCACCAGCGGCTCCTCAACCTCGGGGTCGGCCAGCAACTCCCACGGGATGGCCGCGTCGTAGAGGTCGTCACGGATCTGCACGTGCAACCCGGCGTCCCGCTCGGTTCGCCGAGGCGACGACTGACGGCCCGCGGCTCGCACCTCGGCCGCGAGGGCGGCGGCGTCGCCGGCGAAAAGCGCGGCGTGCAGAGCCTCGCCGATCTTGCGCTGGGCGTCGCGGATCCGCGTGATCTGATCCGGGGAGGCGGCGTCCCACCTCTCCCGGTAGTTCTCGTGGTACCAGCGCAGTTCCTCGAGGTCGATACGGTCGAGCGCGGGCCGGAACGGCACGGTGACGCGATCGCCCTGCCACTCGAGCCCGGCCACCGGCGCGCCGTCCACATCGTGGTGATGGATACGCAGAACTGCCATCGCCACATTGTCCGTGTGCAATTCTTCGATCACCCAGCATGAGTCCTCGATCTATACGAAATCGGGGACTTCAAGCGCGGACGCCGTCCAGCAGCAGGTCGAGCAGGCGGAACGCGAGCCGGGCTCCATCTGCCCGATCACATTGGGGCAAAGCGGGTTCAATGCACAGATCCTGCCCCAAACCCTGGCTTCTTGGCGCATGTCCGTCAGGATTACAGAGTCCAGCCTGACATTTTCGAGAGCGGAGGGGGCAGGCCGGTGCGCGTCGGCTACGTCCGGGTCAGCAGCGTCGACCAGAACACCGTCCGCCAACTCGACGGCGTCGTCGTCGAGCGGACCTTCACTGACAAAGCGTCCGGCAAGGACACCGCCCGGCCGAAGCTCGACGAGCTGCTGGCGTTCGTTCGCGACGGCGACACCGTGATCGTGCACTCGATGGACCGGCTCGCCCGTAACCTCGACGACCTGCGCCGGCTCGTGCGGACCCTGACAGGCAAGGGCGTGCGGGTGGAGTTCATCAAGGAGAACCTCATCTTCACCGGTGAGGACTCCCCGATGGCGAACCTGCTGTTGTCGGTCATGGGCGCGTTCGCCGAGTTCGAGCGTGCCCTGATCCTGGAGCGCCAACGCGAGGGGATCGCCGCGGCCAAGCAGCGCGGCGCCTACACCGGCCGCAAGCCCGCTCTCACCGCCGATCAGGCCCGACAATTGCGCGAGCGCGCCGCAACGGGCGAGCGGAAATCCGCGCTGGCCACCGAGTTCGGCATCAGCCGCGAAACCGTGTACAGCTACCTGCGGGCCGAGACCTTCAGGGTGAGGGGCGAATGGCTCCACAGGTAGGGACCACCAGCGCCAACTCGTAAATCACGACTTGGTGCTTGCCGGAAGGACTGGCACGAAACCAGTGACTCTGCGTAGAGGGTGATCAGCGTCGCTGTCGGTCGGCGGGTGCACGGATCTGCCGAGATGAGTGCGTCAGAGTTCACGCTGGTTCGATCATGAGGCGATTCGGAGTCGGCATGACAAGGCGTGTGGCCCTCGCCGTGGCTACCGTGGCCGGATGGACCATCCCGATCAGGTGGCCGGTTACGTCGCCCGGACCGTGCTGGGCGAAGCGACCACTCCGGAGTCGTTGGCCGCCGGGGCCTGGTCCACGGCGTACGCGCTGACTATCGCTGGGCGGGCCATGGTACTGCGGGTTAGCCGGTACGGCGGGGACTTCGCGAAGGACGAGGCCGTCAGCGCGGTCGTGCGCGGCATGCTGCCGGTACCGGCGATCACAGCCCGCGGCGAGACCGCCGGGTGGGCATACGCCGTGTCAGAGCGGTTGACCGGCACGCCGCTCGACGATCTCGACGCGAGCGCCCTCGCCGCCGTCTTTCCCGACCTGTTCGATGTCATGGACGCCATCGGCCGGATCGAGGTCAGCGGCCACGGCTACGGCACCTGGGATCCGTCCCGAACGGCTCCATACCGCTCCTGGCCGGAATATCTGCTCGCGGCCGAACACGAGACGCCGCGAGTACCGGGCTGGCGGGCCGCCCTGGCCGCGTCCGACATCGGTCTGGAGCCGTTCGAACGGGGCCTAGCCACGCTGCGCCGGCTCGCGCCGGACCTGCCGGACGAGCGCCGCATGATCCACGGCGACCTGCTCGCCCGGAACGTGCTGGTCGAGGGTGACCAAATCTCGGGCGTCCTGGACTGGGGCAGCGCCTGCTTCGGCGATCCGCTCTACGACGCCGCCTGGCTGCTGTACTGCTGGGGGTGGTACCCGCAATGGTCCTCGATCGACATCGAGGCAGCGATCGGACGCCGCTGGAACCCGGATCCGGCGGCGTTGCGCGCGTACCGGATCCACATCGGCCTGGGCTCGATCGGCTACTGCGCCACCCGCGACCGCTGGGACGACGTGGCCCTCAACGCCGAGTGGCTGCTCGCGCTCGCTTGATCCGAGAAGGTGGCTTGACCCCCAGCAACCGCTCGAAGGGTCTGATCCCACCGACTGATCGTGTTCCGCCAGCCAGCCACGCGGAACCTGTTCTCCGGCCGAATCGGGTCAGAGCCCTGTCAGGGCGACGGGCTCGAGTGGGTCGTTCATGTCCAGGACCCCTCCTGGCGAGGGCTGCGGCCCGACCGTACGCCCACCACCGTCCCGCGGGCACCACAGCCGGTCCTTCCGCCACCGCAGGAGGAGGTGACCGGGGCCATGCAAACCCGCGACGGGCAGTGGCGGGTCGAAGCCGTCCGCCGCGGTCAGAATGTGGCGATCGGGTTGACCGGGCTACCGGACGTACCGGCGAAGCGGACCGGCGCGACGGCGAGGTGGAAGTCCCACTGGCCGAGCTCGGCAGCCGTCGTCGCGCACACTTCCAGGTCGCAGTTGTCGAGCAGCCACAGACCCATCGCGACGAGACTCACGGCGTGAACCGGCATCAACACGTCTTCGTACCCCGACGGCTGAACGTCCTGGGGGGTGTCAGCGCCGATCAGCGCGACCTCCCGTTCATGCAGCCACGGCAGGCAGGACGCGTGCCAGCCGGCCTGCGTGTAACCGCTGGCCTCACCGGTCTCGTGCCGGACGCGGCCATAGCCGGTCCGCAGCAGTACCGCATCGCCGGATCGCACCCGCACACCCTGGCGACGCTCGGCCTCCTCGAGATCGTCGGGAAACACACCCTGCCCCGGTTCCAACCACGGCACATCGCGGACCCTCGCAATGTCCAGCAGGACACCACGCGTGATGATCCCGTTCGCCGCCGCCGTGACGGCCGCCCACGCCGATCCCGTTGCGGCGTCGACCAACGAGTGCGACCGCCCGTTGTACATCGTGCCGTCCCAGAAGATGTGGCACGGCGAGTCGACGTGGGTGAGGGTATTGCCGTGGAACGTGATGCCGAGCCGCTCCGACGAAAAGCCCCAGCGCCGGTCGGCGTGGAAGCCGGGCACCGGCATGTCCTCGGCACCGGGCATGTCGGCGGCGCACGGGCACGTCGTCGTCGACCGCTCCATGTCTTCCGGTACGGCAACCTCCCATGCGCACGACACGCTCCTGCCGTGACGCACGGCCCGCGCCGCCGCCAGCCGGACGTCGTCGGTGATGCGGTTCAGAGTCCCGAGCTCGTCTTCGTCGCCCCACCGTCCCCAGTTCGACAGCGTGCTGAAGTACCCGAGCACGTCGTCCTGTGTGGGCATCGGTCGCCCTGCCGTCATCCCCAGCATCGACTCCTCCGGTCACGCGGTTCGAGGCGCCGCAGGTAAGGTATCCCGCCCTCTCCGTTGACCTGCCAAGGCCCGCTGAACTGGCAAAACACTACATCAGCGGGCCAGCAGTCGGCCGGTCAGGAGGTCGGGTACGGCCACGTCACCGACCTGACCACCTGCCCCGACGGCACTCGGTCACGGCCAAGCTCGTCATCGACGCCTACCACGCCGTTCCAGATCGAGAAGTCGTCGGCCAGCCGGGCCTCGCGTCAGACGCCGCCGCACTCGGCCAAGATACACAGGTTCAGGCTCTTCAACCTTCGACCCGAACGGTCTGGTCTCGCACCCCTGCATTTCAGAATTCCTGGCGACCGGATCCAATGACCCAGGTTGAGGCAGTGTCGAACGCGCAAAGAAACGCGCCTCGCGCCCACCGAAACATCGAGATCGACTTCACTGTTCTAGCTGCAGATACCGCGCTCTCAGCTGACTTGGGAGGAGAACTGGGCGCTACGGATCAGCTGCTCGGCGGGGAGAAGCGACCCGGGCGACGAGGAACTTCGGGGCCATCTCGCAGTAGCTGTCGGTGATCAGCTCGGCGATCTCGGTCCAGTCGGTGTGGTCACCGAGGACGGTGCCGACGACGTTGCGGCCCCACTCGGCACGGAAGAACGGGAACCCGCCGGCGGTCAGGCCGAGCAGGTCGTCGGTAGGTACGCGGAACGTCATCACGGTTGGTGCCTCGCCACCGCCCAGATGCCGGGCGTAGAACGGATAACGTTGCGGGTCCAGCGTGTAGACGTGGGCGAATGTCCGCGTGCGGATCCGCCAGCGGAGGCCGATCCAGGCCGGTTCCTCGTACGTCTCGGGCAGCCGTCGGCAGATCGGTCGCAGCCGGTCCAGGATCTCCGATGGCACGTCTCCAGGGCCGGACACAGGCCGACAGTAACGGGTCGTCAGCGAACTT
>DASYTU010000213.1:0-3306 GCA_036001925.1 Actinoplanes sp.
GGCGTCCAGGTCGGTCAGGTCGACGGTGATGACCCGCGCCCCGCCGATCTCCGCGGCGACCGTCGCGGCCGCCGTCTCGTCGCGGTCGAGCACCACGACCGCGGCACCCTCGCCGGCCAGGCGCAGCACGCACGCCCGGCCGATGCCGCTCGCGCCGCCGGTGACGACCGCGGTGCGCCCGTCCAACCTCATGGGAACCTACGACGCCGCGACGACGTAGTGGGTCACGGTCACGTCCCTGTCGAGGAGGTAGCCCTCGTCCTCGGGGTAGAAGACGGCCCGGGAGATGTCGTCCCCGGCGAAGCCCTTGATCGACTCCAGGGTTTCCCACCAGCTGAGCGTCACCACCTCGGTGCGGCCGTCGCCGAGGTCGCGGGTCCACATCTGGGCGTCAAGATTGCCGGGTGTCCGCCGGTACTCCGCGAGACCGGTCCCGTTGATGTAGTCGACATACTCGGCGGCGCGGTCGGTCGCGACCACGCCCCGCCACATCCGTGCGATCACACGTGTCAGTGTAGGAGCGGGCCGCGGGTTGGCCGATCCAGAATGAGCGGCGTGGACTGGTCCCTGTTCGATCTGCGCCTGCGATGCCGCGACGTGCGCCTACGGGGGATGCGCGAAGCCGACCTGCCGCACCCGACGTTGGTCACCCCGCGCCTGGAGATGTTCCCGGCGCTGAGCGACGCGGAAACGAACGCCGCCTGTTCTGGATCGGCTGGCGGGCGCCGGGTCGAACGGGCGGCTCGATGCTCCTGACCGAACGGCGGAGATGGTCGAGGTCGCGGCCGGGTCGATCCGGTGGCGTCGCGTCGTGGGAGCCGAAGCGGCCGAGTGATCGGCTAGTGTCACGCCCGATCCGGCCGCAGTCTGCGGCCGGCACGGGCGGAGGTAACGGGTGGAACAGCGGCGCGTCATCGGTGTGGTCGTGGCGTCGGCGATCGTGGTGGCGGGAGCGGCCGTGGCCGCCATGAACTGGCCGGCCGGCGGTCGGGGCGGCGCGTGGGCGACCCCGCCGCCGATCAGATCGCAGCTGCGCACGATCGACCTCGCGTCCGCCGACCCGAGGGCGACGAGCGTCGACCTTCCTGAGCGCGGCACGGCGACGTTCGGCATGCTCGGCATCACCTGGAGTGACCCGAAGGCCGTGCCGCCGGGCACCGTGCAGGTACGGACCCGGGCGATCGCGACCGGCGCCTGGTCGGCGTGGCGATCGCTGGACGCCGGTGAAGGCCCGGGCCCGGACACCGGCGCGGAGGCCAAGCGCGCCGCCCGCGGGGGCACCGATCCTCTCTGGGTCGGCCCGTCGAACGGCGTGGCCGTGCGGATCGTGAGCCCCAAGGGCAAGGTGACCAAGGCGCTGCCGGCCGGCCTGCGCCTGGATCTCATCGACTCCTCCGAGTCGGCCCACCGCGGCTCCGGCGGCCAGGGTGGCGGCGAAGTGCTCGACCCCAGCGTCCAGCCGTCGGACAGCGGGTCGCCCGCGCCGGTGACGTCCGAGTCCCAGCCGGAAACGACGCCCACGACCACGCCCGCCACGACCGACGCAGCCACCACCGCCCCGGCCACCACCGCCCCGGCCACCACCGCGCCGACCAGCGCGCCCCCGGCCGCGCCGGCCGTGATGGGCCCGCTGCCCGCCTACGTCTCTCGTGCCACGTGGCAGGCCGACGAATCGCTCGTCACCGACCCGCCGTCATACGCCGACAGCGTCATGGTGCTGTTCGTGCACCACACCGCGGGCACCAACGACTACTCCTGCGCCGACTCACCAGCCATCATCCGGGGCATCCTGGCGTACCACGTGCAGAGCCAGCACTGGAACGACATCGGCTACAACTTCCTTGTCGACAAGTGCGGCACCCTGTTCGAGGGGCGGCGCGGCGGCGTCGACAAGGCCGTGATCGGCGCGCACACGTACGGCTTCAACACCGGCTCGGCCGGCATCGCGGTGTTGGGCAGGTATAGCAGCGTCCCGGTGCCGGCGGTGACGCAGACCGTCCTCGCGCAGGTCGCGGCGTACAAGCTCGGCACGTACGGGTTCGATCCGTCGACCACCGCGCAGCTGACCGAGGGCGTTTCGGACGGCAAGTTCCCGCTGAACACCGTGGTGACGTTCAACCGGATATCCGGCCACCGCGACGGCGTCGCCACCGAGTGCCCGGGCAGCGCGCTGTACGCGCAGCTCGCCGACGTGCGGTCCCAGGCCTCGACCATCGTCTACGGCCTCGCCGCCAAGCCGGTGACCGGAGGCGTGTCGTCGGGCGGCACCTACTACGTGCGGGGCACCGCCACACTGAACTGGACCGTGGCCACGCCGTCGGAACTGCTGGCCCGCTTCGAGCTGGTGGTCGACGGCAAGACGGTCGGCTCGGTACCCGGAACCGCCCGGTCCGCGCCGGTGCGACTCACCGACGGCCCCCACCGGGTCGCGGTGCGTGCCGTGCACGTCAGCAACAAGACGGCGATCACCCCGTCCACCAGCCTGGTATCCGACGCCACGGCGCCGACCTTCTCGAAGGCGCCCGATCTGACGTTCCGCGGGGGCACGGTGTCGACGTCCTCCGCGCCGGTGACGCTGTCCTGGAAGGTCACCGACGCGGTGAAGCTGGCGTCGGTGGCGCTCACTAGCCCGGCGGCCGTGACGTTCGCCACGACCGCGACCTCGTGGGCGACAAGCGCGAAGGTGGGCGTCTCGCGGACATGGAAGATGTCGGCGACGGACGCGGCCGGCAACGTCCGCACGGCGTCCGCCACCCGTACGCCGGCGCTGATAGCCGAGACCTCGGCGGCGCGGTCGGGCACGTGGACCAGCAAGTCGAGCACGTCGTACCTGCACGGTGCGGCGCTGAACACGTCCAGGCTGAACGCGAAGCTGACGTGGACGGTCACCGGCCGGTCCGTGGCGCTGACCGCCTTCCGCAGCACGTCCTCGGGCCAGATCGACGTTTACGTGGACGGCAGCAAGGTCAGCACCGTCGACCTACGGTCCTCCACGACCAAGTACCGGCAGCTGGTCTGGTCGAAGGCGTTCACCGGCTCCGCCAAGCACACCGTGATGATCAACGTGCTGGCGACCTCCGGCCGCCCCGGCGTCACCATCGACGACCTGGTCTACCTCAACTAGCGCCGCGCAGTCAGCGGTTATCAGGCGCGAGCCGCCGATCGAAGCGAGGCCGGCCAGCTCAGCAAGCGGGCGGCGTCGGCCTGACGGAGTCAGGTCCCGGGGTGTCGGCCGGCCCAGCCGGCACCCCGGGACGACCCGGTCATCAACCCGTGACCGAGCCCGCAGTCAGGCCTCGGACGAAG
>DASYTU010000214.1:0-4317 GCA_036001925.1 Actinoplanes sp.
GGTCCGGAGCGGGGCCGCGGTCGCGAGCGCGGCCCGCATGGGGCGGGCAAGGGCCGCATTTTTCGGTACGAGCTCGCCGAAGAGCATCGACACCAACGTCGCGAGTACGAGCGCCAGGATGCGGCTGATGGTGTCCGTGGCGTCGCCGGCGAGTGGCTCGATGATCGGCGTGAACAGCCGCGCCAACGCCGGCTCGGCGAGGTAACCGGTGAGCAGCGCCGTGATCGTGATGCCCAACTGAGCGCCGGAGAGCTGGAAGGACAGCTCGCGCAGCGCCTGCCGGACCGTACGGGCGCGCCGGTCACCCTGCTCGGCACGCTTGTCGATCTCCACCCGGTCGACGGTGACCAGCCCGAACTCGGCGGCCACGAAGAACGCGTTGCCCAGCGTCAGTAGCGCGAACGCCACCAACGGGAGCACCGCGGTCAAGAGCAGGCGGTCCATGATCCGTTCACCTCGAAGCTCATTCTGCCGGACCGAACCGCAGCCCGTACGCGCGCGGGTGACGCGAAGAACATGCCGGACGCCACGGTCTGCCGGTCAGGTCGAGCCGGTCCGAGTCGAGCCGAGGCCGTGCTCAGGCGCGAGCCTCCTGCTTGTCGGTCTTGATCGAGCGCAGCAGCACGGTCGCCACATCAACGACCTCGACATTCTCCTGCTCGCCCTTACCGGTGACGCCGTCGCCGATCATGGTGGAGCAGAACGGGCAGCCGACTGCGATCGTCGTCGCGCCGGTGGCGAGCGCCTCCTCGACACGCTCGACGTTGATGCGCTTGCCGATCCGTTCCTCCATCCACATGCGCGCGCCGCCGGCGCCGCAACAGAACGATCGTTCCGAGTTGCGCGGCATCTCGGTGACCCCGGTCGTGCTGCTCCCGAGTACCTCGCGCGGCGCCTCGAAAACTCGGTTGTGCCGGCCGAGGTAGCACGGGTCGTGGTACGTGACACCGCCGTCGACCGGCTGCACCGGGGTGAGCTTTCCGTCGGCGACCAGGTGGGCCAGCAGCTGGGTGTGGTGTACGACCTCGAACTTGCCGCCGAGCTGCTCGTACTCGTTCCCCAGCGTGTTGAAGCAGTGCGGGCAGGTCGCCACGATCTTCTTGACGCCGGCCTCGTTCAGTGTCTCGACGTTCTGCTGGGCGAGCATCTGGAAGACGAACTCGTTGCCGATGCGCCGGGCAGGGTCGCCGGAGCAGGTTTCGCCCTCGCCGAGGATGGCGAAGTCGACGCCGGCCTCGTACAGCAGCGTCGCGACCGCCCGCGTGGTCCGCTTGGCCCGATCCTCGAACGCGCCCGCGCAGCCGACCCAGAACAGGTACTCGAAGTCGTCCTTTTCCCCGACCCGAGGCACCTCGAAGTCGAGACCCTTGGTCCAGTCCTCGCGGGTGTTCTGCGGCGCGCCCCACGGGTTGCCCTTGTTCTCGAGGTTGCGGAGCATCACGCCGGCCTCGGACGGGAAGCTCGACTCGATGAGTACCTGGTACCGGCGCATGTCGACGATGTGGTCGATGTGCTCGATGTCGACCGGGCACTGCTCGACGCACGCGCCGCAGGTGGTGCAGGACCAGAGCACGTCGGGGTCGATGACACCGTGTTCTTCCGATCCCCCGACCAGCGGCCGCTCGGCTTCAGCGAGCGCCAGCGCGTCGACCTTTGCCAGCTGTTCCTGGGTGCCCTTCTCCTCGCCGGTCACGTCCTTTCCGCCACCGGCCAGGAGGTACGGCGCCTTGGCATAGGCGTGGTCTCGCAGGCTCAGCACGAGAAGCTTCGGGGAGAGCGGCTTGGCGGTGTTCCAGGCCGGACACTGCGACTGGCAGCGACCACACTCCGTGCAGGTGGAGAAGTCGAGCAGCCCCTTCCAGGTGAACTGCTCGACCTGGGCGACGCCGAACTGGTCCTTCTCCGGGTCCGCCTCCTCGAAGTCGAGTGGCTTGCCGTCGCTCATCATCGGCCGCAACGCGCCCAGGCCGGAGCCGGCGGGCTTCTCCGGGCTGCGCTTGAAGAAGATGTTGAAGAACGCCAGGAAGCGGTGCCACGCGACGCCCATCGTGACGTTCAGCGCGATGACGATGAGCCAGGTCATCGAGATAATGATCTTGACCAGCGCGACCCAGGTGGCGCCGCTGTACCAGGCCGGCAGCAGCGCCCCGACGCCGTGGCTGACCGGGGTCGCCCAGGCGGGAAACTCGAACGTGCTGTTGGCGACCTTGAACCCGCGGATCAGGAAGCCGCAGATCAGAACGCCGACGATGACGGCCTCGACGAAGTAGCCCTGCCACATGGTGGAGCCGGTGAAGCGGCTGAGCTTGCGCTTGCCCGGCTTGTTCATCTGCCGGATGACGATCAGCACCGCGATGCCCGCGATGCCCAGCGCCCCGACCAGCTCGGTGACCAGGCCGTACCCCACCCAGTGACCGATCAGCGGCAGGCCGTTACCGGGGTTGACGACCTCGAAGTACGCCTCGAGCACCAGCAGGAAGAGGATGATGAACGAGACCATGACGAACCAGTGCGCGGCGCCGATGACGCCCCACTTGAGCATCCGGGTGTGACCGGCCGTCTCGACGAGCATGGTCTTCGTCCGGGCGCCCTTGTTGCCGAATCGACCCGGGTCGGGCTTGCCGAGGCGGATCACCGACGTCATGGTCAGCACGGCGCGGACGGCCAGGATCACGGCTACCAGCGTTATGGCGGCCGCCAGCACGGTGGCGACGATCTGGACGGTGCCCATATGTGATGTGCCTCCTCAACGCCGTTCGGCCGACTCATGTTACCCGCGAGTAATAGCAAACCGCGACAGTGCACCCGTCGCCCGGTGGCGGGGGGGTGCGCTGTCGTGACGTTGCCCGGGACGTGGTGTCGGGAGGGCTAACGCCAGCGGGAGAGGATGCCCAGGGAGGCGACCATGCAGCCGAACCCGACCGCGAGGTTCCAGTAGCGCCATGCCTCGACCGGGTACTGCTGCGCCGAGAGGTAGTAGACCACCAGCCACGTGATGCCGAAGATGATCAGCACGACGGCACTGACCGGAAGCCAGACCGGACTCGGCTTCTTGTTGGCGGCGCTCGCCGCCGGCCGGATATCCGTCGGCGGTGTGTAAACCTTCTTCTTGCGAACCTGCGACTTCGGCACGGTGCTCTCCCTGAGGGCAACAAGTGGTGAACAAACCACCGCTGAGCGGCTCCGGAGACCCGGTTGCTGCCCGTAGCGAATACTGTTCGACAGCTAGCGTAGTCAAGGCGTCGCGCGCACCGGCACCCGCCGGGTAGGAAAATGCCCTGCGAGGCTTTCGGGCGGATTCTGGGAGGGACAGCGGCTTGGAATACACGACCGGCGCACCCTCGTGGCGGCTCGTTCTCCGGCGGGCTCTGGGCGCACTGAAGCCGCGCCGGCTCGCCCAGCGCCAGCGGGGATGGTCTTGGGGCGTACCGCTGATCGCGCTGGCCGCGGGCCTGTTGTTCACGACGTCCGCGACGACCGCCGACGGTACGGCGCTACGCGACGACCGCCGACCCCAGCTGGCCCAGCTCATCTCTGACAAGCGGGCGCGCCTGGACGAGCGGGAGCGGCGGGCCGCCCTGCTGCGTGCCGAGGTCGACCAGGACACCGCGCAGCTCGCCAAGGTGGACCAGCCAGTGAAGATCGCACGGGAGCGTGCGGACGCCGCGCGCGGGCCCGCCGGCTTCACCGCGCTGAAGGGCCCCGGCATCACCGTGGTGCTGAACGACTCCTCGAGACGGGCGGGCGAGGGCGGTGCGAAAGCACCGGACAATGACGATCTGGTCGTCCACCAGCAGGACGTACAGGCGGTGGTCAACGCTCTGTGGGCCGGCGGCGCCGAAGCAATGTCGATCATGGATATCCGCGTCATCTCTACGAGCGCGGTACGCTGTGTCGGCAACACGCTGCTGCTTCACGGCCAAGTTTTCTCACCGCCGTTCAAGATCACCGCGATCGGCGAACCCATAGCGATGCATCGGGCGTTGGAGTCCGCAGAAGGTGTCAAACAATTCCGCGATGCGGTCGCCGACTTCGGCCTCGGCTACCAGGAAACCGTCGAGAGGAACGTGACAGTGCGGGCGTACGACGGGTCGAGTGATCTTCGATCCGCGCGGGTTGCCGAGTGATGGTTCCCACGGACACCCCGGAGGGCTCCCCGACCGGGCGGCACCGCGCCCCGGACGGCGACGCCCAGACCGCATTCATCCCGCGGATCAGCGACGCTTCCCCGGACGGCGTGCCGGCCGGACCGCCGGCCCCGCCGGTCGGGTTGGACAGACCGGCGCCATGGCCTCCGCCGGCGGCCGGCGCGGAAGC
>DASYTU010000215.1:0-7873 GCA_036001925.1 Actinoplanes sp.
CTGCTCGCGGGCGGCTACCTGTTCCGAGTGTCCTACAAGGACAACAGCGTGACGCTGACCGTCCTGCGCGCGGTACCGTCCGAGGCGAACTGAGCCCTGAACATTTTGTTCGACTCGGCTTGACCGGGATCGAAGTCGTGGTGAAGGGACATGGGGCCTGGTGACAGGAAGGAGACTGTGGGCCGTGACGCCCACGGCCCCGTCGTTGTTGCTATTTGTCCCGTTACATGACTGAATCGCCTATGTTATGGGGTATGATAGCAGGCGAGCACGACTTCTGCTGATCTTTCGGTTCCTAGGCCAGAAGATCATGTCAGGAGTCGTGCTCGTGCCGGTATCTTCCCCGATCAGCCCTGCTGTTGACCACCTCGCTGACCTGGCGTTGTGGGAGGCCGAACTCGCCGCCGACCCGCAGCAGGTGGTCTCATCGCTGGCCGGCCGGCTCGCCCGGGTGCCTGACCCGCGCGCAGCGCGGGGCTGCCGGCACCGGCTCGTGGTGATCCTGGTGCTGGCCGCGTGCGCGACCCTGGTCGTGGGCAACGACTCGGTCGCCGCGATCTGGCAATGGGCGGCCGGCACCGGCCAAGACGTCCTCGCCCGGCTGGGTGCTTGCGGTGGCACCGCGACCTGATGGCTCACCGCCACGCGGTCGCCTCCCGTCCCAAGCGAGCCGGTCGGCCGCGCACAGTACGCTCCATCCGCGCGTTGGTGCTCCGCCTGGCCCGCGAGAACAGCTCCTGGAGATACCGGCGCATCCACGGCGAACTGCTCGTGTTGGGGATCAAGGTCGCCCCGTCGACGGTGTGGGAGATCCTCCGCGACGCGGGCATCGACCCGGCCCCGGAGCCGACGTCGCAAACCTGGGCTACGTTCCTGCGCTCGCAGGCCGACGCCATCCTCGCCGCCGATTTCTTCGAGGTCGTCACGCTCACCGGAGCCCGCCTGTATGTCCTCGCGGTGATCGAGCACGCCAGCCGCCGCGTCCGCGTCCTGGGCGCCACCGCCCATCCCAACGCCGCCTGGGTCGCCCAGGCCGCACGGAATCTCGCCATGGACCTAGACGACGCCGGCCGCACAGCGCGGTACCTGATTCGCGATCGAGACGGCACGTTCCCCGCGCTGTTCGACGCGCTCCTCGCCGACGCCGGTGTCAAGACAGTGCTCAGCGGGGTCCGGATGCCGCGCATGAGCTCCATCATCGAGCGGTGGATCCACAGCTGCCGCCACGAACTGCTGGACCGGACTATGATCTGGAACCAGCGCCATCTCCTGCGCGCCCTGCACGAGTACGAGCGCCACCACAACGCCCACAGGCCCCACCGGGGGATCTCGAACACCCGGCCGCTACATCCGTTGCCCGAGCCGATCACCGATCCAGCCACGGTCCCACGGCTCGACATCCGTCGGCGTGATCGTCTTGGCGGCGTCATCCACGAGTACGAACAGGCCGCGTGACCTGCACGGACAAGATTTTCGGCACCCGCGGTGTCACCCGTCGATGCGCGCGATGGGCGTCCCCTGCTGGACCTCCGCCTCCTCGCCCACCAGCAGGTGGATGACGCCTGCCGCCGGCGCGGGCACCTCCACCGAGACCTTGTCGACCTGGACCTCGGCCAGCAACTGGTCGGCCGCGACGCGCTCGCCGTCGCGGACGAACCAGGTGACGAGGATGCCCGGCGCTGTCGGACGTTCCTTCGACAGCGCCGGGAACATCACCTCGGTCATGCCGCGGCCACCGCGCGGATCGCCGCCTCGATGCGGTCGTGCCGCGGCAGCACCGCGTACTCCAGGTCGTGCGCGTACGGAATCGGCACGTCCGGCACGGCGACCCGCACTACGGGCGCCCGGAGCAGGGACGGATCCACGTCGGTCACCGACGCCACCACCTCGCCCGACAGCCCGTACGACAGGTAGTCCTCGTCCACGACCACCAGCCGGCCGGTCTTGCGGACCGAGGACACGATCGCGTCGCGGTCCAGCGGTACCAGGCTGCGCAAGTCGATCACCTCGACGTCGACGCCGTCGCCGGCGAGCTTGTCCGCGACGTCGAGCACGTGGTGCACCGACAGCGACACCGTCACGACGGTCACCGACGCACCGGACCGCGCGACCCGTGCCCGTCCGATCGGGACGGTGTACTCGCCGTCGGGCACCACGTCGATCGCCCGCTGGTTCTTGGCCATCCAGGCCAGCCCCATCACTCCCTTGTGGAACATGTAGACGACCGGGCCGTCATCGCGGATCGCGGAGATCATGAGACCCTTGGCGTCGTACGGGTTGCTCGGCACGACGACCTTCATCCCGGGCAAGTGCGCGAACGTGCCCCACAGGCACTGGCTGTGCTGCGCGCCGTCGCTGTAACCGCCGCCGACCGCGGTGGTGAGCACCATCGGGACCTTGACGTTGCCGCCGGACTCGAACGAGATCTTCGCCATGTGGTTGTAGATCTGGTCCATGCAGACGCCGAAGAAGTCGACGAACATCAGCTCGACGATGGGTCGCATGCCCTCAACGGCCGCGCCGATGCCCAGACCGATGAACGCGGTCTCGGAGATCGGTGTGTCAATGACCCGGGTGGCGCCGAACCGGTCGAGAAGACCCGTCGACGATCCGAAGATACCGCCGTACGCGCCGACGTCCTCGCCGAGGTAGATGACCGACTCGTCGCGTTCCATCTCGGCGGCGATGCCGTCGACCATGGCCCTCGCCGTGGTGAGGCGGTGAGTTTCCGCGGTGGCGGTCATGCGGCACCCCCCGAAGATCCAGTGGCGAACACGTAACGCAGGGCGCCGGCGGGATCTGGTGCCGGGCTCTCCTTCGCGAACGTCACCGCGTCCTCGACCCGAGCCGCCGCCGAGGCGCGGATCTGCTCCACCCCGGCGTCGTCGAGCAGTCCGGCATCGCGCAGGGTGCGTTCGTACGTAGGAAGCGGATCGCGGCCCGGCACGTCCTCGATGTCCTTGCGATAGCCTTGGGCGTCGCCCTCGAAGTGCCCCCACAGGCGCAACGTGTGCACCTCGATGAGGCTCGGTCCGTCGCCGGCGCGAGCGCGCGCGACGGCCCGACCGGCCGCCGCGTACACGGCTTCGACGGCGTTGTCCTCGACCCGCTCGCCCGGCATGTCGTACGCCGCCGCGCGCACCGCGTTGGACGGCACGCTGGTCGACGCCGCACGCGGCACCGAGATACCCCAGTCGTTGTCCTCGACGACGAACACGACCGGCAGCTTCCACAACGCCGCGAGGTTCAACGACTCGTGGAACGCGCCCTGGTTGGCCGCGCCCTCGCCGGTGACGGCAACCGCGATCCGGTCGGTGCCCTTGCGCTGGAACGCGAACGCCTGGCCGAGCGCAGGCGGGTAACCCTCGGCGATGATGCCGGAGCAGGAGAAGTGCCTGTCCGGGTCGAACAGGTGCATGTGTCCCCCGCGACCACGGCCCAACCCGGTCTCGCGGCCGAAGATCTCCGCGGCCATCCGGCGCAGATCGACGCCGTGGGCGATCGCGAAGTGGTGCGGACGATGCGTGGCGGTGACCGCGTCATCGCTGGTGAGGTGGGCACAGACCCCGGCGGCGACCGGCTCCTGCCCGGCGGCCAGGTGCATCTCACCCGGCACAAGCCCCTTACCGATGTCGAAGCCAGGCCCCTTGTCGGAGTGATACTCGCGCAGCATCGCCTCCTCGAAGGTGCGGGCCAGCACCATCGTGCGGTAAAGGTCAACCCGTGTTTCGGCGTCGATCTTCTCCGGGCCGCCGTCGGGCGCGGGCGATTCGGCCGGCGGTGGCGCCGTTGGTACGGTCATACGACTCCTCCTTCCGTTACCCGTAGCGTCGATCCCCCGCACGGCACGGGCAACGGCCGACATTTCAGATACCGGCACGCGTCGGCGTCGGGCCTGCGGTGGCAGGTGCTCCCGCGTACGCGGCCGGCGTGCCTTGTGCTACCTCAACCACGACTACGGGATGGGCGGCGTAAGCGCCGGGACTATCCGAGCGTGCGCGCCTTGCTCGTAGGCGTACGCGTACCCGAGCAAATGCGGCTCAGTGAACGCCTTGGCGACGAACCCGATGCCGGCCGATATGCCATTGGCGTCGACGCCACCCTGGACGAGCGTGTCCGGGTATCCGGACATGCGGCCATGTCGTTGCCGGCGCTGGTTGGGCGGATGAGGGCGTCGAGGGTGATTGTCGTCGAGGATCTTGTCGACGGCTACGCGCATCTTGGCGGGGCCCTCATGCGCACCGACGAAGTAGTCGGCGTCGGTCATGGCGCCGCGGGCGGCCTCGGTTTGCAAGCGGGCAAGACTGCTCGACCGTCCCGGCCCGGTACAGCTCGGCCAGCAGAGCCAGGGCGTAGCAGACCCGATGCGCAGACGATCGTGGCTGTAGGCCGCCAGGTCCCGGGCAGTCTTGGCGCGGCGACGGTGCCCGTCGAATCCTGCTCCATCGGTCAGCGACCAGTGCAGCAGCAGCGGGGTGTGCCCGGAGCGCGATCCGGAGATCGTGGTGTCCGCGGCGCCGAGGTAGGAGATGTCCTCGGCCGGATGCGTCGCGGGCCGGTGCAGATACAGGATCACCGCGCACGGCATCAGCGTGGACAGGAACTCATGGCCGGAGACCACGATGCCGGTGGCGCCAGCGGCGGATTTTCGAGGCGGGCCGGGTCCCGTTAGTGGTGGGTGGAGAGTGCACGCTCGCGATAGCGCTGTACAGCGCCGCGGTTGCCGACGATCAGGAGGTGGCGTTGCTGTACTTCGACGGCGGCCAGGACCCGTCCAACGACCCGGACAACCCCGAAAGCGTGTTGGACGGGCTTGGCGTGCGCCACCTGCTGGATCTGCCGGGCACCGCCCCCGCCCTGGCGGGCTTCGGGCCTCGCCAGCCGCTACTGCCTCCGGAACGCGTGTGTTTCTTTGGATTTGGAGAACGGGATGAGGATCCCGACGGCTTGGGTCTCCAGCGCTCGTTTCCCGGCCAGGGATGTGCGGGCCGATCCGCGCGGCGCCGCCCGCCAGGCGCTGCGGACCCTCGACGCGCATCGTTTCGTCGTGCACTTCGATGTCGACGTGATCGACTTCTACGACCTGCCCGTCGCCGACGTACCGCTGTACAACAAGGGATTGACGGTGGCCGAGGCGATGACCGCGCTGTCGGAGTTCGTCACGCATCCGGGCTTCGCTGGTATGACGCTCGCCGAGTTCAATCCCGATCATGGCGAACCTAACGGCTCGACAGCCCGAACGCTCGCTGAGGCCCTCGCCACGGCCCTCTGGCCGCTGATGGCATGAGGGAGCGGGGCCTTGCGCCGTGAGGCGCTGTTGATTCGAGTGGAGGTGGGAGACCTTCGCCTCGGGCCTGTCGCAGCAGGTCTCGTGAAGCTGGGGGCAGCCTGATCCGGGTGGTGCCCGGACCCGTAGGCGCCGGTGCCCTCGACCCCGACGGCCGGCACCGGGCCGAAGCTCCGCAACCACGCAAGCAGGGCCTTGTACCCGGCCTGGTTGGCCGCGAACTGTTCGGTGCCCAACACGCGGCCCGCGCCGTCCAGCGCCGCAGCCGTGTGCGTGTCCTTGTGGGTATCCACACCACCGGTGACGTCAATGTCCTGCTGTGTCATCGTGAAACCGTCCGTCCTTCGCTCGTCAACCGGTCAAGGGCGGGCACGCACCAGCCGGGCGAAGCGGACAAAACAGTGATGGGCAGGTGAGTGGACGAGAAGTCCTCCCAGCCACGGTCGACAGATCCCGTTAAAGACCCGAAGTCAGTTAGGGGGTGGGTTAGACCGGGCCGGGAGGACTCTCTCGTACATCATCACTGTTAGCGGGTGACGGTGATCTCGGTGCCGACGGCTACCGCGGAGCCGTGCAGTGACCAGAGCATCTTCGCCGGGCCTGCCGGAACATCCGGGCCGACAGTGAGCCGCATCGCGAAGCGGGCCGACCCGCCCGCCGGGATGACCGACGCGGCGGCGCAGTTGAGCCGGTAGTCGGCGCTGGTGCCGGCGAGGGCCTGCGTGTAGGCCGGGCAGGGATCGAGCATGACGTCCGCCGACCCGGTGTTGGCCAACTCGACGACGTAGTCGAACGGCTCGCCCGCGCGTACGGTCGCCGGGACGCCGTTCAGGCGCGCCTGCAGGGTGGGCCACGGCTCGGGAGGCTCCGGTGGCGGCTGCACCGCGCGGTACCACGTGTCGATGCGGAACGGGCAGGTGGAGTCGAGCCGGTCCGCGACCTTGAACGCGGTGCCGTCGGGAAGCTTGATCTGAACCCGGCGGTAGCTGGTGGTGCTGGCGGGGGCGCCGCCGTCGCAGCTCATCGATGTCTCGACGGTGAGCGTGGCCTGCTCGTGCGGGTCGATCGTGGCCGGGCGCTCCTGCATGTCCGGCCAGTCGAAGAAGGTCCCACTCTCCGCAGGGATGGTTACCCTGGTGCCGGCTCCGTCCAGCCCGGTCAGCTCGGCGGAGCCCGACAGGGTGCATCGGCTCGGGCCCGCGTTTTCTACCTGGACGAAGTCGCCGGTATGGCCCGTCGCGCCCTCCCTATCGACGCCGACCAGTCGCAGGTCCGTACCCCGGCACGCCGGGGCCGTAGGCCGCGGGGAGGAGATCACCGGCGGCGCCGGGCTGTACGGCGCGACCGGCGCGTCCAACCAAGGCACGATGTCGGCGGAGGTGGGGCTCCCGTCGCGGGTGAGCACCGCTGATACCCCGGCCACCAGCAGCACCGCCAGCGCAACGGCCGAGGCGGCCGCCGCCCGGCGCCGAGTCCGCCGCCGGGCCATGCCGGCGTGGACGCGCTCGATGATGTCCGCAGCGGACGTGGGCGAGCGCGGCGGGTCGCGCAGCACCCGCCGCAGGTCCTGCTCAAGCCGGTCCATCACCGCCCGCCTTCCGCCGTCAACGTCCGCCGCAGCCGGGCCAGGGCCCGGGAGCCGTTGCTCTTCACGGCGCCAACCGAGCAGTTGAGCACCCGGGCCACCTCGACCTCGGTGAGGTCCTCGTAGAAGCGCAGCACGAGCACCGCACGCTGCTTCGGCGGCAGCGTCGCCAGCAGCCGCCACAGCGTCTCGTCGGGCACGGCCGCCGACCGATCGTCGTACGCGGCCTCCGGCACCGCCGCGACAAGGCGTTCGCGTCGCAGCCGCCGCCACCAGCTGACGTACCTGGTGACGATGATCCGGCGGACGTAGCCCTCGGGATCGTCTCTGCGCTGAAGTCTCGACCAGGCCAGCCCGGTGCGCTCAAGAGCGTCCTGAACCAGATCCTGCGCCAACTCGGCGTCGCCGGTGAGAGTGTGCGCGAAGCGCAGCAGCGCCGTGTGCCGGGCCCGGACGAACGCGTCGAAGTCGGCCGTAGCCGCCCACCGGGTCACCGCCGGCTCGGGCACCGCCGCGCCGTCGTCGGGCATCGTCGCCTCCCGCACACCACCAGGACGCACGGGACCGCCTCCAGGGTTGCATTCATCACGGCCCAGCGGGGCGTCCCTCACCCCGCACCATCAGCCACGCCTAGTCGCTACTCTCACCCACCGCCACAGCATGAGCGCGACGCCGTCAACATGACCACCGAGCCGTGCTCATCGGATGCCGGGATCATCAAGATCAGCTCGGTGGGCGGGAAGATCGGAGGGCCGCTGATGGCCTCCTACTCCGCGGCCAAACACCACCCCTCTAGGGGCTCAGCGACACCCCCTCCGGCTGGAACTGGCGGGATCGGGCATCGGTGTCTGCGGCATCGAACCCGGATTCATCTCCACCGCGATGCGTGGAAGGCTCACCCGCGACACGCAGGCAACACTGCGCTCCCTGCCCGCTGAGGGCCGGTCACGATATGGCAGCAGCCTCGAGTGCCGCCGCGGCTATCGCGCCGGCAGGGCGAG
>DASYTU010000216.1:0-3759 GCA_036001925.1 Actinoplanes sp.
GGCCTCGGCCCGCCGTCACGATGAGCACCACGCGACGGCTACGCCCCACGGCCATACCCGGCCGCCCGGGTTCGTGTTCACCGTGCTGCTGAGCATGAAGGCCCGGTACGCCCGGACCACGTCCTCATCATCAATGACGCCCGCCGGCCCCTACATCGCCATCCAGAGTGCTCGGGGACACCGTGGCGGAGAGTGCCGCGGTGACAAGGACATTGGGTACGCGACCCTGCAGTTGGTTGAGGGCGTCGATCGCGGCAGGTTGGTTACTGTCAGCGACGGCGACGAGCGCGGTTTCGGCGGTGCTGGAGACGAAGCCCATCGCGATGAAAACGACACCGATAGCAAGCAGAACCATGGCGACGGTCTCCTGACCGGCACGCCACAACACCGGCACCAGCGGACAGAGGAAGACGAGGAACGCCGGCAACGCCAGTCCGACGGCGATCTCGCTGCCCAGCAGCGCTGCTCGGTGGGCCACGTTGTAGGCGGCCACCGTCGTCGGGTCACCGGCCTTGGGGCCGCTGCCCTGCAGGACGCGGTGTACGACATAGAGGGCCACGAATACCAGGCCGCCGATAGCGGCCAGCCTCAACCGGCCCGCGCTCCTAGGGTCCGCACTTACGGCTGTCATCCGATCATCATGGGCCAGACCAGATGCGCACCGCCCGCGGGACTCGGGCGTTGGTAGCACGGACCATCAGGGGGGTTCGGCGACGTCTGCGTCGCGTCAGGAACGCTGGCGCGATGGCCGCGGCGCGGTGATCGTGCGGTACCGGGTGGCCAGCCAGTCGCTGTTCACCTCGACGGCACCGTCGGTGCGTCGCAACCATGGATGCAGCGTCCGGGAAAGGTCTGGTTTGAGGATCAGGGCGGCGAAGTTGTTGCTCTGCCGCGGGGCGCACACCTCCACGAGCTTCAGCACCGGCCGCGCCAACCGCACCGCCAGGTAGAGCCCTCGGTTGCGGCGGAGACGCAGATGACCCCACGGAATCCGCATCCGGTAAAAGAACCGGATGTCGTGCCGGGCGTAGGGGGCGTAACTGTGGACGGTCTTGACGATCTCCCGCTCAGTGAACCGGTAGACGAAGTTGGGGATCGTCGTGTCCGCGACCCCCCCGCGGTGCCCGTCACGGCCCAGGTCACCAGCCACCCCGGCGTATTCGTACTCCTGGCCGATCCCGAGCCTCACGCCCACGCGCGTGAGCAGGTTGTCGTACGGCTCGAACAGCAACACACCGCGCCGGGCCACCCGATACATCTCCAGCAACGCGCGATGCGGCGAATAGCAGTGGTGCAACCCGGAATGCACCACGGCGAAGTCGAAGGACTCGTCCTCGAAGCCGAGCCGTTCGGAGTCCTGTTCCGACCAACCGAACGACCCCAGATCCCTGCCGGCCGGGCGGACGCCGAGGTTGGAGATCACCACGTCCCGAAAGCCGCACCGCTCCATGACCAGCCTGTCGGTCCGGCCACCGCACACCACGAGCACTCTCATGCCCGTATCCAGAACGCCGTCGCGCAGCAGCTCGATGACGACATCGTCGTAGAAGTCGCGCACCATGGCGTGACCGGCCTTCCGCTCGACGCACATCCTGCCATCGGCACCTGGTCGCAGGCCACGTCGCGAGCCCGTGCCGGGAACCAGTCTGGAGCCTAGCCAGGCACGGATCCCGGCGCGACCCGAGCGGGAGTTTGGAGCCGCTCACCCCAGCTAGCGCGGCGTCGCCTAGAGTCACACCAGCGTAGCTGCCTGCTATGGTTTCGCTCGTGCGCTGGAGTCTTGTGCGCGACAACCCGCTCGTCGTGGTCCTGCTCGCAGGCTTCGTCGGCGGGCGGCTGGCGGTGTGGTTCCGCGAGCCGGTGTTCCCGACGCCGGACTCACCGTCCTATCGCGGGGGCGACGGCCTGACTCTTGCCGACGTGCTGTCGTTCGGCGGACACGCGCCCCGGCTGTGGGGGACGCCGCTGTTCTACGCCATCTTCCCCGGCGACGGTGCGCGCGCCCTCGCGCAATGGACCGTCGGCACGTTGGCCTGGAGCGTGCTCGCGGTCGTGCTGTACGCGCAACTGCGTTCGACGAGTACACGGGTGGTCGCGGCCGCGGCGGTACTGGTGCTCGGACTGCTGCCCGAAGTCACTAACTGGGACTTCGCCATCATGTCCGAGTCGCTGTCGATCAGCCTCGGCGTGGCGGTACTGGCGCTGCTCATCTGGTTTCTGCGCAGCGAACGGTGGCCGGCTCTTGTCGCGCTGACGATCACCGCGTTCTGGTGGACATTCGTCCGGCCGGAGATCCGGCTCATGGTCGGCTTCCTGATCCTGGTGCTGGCCTCATACGCCGTGCTCCGCAAGGCCCGCAGACGGGGAGTCGTTGTCGCAGCGGCCGTGCTGGTCGTTGCGGTCGGCTGGGTAACCGCGATCACGCCAGTGATGGATCGCACGTACGCCGCCCGCGCCTGGAACGGTCTCAGCCTCACCGAGGCGACCTTCGTGTACCGGCTTCGACACCAGATCATGCCGAATCACGAGGTCATGGCCGTCTATCAACGCGAGCTGGGCATGCCGGACTGTCCCGCCGCCGAACGGATCGCGAAGGTCCGCGCCTGGGAGACATCGCAGTTCTTCCGGGCCTACCTGTCCTGTCCGGACATGGTGGCCTGGGGACAACAGAACGCCGGTTCGTCCGGATACCGGTTTGCCCTGGCCGACCCGAGCCTCTACGCCCGCGAGACCCTCCGGGTCCTACCGGCGTCGCTCAGCGGTGAGGTAAACCGGGGCAGCGCGGTGTTGCCGGAGGCGGTCGAGCGAGCGGTGTTTCCGCCGCAGCGGGTCGTGCTCGACACCCTGGCCGGCGGTTACCTGAGCGCACTGGTAGTGGCGGCCGTCGCAGGCGCGTTCCGCCGCCGGAAGGTCCTCGTCTACACCTCGCTGGGTGTCTTCGTCGCCAGTGTGGTCTCGATCTTCGCTGAGCTCATGTACTCGGCCGGTGACTACGTCCGGTTCGGCATCCAGGAAGCCGTGTTCATCCGGCTCGCCATCGTCTTGACGGCGATAGCCGCCATCGACGCGCTGATCGGCCGACTGCGTAATGAGGCGCCCGCCAGGGCGCTCCCCGAGCCCGCGACCGCTGCGGCGCTTCCGGAGCCCGCGACCGCTGCGGCGCTTCCGGAGCCCGTAGAGCCTTCGGAGCCCGCCGAAACCACCGACTAGGCCCAGCGCCGGGACGCCCGCGTCGCAGAGCGACCCGTCCGACCGCTTCGCGGAGACCGCGGCCGGGGATGCCATCCGACGAAATAGCCGGAAAAAAACTCGCTAGTCGTGAAACCGGCGGGCCGTGACACGCGTGTCGAGGGTGCGTCGGCGGCGATCGCCGACGCGGCGTCCATGTTCGGTGCCCGGCGCAAGGTGCGGGGCGGTGTGTGAGGAGTATGCATGTCGAAGGTGAAGTGGGCTACCGGCGCAGCGATGCTGGCGTGCACGGGTGCGCTGGTGGCGTGCCAGGCCGGTGCCGGGACGGCACCGGGTGCCGTGGCAAGCACGGGGACGGCACCAGGTGCCGCTGCGGGCACGGGCACGGCGCCGGGTGCCGCGGCGGGCACGGCGTCCGTGCCCCCCGCCCGGACGCCCACAGCCGGTACGACCGACCCGGTGCTGTCCGGTAAGCGCGAGGCCACCATCGTGCGGGTGCAGGCGTTCGAGTCCGGGCTGTCGCTGCTCAACGGCAAACTGGTCGAGGTCGACGACGACAGCGGCCGCCAG
>DASYTU010000217.1:0-7540 GCA_036001925.1 Actinoplanes sp.
TCGCGCGCTCAAGGGCGTCGGCGCCGCCGAGGATTCGCTGGTCGCGGCGTTCCCCCAGGTACGCGGCGGTGAGCGGCGGGTGACCAGCGCCGAGGGCGAGCAGACGTACCAGGCGCTGGAGAAGTACAGCGTCGACCTCACCGCCCTGGCCCGCGAGGGCAAGATCGACCCGGTGATCGGCCGGGACGCCGAGATCCGCCGCGTCGTGCAGGTCCTCTCCCGCCGCACCAAGAACAACCCGGTGCTGATCGGCGAGCCCGGCGTCGGCAAGACCGCGATCGTCGAAGGCCTGGCACAGCGGATCGTCGCCGGCGACGTCCCCGAGACGCTGCGCGACAAGAAGCTGGTGTCGCTGGACCTCGGCGCGATGGTGGCCGGCGCGCAGTACCGCGGCCAGTTCGAGGAACGGCTCAAGAGCGTGCTAGAGGAGATCCGCAACTCCAACGGCCAGATCGTCACGTTCCTGGACGAGCTGCACACCGTGGTCGGCGCCGGCAAGGGCGAGGGCTCGATGGACGCCGGCAACATGCTGAAGCCGATGCTGGCCCGCGGCGAGCTGCGCATGGTCGGCGCTACCACACTGGACGAGTACCGCGAGCACATCGAGAAGGACGCCGCGCTGGAGCGCCGGTTCCAGCCCGTCGTCGTGGGCGAGCCGACGGTCGAGGACACCATCGGCATCCTGCGCGGGCTCAAGGGCCGATACGAAGCCCACCATCGGGTCCAGATCACCGACGGCGCGCTGGTCGCCGCCGCGGCGCTGTCCGACCGCTACATCAGCGACCGGTTCCTGCCGGACAAGGCCATCGACCTGATCGACGAGGCCGCGTCCCGGCTGCGCATGGAGATCGACTCCCGGCCGGTCGAGCTGGACCAGTTGCAGCGCCTGGTCGACCGGATGCGGGTCGAGAAGCTCGCGCTGGCCAAGGAGACCGACCCAGCCTCGGTGGCCCGGCTGCAGCGCCTCGAGCGTGACCTCGCCGACCGCGAGGAGGAGCTGACCGCGCTGAACGCGCGGTGGGAGCGCGAGCGCGGCGGCCTGAACCGGGTCGGCGAGCTGAAGAAGCAGCTCGACGAGGCGCAGGCCGAGCTGGAGCGCGCCCAGCGCGACGCGGACTGGGAGAAGGCGTCCCGCCTGCAGTACCAGGAGATCCCCGCGCTCATCGCCGGGATCGAGAGCGCCTCCGCGGCCGAGGACGAGAAGACCGAGCCACCGATGGTCAAGGAGGAGGTCGGCGCGGACGACATCGCCGAGGTCATCGCGTCCTGGACCGGCATCCCGGCGGGTCGGCTGCTAGAGGGCGAGACCGCGAAACTGCTCCGCATGGAGGAGTCGCTGCGGGCCAAGGTCGTCGGCCAGCGAGAGGCCGTCGAGGCGGTCTCCGGCGCCGTGCGCCGGGCTCGGGCCGGCGTCGCCGACCCCGATCGGCCCACCGGCAGCTTCCTGTTCCTCGGTCCGACCGGCGTCGGCAAGACCGAGCTGGCCAAGGCGCTGGCCGGGTTCCTCTTCGACGACGAGCGGGCCATGGTGCGCATCGACATGAGCGAGTACGGGGAGAAGCACTCCGTCGCACGCCTGCTCGGCGCGCCGCCCGGCTACGTGGGTTACGAAGAAGGCGGCCAGCTGACCGAGGCGGTCCGGCGCCGGCCGTACTCGGTGGTGTTGCTGGACGAGGTGGAGAAGGCGCACCCGGACGTCTTCGATGTGTTGTTGCAGGTGCTCGACGACGGGCGGCTCACCGACGGCCAGGGCCGTACGGTCGACTTCCGCAACGCGATCCTGGTGCTCACCTCGAACCTGGGCTCGTCGGTGATCTCCGACTTCACGCTCAGCGAGGACGAGCGCCGCGAGGAGGTCATGGCGAGCGTCCGGGCGCACTTCAAGCCCGAGTTCCTGAACCGGCTCGACGACATCGTCGTGTTCCACGCGCTCACCTCGCAGGATCTTGCGGCGATCGTGGACATCCAGCTCGGCAGGCTGCGTAACCGGCTCGCGGACCGGCGACTGAGCCTGGAGGTCACTGACGCGGCCGTGCAGTGGCTCGGCGACCGGGGCTACGACCCGGTTTACGGCGCCCGGCCGTTGCGCCGGCTGGTGCAGTCGTCGATCGGCGACTCGCTGGCGAAGGCGCTGCTGGCCGGCGACATCACGGACGGCGACACGGTCGTGGTGGATCTCAACGACGCCAAGGACGGCCTGTCGGTGTCACGCGCTCGCTGACTTTCGGTTTCTCGCGCTCGCTGACGAAAGAGGGGCCCGTTTCGGGCCCCTCTTTCTTGCTCATCGCTACTCGGTGGCCTCCCGTTGCCGGTAGGCCTCGATCATGAGAATGTCCGTGAAGGCGACCTCGCCGTCCTCGGACCAGATCCTGATGCCGTCGCGGTGAAGCTCGTACCGGACGTCTTGGTAGCGGGTTCTCGTGTCGTCATGGTGCACGACGGTCAGGGTGTCTGCGTGGGGCATGGGACTCACCGGTCCTTGTCAGCTCTGGGGCGGCCGCGGAGTGGTCACGCGGCCGGCGCAATCTTCGAAGGTGCCCGAATCCGGTCTGCCTGTGCCCCGGCGATCAGTGGGCGGGGGCGGCGACTCGGCCGGACAGGCGGCGTCGCTGGAGTGCTCTCTTGCCAGCGGGGCGCCACGGGATGGAAGTGTATGGGTCGGGGTGCCTCTTGTCGTCCCCTGAACGAGCGACCCGATACCGTGGGTGGATCTAAAAAGGGGGCATCGTGGCCTATCCGATGTACGCGCAAGCGCCGGCGCCACGCACGCGACCGACGACTGTCACCGTCTCGTCCTACCTGCTGTACGTGACCGCGGCGGTGAGCTTGATCAGCGCCGTGCTGTCCCTGGCCGAAGTAAGCACGATCACACGCGTCTACCGCGACGCGTACGCGGGCACGTCGGCCCAGGGCACGGAGGCGGTCATCGTGGCCACGACCGTGGTCGGCGTCGTCCTCAACATCCTGTTCGCGGCCGGGCTGGCGATTCTGGCTATCTTCAACAACCGTGGCCGCCAGGCCGCCCGCGTCACGACCTGGGTGCTCGGCGGAATCTCGCTGTGCTGCAGCGGTCTCGGCCTGGCCGGCACGGCGGTGACCGGGTCGATGAACCTGAGCACGGGCGACGGCCCCAGCCCAAGTGATGTGGAGCAGCGGCTCGCGGACGCGCTGCCGTCGTGGTACGCGCCGGTCACCGTGACGCTGTCGGCGATCTCGCTGCTGTCCATCCTCGGGGCGATCATCCTGCTGGCGTTGCCAGCGTCGAACGCGTACTTCCGGCCGGCGCAGGCCGCGTGGGACCCGTCGATGCCGTATCCACAGTACGGGCCCCCCTATCCTGGCCAGGCCGCCCCGGGCCAGCTGCCTTATCCCGGCCAGCCGCCTTATCCGGGCCAGCCTCCGTATCCAGGTCAGCCGCAGTATCCGGGCCAGCCGCAGTATCCGGGCCAGCCCACCCCGCCTCCTCCCGACCAGCCGGGCTCGCCCGATCCTTCGTCCTCGCCCTCCTCGCCGCCCCCTTACTCCTCGGCGCCGCCAACCTCCTCGCCGTCCTCTCCGTCCTCGCCGTCCTCGCCGTCCTCGCCGTATCGGCCGTCATCGCCCGAGCCGTCTTCCGGCCCGTCGACGCCGGCGCCGGGCCCGAGCGGGGAACAGCCGCCGCATACCGGCTCCATCCCGCCGTCCGATCCGTGGAGTCCACCCCCGCCCGGGGACAAGGGGGACCGGCCGCCGGCGAACCCCACCTCGGACGCCTGAGCGCCGGGGATCGGCGGCGTCCACACCGGCTTCCCGGTAGGTTCGTGCCGTCGGATCGTCCGGGGGAGTCGTCAATGTCGTACGCAGTCGAGCCGCCCGCAACCGCTGCCACCGCGCCCCGCCGGCCCGGGACGGTTGCACTCGCAGCCGCCCTGCTGGCCGCGATGGGACTGGGCGGCCTCGGCTACGCCGTCGCCACGCTCGCGGTCACGCCCGGCGTGGTCGACCGGTTCCGTGCCGGGGCGGCCGGCGCGGACAGCACGGACGTACACGGGATCGTCACGGTGCTGTGGGTCGCCGCGGCCATCGCCACGGTTCTCGCGGTGATCCTCTTCGCGTTGTACGTCGTGCTCGCGCTCGGCCTCCGGCGCGGCAGCAACGCCTCCCGCATCGGGGTCTGGGTCATCTGCGGCCTGGGCCTGCTGGCCGGCTGCGGCTCGACGGTGGCGGTGTTGATCCAGCGCGGCGGGGACGGCAGTCCGGGGACGATCGGGGCCGCGCTGACGGACGCGTACCCGGCCGGCTGGATGGGCCTGAACCTCGCGCTAGCCGTCGCCCAGATCGTCGGGTACGCCCTGGTGGCCATACTGCTGCTCGTCAGCCCCGGTACGTTCTTCGGCCGTGTCCCGGCGCACCAACACCCGGATCCCTTCGCCGCGCCGGCGTATGGCCCGGGCTTGCCGGCGCCGGCGCCCGGTTACGGCCAGCCCGGTTACTCTCCGCCGCCGAGCTACGGCCCAGGTTCCGGCTACGGCGCACCGGCCGGTCACGGCCCGGCTGCCGGCTACGGCCCGGTGCCCGGCTACGGGCCGCCGCCGGGCTATGGCGGTGCTGCCGGCCACGGTGGTCAGGCGCCCGGCTATGGCGCGCCGGCTGGCTACGGCGGCGCTGGCGGCCCGGCGGTCGGCTCAGGCGCACCGGCTGGCTACGTTCCGGCGCCGGGCTACAGCGCACCGGCTGGATATGGCCAGACACCCAGCTACGGTCAGGCGCCCGGCTACGGCAGCCACCCGCCCGGCGCACCGGTCGGCCAAGGACAGCCGCCGGGCTTTGATCCGTCCGCCTACATGCCACCGCCGGGCTTCGATCCATCGGCCTACGCGCCACCACCGGGTTACGTCCCGCCTCATGGCTCAGGCACGCCCGCGGCCGCCACTCCGGGCACGCCAGCCGCCGGCACGCCGGGCACGCCAGCGGCCGGCACGCCGGGCACGCCCGCGGCCGGCACGCCGGGCACGCCCGCGGCTGGGTCGTCGGTCCCGGAGCCGGGGCCGAGGGTGCCTCTGCTCGCCGATCCCCGGCAGCCCGCGACGCCGCCCGATCAAAGCGGACCCAAGGCCGATCTGGCCGAGCCCGCCAGACCCGCCGACCCCGTCAAAACCGCGGAGCCCGACCAACCCGCTGACCCCGTCAGAACCGCTGAGCCCGCCAGACCCGCCGACCCCGCCAAAACCGCGGAGCCCACCGATCCGGCTCAAACCGTTGATCGCCCCGGCTACGCTTCGTCACCGGATACCGCCGCGAATCCGCCCGCCGGGCCCCAGCCAGGCTCAGACGACGAGTACTGGTCCCGCCCGCCGAGCTGACGGAGCGGGACATCGACGCTCATGCTTCACCCGAACGGGTATCGTTCGCCCACCCACGTTGGGGTCCGTCCCCGCTGTCCGGTCGGGTGGGACGTGGCGCTTTGGTGAGTGTTTTTCGCTGTATGGGCAAACGTGTTTCAGAGTTGGCTGGCAGTTTTCTGGGAATCTGGTCTGTGACGGCCATCACGGCAGCGCTTGACCTGCGACTTCGGTAGGCGCTTTGAGCTGCGTCTATGCCTTGGTCGGCCGGTAACAGTGGCTTTTTCAGTTAACAATACTTCCAATGCCGCAGGCCAATGTCCTGGGCCAATAGTTCCTTTCCGCCCCGGCAGGGCGAAGGTTCCGTTTTCGTTCCAGCCAGTACGCTCGATGTCATGGAAGTCGACCGCGACCTGCGTAAATTCATCACTGAAACAGCCGTCGCGCAGCGTCGTGGAATGCTTTCATCGGGTCGTGAAGCAAGCCGTGCCGCCGACCCGGCACGGACGACCCTGCAGCACAGGACGGTGCCGGCGGCGGGAGGTACGCCGGCCGACAGGTGGCGTGGTTGGGGGAAATCCACAATGTGGGGCGTCTCACTCCGGGGGGCGGGATCGAGAGCTCTACGGCGATGGGCAGCGACCTATGGCCGCTGAGGCGTTGCAGGAGGCAGAGACCGAAGTCGGTGTCGGGGTAATGATTGATGGAGATGCGTACGCCGCCATGCGGGTTGCCGGTGGACGTACCGATCAGCTGACCCGTCGACCGAACTCGGCCTTACGGCCCGAAAGTTAGCCGGTTCGTTCCTGCGCACATGCAGGAGAATCGATGCAGTTGGTGGAAGGATGGAGATCGTGGGAACTGCGTTGGCGGAAATGACAATGCCTCAGATCTCGCCGCTTGCCGGCGAGCCTATTGAACGAGCCGATGCCGAGCGACTGGCGGGAGTGCTCAAGGCACTCGCCGACCCGGCCCGGCTGCGGCTGTTGAGCCTCATCCAGTCCGCGACGGACGGCGAAGCGTGCGTGTGCGACCTGACGGCCCCCTTGGGCCTGTCGCAGCCGACCGTCAGCCACCACCTGCGGATCCTGACCGAGGCCGGCCTGCTGGAGCGCGAGAAGCGCGGCGTGTGGGCGTACTACCGCCTCGTGCCGACCGCGATCGCGACCATCGCCGACCTGTTGACCCCGCCGCGCAAGCGGGCGACCAAGAAGGCGCGCTGACCCGACGCGGAACGCCTGGCGTCACCGGATGAGAGGGCGTGACGCCAGGCCCGATGACCTCCATCAGAGTCCATCTTCGAGGACCCGAGGAGTGACTGGGTGAACTACGTCCCCGGCGACTTGCGCGACCAGCTCGCGTACGTGGGCCGCGACGTGGTACGAGCCGGGTTGGTCTGCGGATCGGGCGGCAACCTGTCCGCACGGATCCCCGACGATGATGCCTGCTGGGCGAGCGCGAGCGGCGCCTGGCTGGACCGGTTGAGCCGGAGCTCGTTCGTGCCGGTGCAGATCTCCGACGGCGCACCCGCCGCCGTCGGAACCCTGCCGCCGGCCGGCGTCGCGCCGACCAGCGAGCTCGCGTTGCACCTGGCCCTGTATCGGGCCCGGCCGGACGTCAACGCGGTGATCCACCTGCACCCGCAGACCGTGCTGTTGCTCGACGCGCTCGGCGAACGCATCCGGATCGTGACCACCGACCATGCGTTCTACCTGCGTCGGGTGTCCACTGTGCCGTTCCGGATGCCGGGCAGCACCGAGCTGGCGGCATTGACGGCCGCCATGGCCGCCGACGGGACCGACTGCCTGGTGCTCAGCCGGCACGGCTGCGTCGTCATGGCGGACAGCGTTGAGCTGGCCCATAAACGGGCCCGTAACCTGGAGGAAGCGGCGATGCTGACGTACCGGGCGCTCGCCGCCGGTCGCCTCGACGCGCTGGGCGAGTGCCCTGCGGAGTTCCTCGATCGCCTCGCCGGCCCGGCCGCCGTCACCGTCTAGGCGCGGACACCGCCAAATCAGGCCCGGTGGCGGCCGTTCGAGCGTTCGGTGTGCTCCTTCACCTCGTCCTCGATCGACTCTGCGATGCCAGCGGCTGAGGCCGCGGCTACGACGCCCACCGCAGTCGCCGCGTCCGGCTCGCCGGACCCGGGGGCCTTCTTCCTGGCCCGGCGCTCGCGGAGTATCTCGATGACGATCGGGAGCACCGAGATCAGCACGATC
>DASYTU010000218.1:0-3531 GCA_036001925.1 Actinoplanes sp.
ACGGTGTCCGTAGCACCGATCGGGGCGGGACCGAACGATCCGCCCGGCCCGGAGGCGCTGACCATGTAGCCCGCGGGGATGCTCGCGCCCGTCGTGGCCGTGATGATCCGGAGATCGCCGGTCGTCGGCACGGCCGTACAGGTCACGTTGAACGTGGTGCTGCCGACCCCACCCGCGGGAACAGGGACGGTCCGGGGGTTCGGGGGCGGCGTGGTCACGGTGCAGTTGGCGGGCACCTGGCTGAGCGTCACCGTGTAGTCGCCGGCGGCGATCGCGGAGAGGGTCACGGTGTCCGTAGCACCGATCGGGGCGGGACCGAACGATCCGCCCGGCCCGGAGGCGCTGACCATGTAGCCCGCGGGGATGCTCGCGCCCGTCGTGGCCGTGATGATCCGGAGATCGCCGGTCGTCGGCACGGCCGTGCAGGTCACGTTGAAGGTCGTGCTCGTGACCATCCCGGCACTCACCGGCACAGTCCGGGGGTTCGGGGGCGGCGTGGTCACGGTGCAGTTGGCGGGCACCTGGCTGAGCGTTACCGTGTAGTCGCCGGCGGTGATCGCGGAGAGGGTCACGGTGTCCGTAGCACCGATCGGGGCGGGACCGAACGATCCGCCCGGCCCGGAGGCGCTGACCATATAGCCCGCGGGGATGCTCGCGCCCGTCGTGGCCGTGATGACCCGGAGATCGCCGGTCGTAGGCGGCGGCACTGACGGCGCGATCCCGTGGGCCTGGAGGTTGCCGCCGACGAGCGTCCCGCTCCAGCTGAACCGCGTCGAGCCGTCGTCGCGGAAGACCTCCAGCCTGAAGAAGTCGCTACCGCGGCCGGGCTCCCCGTTGTCGCACGCCGTCAGCCGGAACCGGTGCCGCTGGCTCGTATTGGTGATCTCGAGCACCCCGGTGGCTTCGATCCCTCCATCAGCACACCCACTGATCGCTGTTATCGAGCTCCACGAAACACTTCGGAGCATGAGTTGTCTGTTGTTCACCCGGTTCGCGGGATTCATGTCCCTGAACACGAGGTTCCCTTCCGGCACGCCGTTCAGGTCCTTGTCCTTGATCTCGATCCCGAGAACCTGGTGGTGACTCCCGCCGGACGGAGACCTGATCTGGCCGCCACCCGTCATGCCGAAGGGCCCGTTGCCTTGCCGATCGAACATCGGCCCGATATCGGAGCCGTCGGGCCCCAGCGGTCTGGCAGCCTGCTCACAGGCGAGCGCCGCGAGTCCGGCGATCGCCACCGCCGCAGTCGTGACGAATAACTTCTTCACGATGGTTCGCATTGGCGGCTACCGAACGACGCTGCTGGCGGCAGATCCCACGATGATCTCGCCTTGCTTCACGGTCGTCGTTACGCCGAGCAGGTTGGTGACGGTCGTCTCAAGCAACACATGGATCATGTTGACCGTGATGGCCGTGCTGTTGACGCCGTCACCACCGAACACCTGCTCGTTCAGGATCACCCGGCCGACCCCCGGCAGCGCCACCTGCGTGTTGGGCGCCGGCGTGGCGGGCAGGGCGACCCCGTTCACCAGCAACCCGACGAAGTGCGAGCCGGCGGCGTTGCTGTTGACCGTGGTCCCGTGGATTGCGCTGCTGGCCTGGGCGACCAGGGCCTCGGCGGTGATGAGCCCGCTGAGGATGTTGATCCGCCCGGCGACGCTGCTGGCTTCGGCGCTGGCGTCGTGCGTGTCGCCGGCACCGGTGGCGATGGCGAGGAGATCCTCGGCCTGGACCACACCGGAGAGGCCGACACTCAGGGCTTCGGCATCGCCCATACCGCCGGCGACCGGCACGGTCGCGAGGGGGGCTTTGGCCTGGCTGCCGGTCAGGGTGGTCGCGTAGACTCCGTACGCCTCCCCCATCACGCTGGTGCTCTGGGGTGCCGCGGCCATGCCGAGCAGGCCGGAGCCGGCCAGCACGGCGAGCGCGTTGCGGGTCCGCCACACGATCCTGTGCGTCATCGTTCGTCTCCTTGTTCTCACGTTCGTTTTCAGCGATCCGCGTCGTGCGCTGCCCCTCTCGTGGCTCGTCGTGTTGCGCCGAGTCACCGCGCACCGAACCCGTGGTGGCCGCCCTGTTGCGCTTGGTCCGCATTGTGTGAGCGGAGCAAGGAACGTGCACAACGTCAGTGCGACGTCTCACACTCGCGTTGTGACGCTGGGAATCGGATTGTGTAGCAGGCGTGCACGGAGGCCGGTGACTCGTGTTGCGCAGCCGTCGCAGTTTTGGGACTTGCCGTTACTTCCGCCGCTTCGACCCCGCGAGCGAATGCGTCACAACGCTCTCGGGCACGGTGTCTCCATGCCGCAGTGTGAACACGGTCCTGCGGCGCCACCCGAGATCGAACTCCACCACGAAATGGCTGCGATCGCGAGCGATCCGCCAGGCGCGGGACCCCTTCGACGTGCCGCCCATCGCGGCTCGGGCAGCCGTGACGACCTCCGCCGGCGGCTCGGCCGTAGCCGCGAGCTGCGCGCAGGTCGCGCAGCGGCGGGACGGCTGAGTCAGGTCGGCCGTGCAGACCTGGCGGCCGCAATGAGCGCACGCGGCGCGATGCCGAGCGCAGGCGTCCTGGCCGCATACGGGACAGGCCGCGACTTCATCCGACGCGAAGACCGCGTCCGGCTCCTCCGCGCAGGCGGCCCGGTGCCGCTCGCAGACCAGGCGGCGCGACGCGTCGGTGCCGCGCAGGTGCCGCGAGCAGTGCACCTGCCCATCCACCACGCACACGGCCTGATGCGCCGTGCAGACGGACTTGCTGCAGCTCGCGCATTGCGTCACCTCGTCCACGCCCACCGGTTCGTTGGTCCCGCCCTCGCAGTAGCGCACACACGTGGCGCACAACCGGCGGCTGCCCTTGGGCGCGTCCGGCCGGCTCTGCTCCGCGTGCCGATTGCAGACGCGCCGCCCGCAGCTGCCGCAGGCCTCGAGACACGCTAAGCAGGCGGGGTGGTCGCCCTCTGCACAAACTCCTTCGTGGGTCGAGCAGTGCTCCATCCGGCAGGACTGGCAGACGCGCGCGTGCTCCTCGCAGGCGGGCTGCTCGTCCACTCGGCAGCGGGCGATGCCGTGATCGGCGCAGAAGTCCTCGGCGCACACGGAGCAACGCATCGAACACGCGTCACAGGCGCAGTGCCCCTCCTCGTGCCGGCACACGACGAGCTCCGTGGGCGGGCGGCCGCAATGTGGGCACGCCACCGTCCACGTAGCCATTCCCGCGAGCGGCCGCTGGGCCGCGAGCTGGCCGCGCCGGCCATGCGCCGATCGAAGCTCCCACTCGACGCGCTGCACCAGGACCCGAGCCTCGACGAGCTGTAACGGGTGCACGATCGCTTTGACCTGGTGCCGGCGCACCTCCTCGGTCCGGCGTCGCTCGTGCAGCGCGGTGATCGTACGCTCCGCGTCCGCATCGGACTTGTCGGCGAGGATGGCGGCGAAGTACCGGTCGAGCCGATCGAGCTCGGTGGCGACCTGCGTTTCGGCGGCGGCCTGCCGCGCCGCAACCCGCTCGGCGCTCTTCTCCCGCAGGTT
>DASYTU010000219.1:0-58809 GCA_036001925.1 Actinoplanes sp.
CTCGGCGGCTCGCGCCTGATAACCCGCTGAGATGCCGCAGTCGCTGCGGTCGCTGCGCTCCCTCCGCTTGGTGCGGCATCACACCGGCGGCGCTCGCAGAGCTGGCTGGCCTCGCTGTCGCTCGGCGGCTCGCGCCTGATAACCGCTGAGATGCCGCAGTCGCTGCGGTCGCTGAGCTGGCTGGCCTCGCCTCGCTCGGCGGCTCGCGCCGTAGACCCGGTGAGATGCCGCAGTCGCTGCGGTCGCTGCGCTCCCTCCGCTTGGTGCGGCATCACACCGGCGGCGCTCGCAGGCTCGCTCCGCTTGGTGCGACATCTCACCGGCGGCGCTCGCCCGCTTGGTGCGGCATCTCACCGGCGGCGCTCGCAGGCTCCCTCCGCTTGGCGCGGCATCACACCGGCGGCGCTCGCAGGCTTGCTCCGCTTGGTGCGGCATCTCACCGGCGGTGCTCGCTCGTTACCCTTCGGCTGGATTGGGCCAGGAGCTCGTCCAGGGCGGTCTTGTGTTCGGGGCTTAGCCGCCACGTGCCGGCCGCCGCGTTGGCGCGCACCTGATCCGGGGTGGTCGCACCCGCGATCACGCTGGTCACGGCCGGTCGTGCGGCCAGGCCGGCGACCGCGACGTCGAGCAGGCTGCGCCCGCGTTCCGCCGCGTACGCGGACAGCGCCTCGATCGTGTCCCAGTCGGCGCCGTCGAGCCATCGCTGATAGCGCTCCAGTGACAGCCGAGTCCCCTCGGCCGGCTTCTCCCCGCGGCGGTACTTGCCGCTGAGCAGGCCGCTGTCCAGCGGGAAGAACGGCAGTAGGCCTAGGCCGAAGTGCTGGCACGCGGGCACGACCTCGATCTCGACGTCGCGATGCAGCAAGCTGTACTGGTTCTGCGCGCTGATGAACGGCGTCACGCCAGCCGTCCGCGCGGTCCAGTCGGCGTCCGCGATCTGCCAGCCCGCGAAGTTCGAATTGCCCAGGTAGCGCACCTTGCCGGCGTGGACCAGATCGTCGAGCGCGGACAGCGTCTCGTCGATCGGGGTGGCCGGGTCCGGCGTGTGCATCTGGTACAGGTCGATGTAGTCGGTGTCGAGCCGGCGCAGCGACGCCTCCACCGCCCGGATGATGTACGAGCGGGATCCGCGGGCGCCGTGATCCGGGCCGTTCATGCCCGCCATGTCCATGCCGAACTTCGTGGCCAGGACGACGTCGTCCCGGCGTCCCTTGAGCGCGGCGCCGAGCATCTCCTCGGAGGTGCCGTGCGGGGTGCCGTAGATGTCGGCGGTGTCGAACAGGTTGATCCCCACGTCCACCGCGGCATCCACGACCGCCCGGGAGCCGTCCGCGTCCAGCTTGCGGCCAAAGTTGTTACAGCCCAGGCCGACAACCGAGACCACGAGGCCGGAACGGCCAAGCCGGCGGTAGCTCATGTCAATCATGATCCGAGCGTATGTCGCGTTGGTGAGGACGCCCGGAGTACCCATGCCGGAGGCAGGCCGGAAACAAACCGGTAATACATCAGCCGTTATCTATTGACACGCGATGTTCATCACCGGATTCTGTGAGAGCGCTCTCCACGGCCCCGGCCAGGCCGGCGAGCGGCGCGCCCGCGCACACCCGTCCCCGGCCCGAGACGGGCTGGATCCGTGCCATCCAACGGAATTGAGGTGGTCCCCCGTGCGTACCCGAAGAACGGCCGTGAGCGCGCTCGCCGCGCTCGCCTTGGCCTTCCCCGCGGCCGCGTTCGTCTCATCCCCAGCGCAGGCTGTCGGACCGGCCCTGCTGCCCGTCACCGTCACCAACAACACGGGCCGCGGCAACGCGGTCTACCTGTACGTCATCGGCATCAACCTCAGCACCGGCCGGCTCGGCTATGTGAACCAAGGCGGCGGGTTTACGCCCTGGCCGGCCGGGCAGATCCCGCCTTCGCCGGCGCCCGACGTGGCGATCGGCGGTCCGGGCAACGGCGGCAGCACGACAGTCCAGTTCCCGCGCGGCTTCTCCGGCCGGGTCTACTTCTCGCTGGGCGAAAAGCTCAAGTTCTTCCTCACCCCGGACGGCCTGGTGCAGCCGGCGCCGTGGGCGAACGGTGACCCGAACCAGAACATCCTCTTCGACTGGAGCGAATTCACCTATAACGACGCCGGCCTGTGGCTGAACAGCTCGCAGGTGGACATGTTCGCGGTGCCGCACGCGGTTACTGTGACCGGCAGTAGCGGTGTCACGAAGAAGACCGGTGAGCTGCTCAACAACGGCCGCGACAACGTGATCAACGGGATCCGCTCCCAGTCCGGCTGGGGCAACACCGTCTACACCCGTTCCGACGGGACCGTGTTGCGCGTGCTCGCACCCGGCAAGGCGGCCGGGGCGGGCCTGCTCAGCGCCACCTACCTGGACTCGTACATCAGCTCGGCGTGGAACGCGTACACCGGGAAGACGCTCACGGTCGTTCCATTCGGGGACCAGCCCAACACGAAGTTCTTCGGGCGGACGTCCGGCAACGTCATGAACTTCACCAACACCTCCGGCCAGCAGGTCGCGTCGTTCAACCGGCCCAGCAGCGCCAGTGTCTGGGGCTGCGACGGCGATCTGCCCGCGCCCAACGACCTGGTCGTCGGTCCGATCTCGCGGACGCTCTGCGCCGCGCTGAACCGCGGCACGCTCGGCACCATCGACACCCAGCCGAGCCTGAACGCCGCCGACTTCTACAAGAACAATCCGACTAACCAGTACGCCAAGATCATCCACGCGAACATGGCGGACGGTAAGGCGTACGCGTTCGCGTTTGACGACGTGGGCAACTTCGAGTCGCTGGTCAACGACGGCGATCCGCGCTCGGCCGGGATCATCCTCACGCCGTTCGGCGCCGGCGGGCCGTCGAACCCGCCGCCTCCCACCGGCGTGCCCGTGATCAGCAACTGGAACGGCAAGTGCATCGACGTGCCCAGCTCCAATTTCTCGGACAGCGTGCCGTTGCAGATGTGGAACTGCAACGGGACCAACGCCCAGAAGTGGACGTTCGCGGGCGGCGCTCTGCAATCACAGAACAACAAGTGCATGGACGTCGCCGGCGGTTCGACCGCGAACGGCGCGGTCGTGCAGCTCTACACCTGCAACGGTACGGGTGCCCAGCAGTTCGTCCTGAACGCGGCCAGCGACTTGGTGAACCCGCAGGCCAACAAGTGCGTCGACATCAAGGACTGGAACGGGAACGAAGGCGCTCGCCTGCAGCTCTGGGACTGCCACGGCGGGGCCAACCAGAAGTGGCACAAGGGCTGACCCGTCCCTGCCGCCGCGTCCACCGTGGACACGTTCACGGTGGACGCGGCGTCACTCCTGCGCCAGGTCGCGATAGGCGGGCCGGAGCAGGTCGACGAGCGGTATGTGGCGGACGCGGATCGGCGGGGCGTCGAGGACGCGCAGCAGCAACTCCGGCGGTGCGCTGACGCGGGTGGGGCGCTCGCGCAGGCGGCTCAAAGAGATGCCGGGGGAGTAGAAGTCATCGAGGCGTGACTCCAGCGGGATGTCGTCGACGGCCAGTGGATCCGCTGTCTCGAGCGGCTCGGGCATGCCGCGCAGGGCGGCGAGCAGCTCGTCGCGAGGACGCCCGCGCCAGGCGAGCACCAGGAACGGATCGTCGTCGAACGCCTCGGCCAGCACGTACAGCACCGCTGATGCGTGCTTGCACGGCACCGACCAATCCGGACATGAGCACTTCATGTCCAACCTGGACGGAAACAACGGTCGGTCGAGAGAGTCGAAGACGTCGACGATCTCGTGCGGCATCTCACCGGCCAGCAACGCGGCACGGAACAGCGCTTGCGACGCCAGTGCCTGCTCGATCCGCGCCCAGTCCGAGTCGTCATACGCGGCAATCGTGATCGTCACCTGATATGGCTTCGTGCGCGAGCCCTGGACCTGGCCGCGAACCCGGCCCGGCAGGACGTCGAACCCCATGACCTGGCCCTTGCGGGCGTACGAGCGCCCGCGGGAGAGCCGGCCGCCGTCGCAGATCCTCTCGAGGATGTCCACGAAGCGGCGCGACCACCACTGCTCGCCGATCTTTCCGCGCTTGGCACGTACGGCGATGCCGCCGTCCACGTGGATCGGCTTGCCGCCTTGGAAGAACCGCCCATTCGCGTCGACGGGCATGTCAGCTCACCGCCACGGGATCGAGCGCGAACAGCTCGCGCAGCTGGTCGGTGCTCAGGTCGGTGATCCAGTCTTCGCCGGTACCGACCACGGAAGACGCCAGTGCCTTCTTGCGTTCGATCATCGCGTCGATCTTCTCTTCCAGCGTCCCGGTGCAGATGAACTTGCGGACCTGCACGTTGCGCGACTGTCCGATGCGGAATGCCCGGTCCGTGGCCTGATCCTCGACGGCCGGATTCCACCAGCGATCAAAGTGGACGACGTGGTTGGCGGACGTCAGGTTCAGGCCGGTGCCGGCCGCTTTCAACGAGAGCAGGAACAGCATCGGCTCGTCGTCGTTCTGGAACCGCTCGACCAGCTCGTCCCGCTTCGGCTTGGCGAGGCCACCGTGGAGCCAGAGGACTGGCCGATCCAGGTGCGCCGCCAGGTACGGCTGCAGCATCGCGCCGAACTCGGCGTACTGCGTGAAGATCAGCGCCTTGTCGCCGTCTTCGATGATCTCCTCGGCCAACTCCTCGAGCCGGGCCAGCTTGCCCGACCGCCCCGGCAACCGTGAACCGTCCTTGAGCAGGTGAGCCGGGTGGTTGCAGACCTGCTTGAGCTTCGTCATCGCGGACAGGACGTTGCCCCGCCGCTGGATGCCCTCGCTGTCGGCGATCACGGCCATCATGTCCTCGACCACGGCTTCGTAGAGCGTGGCCTGCTCGGGCGTGAGCGGGCACCAGACCTTCATCTCGTTCTTCTCGGGCAGATCCGAGATGATCGTCTTGTCGGTCTTGAGCCGGCGCAGCACGAACGGACCGGTGGCCCGCTTGAGCGCCGCGGTCGCATCCGCGTCCTGGCGTACCTCGATCGGCTCCTGGAACCGGCGCCGGAACCGCTTCGCCGGACCGAGCAGACCGGGATTGCAGAACTCCATGATGGACCAGAGCTCGGCGAGGTGGTTCTCCATCGGCGTACCGGTCAGCGCCAGCCGGGTACGCGCAGGGATGGCGCGGACTGCCTGCGACTGGCGCGTACCACTGTTCTTGATGGCTTGCGCTTCATCGCAGACGACTCGTCCCCACGCGATGTCCCGCAGTGCGGCGAGATCGCGCAGCGCCGTCCCGTACGTGGTGATGACCAGGTCGGCATCGGCCACTGCGGCGAGCAGGTCGTCCTCGCGCTTGCGTGTCCCTCCATGGTGGACGTACACCCGCAACGACGGTGCGAAGCGTGCGGCCTCCTTCTGCCAGTTGGTCACCAGCGACATCGGGCAGATCAACAGCGTCGGCAGAATCCGCTCGCTGGCCGGATCCGGCCCGGATCCGGCGGGCGCGGCCGAGCCGGTGCTGACATCGGCGGCGTTACTGGAACGGGCGTCGGCGCGTTCCGCCAGCAGCAGGGACAGCGTCTGTGCCGTCTTGCCCAGGCCCATGTCGTCGGCCAGAATCCCACCCAGCCCGAGCTTGGCCAGGAAATGCAGCCAGGACAGGCCGCGTTCCTGGTACGGCCGCAACGTTCCCTCGAAGGCGGCCGGGGTCGGAACCGGTGCCAGCCGCTCCGCCGCCTGCCCGGAGATGAGGTCGCCGAGCATGCCGTCCGCGTCCATCTCGACGATCGGCAGGTCCTCGTCGCCGCCGTCGACCACCTGCTGCAGCACCTCGCCGGCGGTCAGCTCGCCCTCGCGCCGCCGGTCCACGGCCTTGAGTGCCGCCTTGAGCTGCCGGTCGTCCAGCTCGACCCATTGCCCGCGCACCCGGACCAGCGGCACCTTGAGGCGCGCCAGCTCGGCAAGCTCGGCGGCGTCCACCACTCCATCGCCGATCACCAGGTCGATCCGGAAGTCGACCAGCTCCTGCAGCCCGAACCCGGAGCCGGCGACCGCGCGCGACGAGCCCCGCGAGCGGGTGGTCAGCTTGAGCCCCACCGCCTTGCGACCGGCCCAGGCCGGCAGCTGCACGCCGAACCCGGCCGCCTGCAGGAGCGGCGCCGCCTGCCGCAGGAAGTCGTGCGCCGACCCGGTGTCCAGCGTCATCCCGTCGGGTTCGGCCTCGAGCAGCGCCTCGTGCAGCGCCGGGAACAGCCGTACCGCGCGGCCGAGCCCGGCCAGCAAGGACTCGTCCGCGCGTTGGGACAGGCCGGGCATGCGACCGCCCGCCCAGATCTCCGCGGCCGGCAGGTACAGGCTCGGGTCCTCGGCTGACTGCAGCGCGAACTCGAGCCGCCACTCGTCGAGTCCCGGTAGCGGTTCGACCAAGCGGAAGCTGACGCGGATCGGACCGTGGGCGTCGCGCGCGGCGCGCATCCAGTCGCCGAGCGCCTTCGCCAACTCCGCCACCTCGGCCGGCGCGGCGTCGGGCAGCGCCGGGTCCGCGGCGGTCAGGGCCACGGCCCACCGGTCGGGCAGCGGCGCCCGCGGGCCCGGGCGGTGACCGTAGAGAAGCCGCTCGGGCATCGCGGCCCGGGCCGCAGCGTCGACGAGGGCGTCCAGCGCGTCCCGCAAGGTCCGGCCGACCCCGGCGTCCGGCGACGCGGCGCGACAGACGGGCGGCATCGCCACCGCGAAGTCTCGGTACGTCGCCGCGTCCGCGCCCGTCACGACCGGTCGCCATCGGGCCGCCGGCACCGCGCCCTCCGTCGCCAGCTGCGGCAGCATCCGCCCCCGCCGGGCGAGGTCGCAGGCGTGCCCGGCGAGTACGCACAAGTAGCGCAGCGACGCCGCCGCAACCCAGGGACCGTCGGGATCCGGATCGGCGAGCGCCCCGAGCGCGGCCAGCGCGGCATCTCCCGGCAGGAGCAGCGCGGGCACCACCCAGGTGCCGAGCCCGACGCCGCGACGTACCGTCTCGCTCCCGGTCTCCGGCGACGGCAGGGGTCCGCGTGCCGTACCCGGAAGGTGCAGCGGCAGCGAGCCGTCGACGGCCTTCGCGAGCGCCTCGCGGATGTCGTCGGACGACCCGCTCAGGCCGGCGGTCAGCGACGCCGCCGGCACGGCGAACGGATGCGGCCGCTGCCGGGCGCGCGAGGACGCGGTCTGCGGGAGCTCCGGGTCCTCGGCCCAGAGCGCGAGGAGCCCGGGACCGTCCGCCCGCGGCACCCATCCGCTATGTACGACGAGCACAACCACCCCACTCAGCACAGTCCCGTGGAGCCTAACGAGCACCTGTGACAGCCGGGCGCACCCACTCCACGAGTTCGTACTGGACGCCGTTCGGATCGGCGACCATGAAGAGCCGTTCGCCCCAGGGTTCCTCGCGCACCGGCAGCGTGATCGGCACGCCCTCGCCGCGAAGCCGCTCCAGCTCGGATGCCAGGTCGTTCACGACGAAGGCCACGATGACACCGTCCGCCCGCTGGTCCCGGAGCCAGTCGGGCAGCGTCTCGATGCCGCGGCGGAGGAAGACGATGCCCAGGCCGGCGTCGCCATGGCTGAGCGACGCGAAGCCGTCGGCCGCCATCCGCTCGGTATAGCCGAAGTGGTCGGCGAGAAACTTGCTGGAAGCGGGGACGTCGTCGACGGTGAGCGAGATAGCGGACCCGGTGATGTGTATGGCCAACCCCCAACCAGCTGTACGCCGTATAGAATACAGTGTACAAGAAAGGAGCGCATCCCGTGGCCGAGGCGCGACGCACCATCGAGCTGCTGTGGTTCCCGGACCGCGCGCAGCCGCGCCGGAAGGGGCGCCCCCAGGGTCTGAGCGTCACCCGGGTGGTCGAGGCGGCGATCGCGCTCGCCGATGCGGAAGGGCTGGACGCTGTGTCGATGCGGCGGGTGGCGCAGGAGCTGGCTGTGGTCCCGATGACGCTCTACACGTACGTGCCGGACAAGGCGACCCTGCTCGACCTCATGCTCGATCGCCTCTACCTGCAGATGTCGCGCGCCGAAACGGCACAAAAGCCGTGGCGGGACCGCCTCGCGGCGATCGCTGAGGAGAACCGGGCGCTCTACGAGCGCCACCCCTGGGCGGCCGGACTGCCGGCCAGCCGTCCGCCGCTCGGTCCCGGCATGGCCGCGAAATACGAGCATGAACTGCGGGCGTTCGCCGGCACGGGACTCGACGACGTGCAGACTGATTCGGCGCTGACGTACCTCCTCGGGTTTGTCCAGGCCGCGGCCCGCGCGGCCGCCGACTCGCGGACGGCGGCCGAGCGGAGCCAGCAGACCGACATGCAGTGGTGGGAGGAGAACGGGCCGGTCCTGGCGGAAGTCTTCAACCCGCACGCCTACCCGACCGCGACCCGGATCGGCTCGGCGGCCGGCGCCGTGCTGGGTGGCGCCTACAACCCCGATCACGCGTACGAGTTCGGCCTCGAGCGCGTGCTCGACGGCCTGGGCGCGCTCATCAACCAAGGCGCCCGGTGACCCGTGCCGCTGACGGGCGGAGCACCCGGCACGTACGCTTCGAGGCGTGACGGCGAACCCGGAGATCGACAGCATCCTGCAGCGCGGCGCCGACGGCGGCCGGATCACGCCCGAGGAGGCGTTGCTGCTCTACACGGACGCGCCCTTCCACGAGCTGGGCGAGGCGGCCGACGCGGTCCGGCGCCGCCGCTACCCGGACGGCATCGTCACGTACCTGATCGACCGCAACATCAACTACACCAACGTGTGCGTCACGGCCTGCAAGTTCTGCGCGTTCTACCGGGCGCCGAAGCACGCCGAGGGCTGGTCGCACTCGATGGAGGAGATCCTGCGCCGCTGCGCCGAGGCCGTCGAACTCGGCGCGACGCAGGTGATGCTGCAGGGCGGCCACCACCCCGACTACGGCGTCGAGTACTACGAGCACCTGTTCTCCTCCGTCAAGGCCGCGTACCCGCAGCTCGCGGTCCACTCGATCGGTCCCAGCGAGATCATGCACATGGCCCGGGTCTCGGGCGTGGAGGTCGAGGAGGCGGTGCTGCGGATTCAGGCCGCCGGCCTGGACTCGATCGCGGGCGCGGGCGCCGAGATGCTCCCGGACCGTCCGCGCACGGCGATCGCGCCGCTCAAGGAGAGCGGCGCGAGGTGGCTCGAGGTCATGGCGGTCGCGCACCGCAACGGCCTGTCCTCCACGGCCACCATGATGATGGGTACGGGCGAGACGAACGCCGAACGCATCGAGCACATCCGGATGATCCGGGACGTGCAGGACCGTGCCATCGCGAACGGTTACGTGGACTCGGCGGTCGAGCCGGCCGGGCCGAAGGGTGGCTTCCGGGCGTTCATCCCGTGGACGTACCAGCCGGAGAACAACCACCTCAAGGGCCGCACCCAGGCGACCACGTTGGAATATCTGCGGTTCATCGCGGTGTCCCGGCTGTTCCTCGACAACGTGGCGCACCTGCAGTCATCCTGGCTGACCACCGGCAAGGACGTGGGACAGCTCTCGCTGCACCTCGGCGTCGACGACCTCGGCTCGATCATGCTCGAGGAGAACGTAATCTCCTCGGCGGGCGCCCGGCACCGTTCCAACCTGCACGAACTCATCTGGATGATCCGTACGGCCGACCGCGTCCCGGCACAACGCGACACGCTCTACCGGCACCTGGCCGTGCACCGCACACCCGCAGACGACCCGACCGACGAGCGCGTCGTCTCGCACTTCTCGTCGATCGCCATGCCGGGCGGCGGCGCGGGCCGCTCGCTCCCGCTCGTCGACGTCTCCTGAGGCGGCTATCCAGAGCCGACACCCCCTATCTCGGATAGTTCGCAGCACTCGATGCATCCGTCGGGTTCGATGCCTCGGGCGAGACGTCGGTGTGCGCGAGCGTGGCGATCGATGGATGGTGGACCCCTGCATTGAGGGGTGTCACTGGCCATACAGCCGGTCGGGTTGACCGTTTGTACGAGTGGGGATGGGCCCCGTGCACAGGGCCGGATTGCTCCTTCGTAACGAGCGACGTGTCTTTCTGTACGAGGGTGTTCCTGCTGGCTACCTTGCCTGCGTAAGGCCAAGTTAGTCAGGACGTCGCCTGCTGCCATCAGCGTCGGCGACGGGCTCGGACCCGACCGATGGCGGTCGTATATATAACGCACCAGGGGCGGGCGGGATGGGCCACCATCCCGCCCGTTCTGCGTGCGGCCGCATGGCAGAGTGAACAGCCGTGACGCGCGCAAACCTGGACAAGCAGCCGCATGAGGTCGCCAAGATGTTCGACGGCGTGGCCGAGCGGTACGACCTGACCAACACCGTCTTGTCGTTCGGCCGGGACCGCGGCTGGCGGCGGGCCACTCGCGCCGCACTCGGCCTGCGGTCCGGCGAGCGGGTGCTGGACGTCGGCGCCGGCACCGGCGTCTCGACCGAGGAGCTGGGCCGGTCCGGCGCGTTCGCGGTGGGTGTTGATCTGTCCGTGGGAATGCTGCGGGCGGGCCGCCGGACCCGGCCAACCGTGCCGCTGGTGGCTGGCGACGCGCTCCGGCTGCCGTTCCCGGACGCGTCGTTCGATGCGGTGACGATCTCGTTCGCGCTGCGCAACGTGGTGGCCGCCGGCGCGGCGCTGCGCGAGCTGGGCCGGGTGACGCGGCCGGGTGGACGTCTGGTGGTCTGTGAGTTCAGCCATCCGACCAACGCGGCGTTCCGTACCGTCTATCTCTCGTACCTGATGAGGTCCTTGCCTGCGGTCGCCCGCGGCGTCGCCAGCAACCCCGACGCGTACATCTATCTCGCCGAGTCGATCCGAGCCTGGCCCGACCAGGCCGGGCTGGCCGCCCGCATCGCGGATGCGGGTCCGTGGGCCCGAATCGGCTGGCGCAATCTGACGGGTGGCATCGTGGCCCTGCATCGAGCCACCAGGGCGTGAAAGCTCGCCCAGGAGGGGCGTGACGCAGTCGGGGAATGGTTAGGGTTCCCTAAGCCCCACGCCCCTCGATGACCGTCCTAGACTCCGACCTGGGGTAGCTTGTGAACCGTTTCACGAGCCCGGCGCGAGACGGAGGTGAGCCGTGAACGATCACCACGCAGCATCGGGCCCCGTCACCGACGAGGCCGACGTGATCGTGGTCGGCGCGGGGCCCGGCGGCTCCGCCGCGGCCTATCACATGGCTCGCCACGGCCTTCGCGTCCTGCTGCTCGACAAGGCCGACTTCCCCCGGGAGAAGGTCTGCGGGGACGGGCTGACACCGCGCGCTACCCGGCAGTTGATCCGGATGGGCATCGACACCTCCGAGAAGGCCGGCTGGCTGCGGAACAAGGGTCTGCGGGTGATCGGCGGCGGCGTGCGCCTCGAGCTGGAATGGCCCGAGCTGGCCAGCTTCCCGGCCTACGGCCTGGTGCGTACCCGGCTGGACTTCGACGACATGCTGGCCAAGCGGGCGGTCGAGGCCGGAGCGCTGCTCCGTACGGGCGTGAACGTGACCGGCCCGGCGCTGGACGACGACGGCCGCGCCGTGGGGGTCGTTGGGCAGGCCGGTCCGGGCAAGGAGCCCGTGGAGTACCGCGCGCCGCTGATCGTCGCGGCGGACGGCGTGTCCGGGCGCCTGCCGCTCGCCATGGGTCTGGCCAAGCGCGAGGACCGGCCGATCGGCGTCGGGGTACGCCGCTACTACCGTTCACCGGCCCGCGCCGAGGACGACTACCTGGAGTCCTGGCTGGAGCTGCGGAGTGCGGAGGACAGCGAGCGGCTGCTGCCCGGGTACGGCTGGATCTTCGGGCTCGGCGACGGGCGGGTCAACGTCGGGCTCGGCATCCTCAACTCGTCGAGCGCGTTCGGCAAGACCAACTACCGGTCCTTGCTCACCGACTGGCTCGGCACGACGCCGCCGGACTGGGGCCTGTGCGAGGAGGCGAACGCCGACGGCCCGATCCTCGGTGCCGCGCTGCCGATGGGTTTCAACCGGGTGCCGCACTACACGCGCGGCGTGATGCTGGTCGGCGACTCGGGCGGCATGGTGAACCCGATGAACGGCGAGGGCATCGCGTATGCGATGGAGTCCGGCGAGCTGGCCGCCGAGGTGGCGGTCCAGGCGCTGGCCCGGACCCCGGGAGCCGACCGGGAGCGCGCGCTGCAGGCCTACCCGGCGGAGCTCAAGGTGCGCTTCGGCGGGTACTACCGCCTGGGTGGCGTATTCGTGAAGCTCATCGGGAACCCGCACATCATGCGGATCGCCACCAAGCACGGCATGCCGCACCCGACGCTTATGCGGTTCGTGCTGAGGCTGCTGGCGAACCTGACCGATCCCCGCGGCGGGGACGCCATGGACCGGATCATCAACGGCTTGACCAGAGTGGCGCCCGCGGTATGACCGACTGCACCGAGCGCAGCGAGGGCCAGGAGGGCATGCCCATCTGGCTCATGACCGACTGCACTTCGCCCCGCCATGGCCGGGACGTTCGGTGTGATGCCCCAGGTCACCCCCGGTTGGACCGGACTCCGACCGGATCAATAGTGTGAACCGGCCGACAGTGCTGGAAAGGACGAGCAGGAGACAACATGACGCTCAATCCTTACGTACCGATCGTCGGGTTGCTCGTTCTCGGCGCGTTGTTCGCGCTCTTCTCGGTGTCCATCGCGCCGATCGTGGGTCCGAAGCGCTATAACCGGGCCAAGCTCGACGCGTACGAATGCGGCATCGAGCCGACACCCCAGCCGATCGGCGGCGGCCGCTTCCCGGTGCGGTTCTACCTCACCGCGATGCTGTTCATCATCTTCGACATCGAGACCATCTTCCTCTATCCGTGGGCCATGTCATTCGACGCCCTCGGCGTCTTCGGGTTCGTGGAGATGCTGCTGTTCATCCTCACCGTCTTCATCGCCTATACGTACGTGTGGCGACGCGGCGGCCTCAACTGGGACTGATCATTATGGGAATCGAAGAGAAGCTGCCCAGCGGCATCCTGCTGACCTCGGTCGAGAAGCTCTCCAACTGGGCCCGCAAGTCGTCGTTCTGGGGCGCCACCTTCGGCCTGGCCTGTTGCGCCATCGAGATGATGGCCGCCGGCGCCCCGCACTACGACCTGGGCCGCTGGGGCATGGAGGTCTTCCGGGCATCGCCCCGCCAGGCCGACCTCATGATCGTCGCGGGCCGGGTGAGCCAGAAGATGGCCCCGGTGGTCCGGCAGATCTACGACCAGATGCCGGAGCCGCGTTCGGTCATCTCGATGGGCGTGTGCGCGTCCTCGGGCGGCATGTTCAACAACTACGCGATCGTGCAGGGCGTCGACCACATCGTCCCGGTCGACATCTACCTGCCCGGCTGCCCGCCGCGGCCCGAGATGCTGATCGACGCCATTCTCAGAATGCGCGAGAAGGTGATGGCCACGCCGCTCGGCCCGAACGGTCGCAAGATGCTCGAGCAGCGTCGCGCCGAGGGCAAGCTGCCGGCCGTCGAACCGTGGGACATACCGTCGTCGTACCGCGTCGACAAGGCCCGGCGGGCCGAGTGGATCCAGGCGGTCAAGGAAGGCCGCGAAGAGCAGCTGCGCATCGAGAACTGGATGAAGCTGCATCCGCACCTGCGGGAGGACTCGTGAGCATCGAACCCACTCCCACTGGTGGCGTACCGGTCGAAGCCGAGCCGGTCGGCGCGGACATCGACGCACCCGCGCAGACCCCGCCCAGCCCCGAGAAGGGCATGTTCGGCATCCAGGGCACCGGCGACGTCTCCGGCTTCGGCGGTCTGGTCCGCCGCCGTCCCGATCTGGCGGGCACGCCGCGGCCGTTCGGTGGCTACTTCGACGAGGTGTACGACGCCTTGGAGGAGGCCTACCCCAGCTTCTCGGACGCGATCGAACGGGTGGTCGTGGACCGTGGCGAACTGACCCTGCACATCGCGCCGGAGAAGATCGCCGAGGTCTGCCAGATCATGCGCGACGACGAGTCGCTGCGTTTCGAGATGTGCTCGTCGTTGTCCGGCGTGGACTACCTGAACAGCGACCCGCGCCGGCTGCACGTCGTCTACGAGCTCCTGTCGATGACGTACCGCCGCCGGGTCCGCCTCGAGACGGCCGTCCCGGCCGGCGGCAGCGTGCCTAGCGTGACCAGCGTCTACCCGACCGCCGACTGGCACGAGCGCGAGACGTACGACATGTTCGGCGTCATCTTCACCGGCCACCCCAACCTCACGCGGGTCCTCATGCCGGACGACTGGGAGGGCTTCCCACAGCGCAAGGACTACCCGCTCGGCGGCGTGCCCGTCGAGTACAAGGGTGCCGAAATTCCGCCTCCTGACAAGCGGAGGGTCTATCAATGACGAGCCAGACAGCCAGCGGACCGGGATACGCCACCGAACGCGAAACCACCGAGGGTCGCGTGTTCACGGTCACCGGCGGTGACTGGGAAACCATCACCAGCGCTATCGACCCGCTCAGCAACGAGAAGATCGTTGTCAACATGGGCCCACAGCACCCGTCGACGCACGGCGTCCTCCGGCTCGTCCTGGAGCTCGAGGGCGAAACCGTCACCGAGGCCCGGCCGGTCGTCGGATACCTGCACACCGGCATCGAGAAGAACCTCGAGTACCGCAACTGGACCCAGGGCACCACGTTCGTGACCCGGGCCGACTACCTCGCGCCGATGTTCAACGAGGCGGCGTACTGCCTCGCGGTGGAGAAGCTGCTCGGCATCACCGACAGCATCACCGAACGGGCCAACACGATCCGGGTGCTGTTCATGGAGCTCAACCGGATCGCCTCGCACCTGGTCTGGCTGGGCACGACCGGCCTGGAGCTGGGCGCGATCTCGATGATGCTGTACGGCTTCCGCGAGCGCGAGTACATCCTGGACATCTTCGAGGAGACGTCCGGCCTGCGGATGAACCACGCGTACATCCGCCCGGGCGGCGTCGCCCAGGACCTCCCGGAGTCGGCCGTCCGCAAGATCCGTGACTTCCTCGTCTACATGCCGAAGAAGCTCAAGGAGTACGAGGCCATGCTCTCCGGCCAGGTCGTCTGGCACGGGCGCACGAAGGGCGTCGCGGTGCTCGACGTGACGGGCTGCATCGCGCTCGGCATCACCGGTCCGGTGCTGCGCGCCGCCGGCCTCGCCTGGGATCTGCGCAAGACCATGCCCTACTGCGGCTACGAGACGTACGAGTTCGACGTCCCGACCGCGACCACTGCCGACGTCTTCGCCCGCTATCAGATCCGCGTGGCGGAGATTCGCGAGTCACTGAAGATCGTCGAGCAGGCGCTGGATCGGCTGCGGCCCGGCCCGGTCATGATCTCCGACAAGAAGATCGCCTGGCCCGCCCAGCTCGCGATCGGCGTGGACGGCCTGGGCAACTCCCTCGAACACGTCGCGAAGATCATGGGCCAGTCGATGGAGGCCCTGATCCACCACTTCAAGCTCGTGACCGAGGGCTTCCGGGTGCCGCCCGGCCAGGTCTACGTCGGTATCGAGGCGCCGCGCGGCGAGCTCGGCGTGCATGCCGTCTCCGACGGTGGCACGCACCCGTACCGCGTGCACATGCGAGACCCGAGCTTCGTGAACCTTCAGGCCATCCCTGCGGTGGCCGAGGGCGCCCTGCTGGCCGACGTCATCGCCGGCGGCGCGTCCCTGGACCCGGTGATGGGTGGGTGTGATCGCTAGATGTCAGATACTGCGCTGCCAAGGCGGCTTCGCCGCACTGCGACAAGAACCGAGGACGAGGTGGACTTCTCCCCGGCCGCCGAGCCGCTAGTGGAGAAGCTTCTGGAACCCGCGCTCGCGATCATCGCCCGCTATCCCGCGGGCCGTGAACGCTCGGCGCTGCTGCCGCTGCTCCACCTCGTGCAGAGTGAGGAGGGGTTCATCACCCCAACCGGAGTGGCGTTCTGCGCGGACGTCCTGGGCATCAACAAGGCGCAGGTCGGCGCAGTGGCGACGTTCTACACGATGTACAAGCGGCGCCCAGCCGGTGAATACCTGGTCAGCGTCTGCACCAACACGCTGTGCAACGTGATGGGCGGCCAGGAGGTCTACGACGAGCTCGTCGAGCACCTGGGCGTCGGTCACGAGGAGACCACGGGCGACGGCAAGATCACCCTTGAGCACGCCGAGTGCCTCGCCGCGTGCGACTACGCGCCCGTGGTCACGGTCAACTATGAGTTCGCCATCGACCAGGCCACCCCGGACGCGGCGGTGACCATGGTGGAGCAGCTGCGCAACGGCGAGCGGCCCATGCCGGCGCGGGGCGCGCGGCTCTGCTCGCTCCGGGAGATGTCGATCCAGCTCGCCGGATTCGCGGACGACCGCGAAGGAGGGGTGGCCGACGGCCGGGCCGGCCCACCGACACTGCGCGGCGTGACGCTCGCGCAGGAGCACGGCATCGCGGTGGCCAACTTCGACCCGGACACCCCGATCACCAGGACCAAACCCGCGCGTACCGAGAAACCCGCCGACCAGTCCGGCGAGGGTAAGGCCGCCGGCGCCGCCAGGAAGGCCGCCGGCGCCGTCAAGGCCGCCGCGGCAACGGTCGCGGAGAAGGCCGCCGAACGGGCGCATGACCGGTCGGCGCGGAAGGCCGCGCCGGTCCAGCCCGGCGAGACATCGGCGGCCAAGGCCGCGTCGACGACCCGCGACGTGCGGGCCGGCGACGTCAAGGACCCACAGGTACGGGCGGCTGAGACGCGCAGGCCGGACGCCTCGACGGCGGTGGCCGACGCGCCCGGCACCCAGGTGCCCCCCGGTGGTCCCGCCCCGTCCACCCCGGACGCCCAGGAGGCCGAGGCCGCCGGTGTCGCGGCCAACCAGCCGGCGAGCGACGCCAAACCGGCCGCCGACACCACCCCCGGTGGCGGGGACATCGTGAGCGAGAACAGCGACGCTGACGACCATCCGACCGCGGACGACAACCCCGGTTGGACCGGCGCGCAGCCCGCGAACGAGGAGAAGAAGTGACTCAGCCCCGGCGTGAGGTTCTCCAGAAGCTGACCCCGGTTCTCACCAAGCGCTGGCTTTCACCGGACGCTTGGAAGATCGATGTGTACGAGCAGCTTGACGGTTACGCCGCGCTGCGCAAGGCGTTCGACGTCCACCCCGACGATCTGATCCAGCTCGTCAAGGACTCGGGTCTCCGCGGCCGCGGCGGCGCCGGCTTCCCCACCGGTCTCAAGTGGGGCTTCATCCCGCAGGAGCCGGACGGGCAGCCGCCGGCGCGACCGCACTACCTCGTGGTCAACGCGGACGAGGGAGAGCCGGGCACCTGCAAGGACCTGCCCCTGATGACGTACGACCCGCACTCGCTGATCGAGGGCGTCATCATTGCGGCGTACGCGATCCGATCCAGCCGGGCCTTCATCTACATCCGCGGCGAGGCCGTGCACGCGGCACGCCGGCTGCGCAACGCGGTCGCCGAGGCGTACGCCAGGGGCTACCTGGGCGCGAACATCTTGGACTCCGGGTTCGACCTGGACGTGGTGGTGCACAGCGGCGCCGGCGCCTACATCTGCGGCGAGGAAACCGCGCTGCTGGACTCGCTCGAGGGCTTCCGCGGCCAGCCCCGGCTGCGCCCGCCGTTCCCCGCGATCGCCGGCCTGTACGCGAGCCCGACCGTCGTCAACAACGTCGGCACGATCGCCAGCGTGCCGTACATCGTGCTGGGCGGCGCGGACTGGTGGAAGAGCATGGGCACGGAGAAGTCGTCCGGCCCGATGATCTACTCGCTGTCCGGCCGGATCGCCAATCCCGGCCAGTACGAATGCGGCATGGGTATCACGCTGCGCGAACTGATCGAACTGGCGGGCGGCATGAAGCCGGGCCACAACCTGAAGTTCTGGACGCCGGGCGGCTCGTCGACGCCGCTGCTCACGGCCGACCATCTGGACATTCCGCTCGACTTCGAGGGCGCTGCGGCCGCCGGGTCCCTGCTGGGCACGACAGCCACGCAGATCTTCTCCGATCAGGACTGTCCGGTGTACGCGACCTGGCGGTGGCTGGAGTTCTACCACCACGAGTCCTGCGGCAAGTGCACCCCGTGCCGCGAGGGCAACTACTGGATGACGCGGACCTACCGCAGGATCCTCTCCGGCCAAGGCACCTACGACGACCTGGACACGCTGCAGGACACCGCGAACAACGTCTTCGGCCGGTCGTTCTGCGCCCTCGGCGACGGCGCGGCCACTCCGGTCATCTCGACGCTGCAGTTCTTCCGGCAGGACTATCTCGACTACATCGAGGGCCGGACCCCGCCGCGGCTGTCTGAGAAGGCATTGGTAGGAGCGCATTGATGGGAGCGAGGAGCGCAGCGAAGCAAGCCCCGCAGTCCCCATCGGAAGGCGGACTCTGATGAGCGCGAGGACCGCAGCGAAGCATGCCCCGCAGTCGCGAACGAAAGGTGGGCTCTGATGACGGACGTAGCCAAGAAGACCGCCACCGTCACGCTCACCATCGACGGGGTCCAGGTGGTTGCCCAGAAGGGCGACCTGGTCATCCGCGTCGCCGAGCGGATGGGCATCGCGATCCCGCGGTTCTGCGACCACCCGCTGTTGGCCCCGGCGGGCGCGTGCCGCCAGTGCCTGGTCGAGGTCGAGGGCCAGCGCAAGCCGGTCGCCTCGTGCACCCAGGAGGTCGCCGAGGGCATGGTGGTCAAGACCCAGCTCACCTCGCCGGTGGCCGCCAAGGCGCAGGGCGGCGTCATGGAGCTGTTGCTGGTCAACCACCCGCTCGACTGCCCGACCTGTGACAAGGGCGGCGAGGGCCCGCTGCAGAACCAGGCGATGTCGAACGGCCGGCCCGACTCGCGGTTCAAGGAACACAAGCGCGAGTATCAGAAGCCGATCCACATCTCCACCCAGGTACTGCTGGACCGCGAGCGCTGTATCCTCTGCCAGCGCTGCACCCGGTTCTCCGAGGAGATCGCGGGCGACAAGTTCATCGACCTGATGGACCGCTCGTCCGCCGAACAGATCAACGTCTACCGCGACGACTTCTTCGGCGGCGACGGCACCGGCGACGGCGATGCCGGCGAGGATCCGGGCGACGTGCCGTTCAACTCCTACTTCTCCGGCAACACGATCCAGATCTGCCCGGTCGGCGCGCTGACCGGTGAGCAGTACCGGTTCCGTGCCCGCCCGTTCGACCTCGTCTCGTCGCCGACGGCCTGCGAGCACTGCGCGGCCGGCTGCTCGATGCGGGCCGACCACCGCCGCGGCAAGGTCCTGCGCCGGCTGGCCGGCGACGACCCGGCGGTGAACGAGGAGTGGAACTGCGACAAGGGCCGCTGGGCCTTCCGTTACGCCACCGCGTTCGACCGGATCACCACGCCGCTGGTCCGCGACGCCGGCACCGGCGAGCTCCGGGTCGCTCCCTGGAGCGAGGCCCTGGTCGCGGCGGCCGACGGCCTCGCGGCGGCCCGGGAACGCGGCGTCGGCGTACTAACCGGCGGCCGGCTCCCGGTCGAGGACGCGTACGCGTACGCGAAGTTCGCCCGGGTCGCGCTCGGCAGCAACGACATCGACTTCCGGGCCCGGCCGCTGCGCGCCACGGGCGCCTCTGCCGGGACGGACGAGGAGGCCGAGTTTCTGGCCGCGGCCGTCGCGGGCATCACCGACGTCACGTACTCCGACGTGGAGAACGCGCCGTCGGCGGTCATCGTCGGGCTCGAGCCCGAGGAGGAGTGCCCGATCCTGTTCCTGCGGCTGCGCAAGGGACACGGGAAGAAGGCGTTGCAGATCACGGCGGTGGCGCCGTACCTGACCCGGGGCTTCGAGAAGCTCGGCGCGGCGTTGGTCCCGGCCGTACCTGGCGACGAGGCCCGGCTGCTGGCCAGCGACCCGGCGATCGCCGCGGCGCTGACCCAGCCGGGTGCCCTGATGATCGTCGGCGAGCGGTTGGCCACCGTGCCGGGCGGCCTCTCCGCGGCCGCCGCGCTCGCCGCCCGGACCGGAGCCCGGCTGGCCTGGGTGCCGCGGCGCGCGGGCGACCGCGGCGCGGTCGACACGGGCTGCCTGCCCAACCTGCTGCCCGGCGGTCGCCCGGTCGTCGACGCGCGGGCTCGCGCCGAGCTCTCCGCGGCATGGAACGTGGACGCGGACGCCCTGCCGGGCGTGGCTGGCCGCGACACCGACGCGATCCTGGCGGCCGCGGCCGACGGCACGCTCGGCGGGCTGCTGGTCGCGGGCGTGGATCCGGCCGACCTGGCCGACCCGCGGCGCGCCGAAGAGGCGCTCGACAACGTGCCCTTCCTGGTCAGCCTGGAGCTGCGCCAGAGCGCCGTGACCCGGCGGGCCGACGTCGTGCTGCCGATCGCGCCGCCGGTCGAGAAGGCCGGCACGTTCATGGACTGGGAGGGCCGGCTGCGGACGTTCGAGACGGTGCTCCCGACCGCCGCGATGACGGACGGCCGGGTGCTCGAGGCGATCGCCGCGCTGATGGGCGTCACACTCGGCACCGGCAACGTCGATTCGATCCGCCGCGAGCTGGGCGCGCTGCCGGCGACCCGCGCGCGCCGTCCTACCGCGCCGACCGTCCCCGCCGCCGCGGCGCCGGAGCCCGGCGAGCGGGAGGCCGTGCTCGCCACCTGGCCTCACCTGATCGACCTGGGCAGGATGCTGGACGGCGACGAAGCTCTGGCCGGCACCGCGCGGCCGCCGCTGGTCCGGATCGGCAAGGACGTCGCCGAGGCGCTCGGCGTCGCCGACGGCGATGCGGTCACGGTCAGCACCGACCGGGGCGGCATCACGCTGCCGGCCGAGATCACCGACCTGCCCCCGCAGGTGGTGTGGCTTCCCACGAACTCGCCCGGCTCGACGCTGCGTCGCAGCCTCGGCGTCACCTCGGGTGCGGTGGTCCGGCTGACGGCCGGCAACCCCGGCCCGATCCTCGCTGCGTCATCTGAAGGCGGCTCCGCCGCACTGCTGGGAAAAGAGCGCGCTGCGTCATCTGAAGGCGGCTCCGCCGCACTGCTGGGAAAAGAGCGCCGAGAGGGGGCTGACTCATGAACTCGCTGATCCTTGCGCATGCGGAGGATCCGTCGCTGCAGACGTTCCGGGACGACGTCTGGTGGATCACGTTGATCAAGCTGGTCGCCGTCTTCGTGGTCTTGCTGGTCCTGACGTTGTTCACGATCGTCTACGAGCGCAAGGTCGTGGCCCGCATGGCGGTCCGGCCCGGTCCCAACCAGGTCGGGCCCAAGGGCACGCTGCAGAGCCTGGCCGATGGCTTGAAGCTGCCGTTCAAGGAAGAGATCATCCCGAAGACCGCCGACAGGGCCGTGTACTTCCTGGCCCCGGTGATCTCGGCGACGACCGCGTTCACCGCGTTCGCGGTGATCCCGTTCGGACCGGTGGTCACCATGTTCGGGCACCGGACCGCGCTGCAGCTCACCGACGTTCCAGTGTCGGTGCTGGTCCTGCTCGCCGTCTCGTCGATGAGCGTGTACGGCGTGGTGCTGGCCGGCTGGGCCTCCGGTTCGACGTACCCGCTGCTGGGCGGCCTGCGCTCGAGCGCGCAGATGATCTCGTACGAGGTCGCGATGGGGCTGTCCATCGTGGCGGTCTTCATGACGGCCGGCTCTTTGTCCACGTCGCAGATCGTCAAGGCCCAGAGCGGCAATGACCCGGTGACCAGCTACAGCATCCTGGGCTGGCACCCGACCGCGCCGAGCTGGTACGCGATCCTGCTGCTGCCGAGCTTCATCATCTACGCCATCTCGGCGGTCGGCGAGACCAACCGGGCGCCGTTCGACCTGCCGGAAGCCGAGTCCGAACTCGTCGGCGGCTTCCACACCGAGTACTCGTCGTTCAAGTTCGCGATGTTCTACCTCGCCGAGTACATCAACATGATCACCGTGTCGGCGTTCTGCACCACGCTGTTCCTCGGCGGCTGGCGCGCTCCCTGGCCGATCACCCTCTGGGACGGCGCCAACTCCGGGTGGTTCGTGCTGATCTGGTGGTTCGCGAAGATCCTGATCCTGCTGTTCGGCTTCATCTGGCTCCGAGCCACGCTGCCCCGGATGCGCTACGACCAGTTCATGCGGTTCGGCTGGAAGGTCCTCATCCCGGCCAACCTGGTGTGGATCCTGTTCCTCGGCGGCGTACGGGTGGTGAACCGGGAGCTGTCCACCGGGCCGAAGACCCTGGTCATCGGCGGGGTGCTCATCGTCATCCTGTTGATCGCGCTGCTCTGGCCCGCGGCACGCAAGCCGCGCCAGCTGTCGATCGAGGAGCAGCTGGCCACCCGGCCGCCGGGCAGCTTCCCGGTACCGCCGATCGACCTTCAGGTGCCGCCCAGCCCGCGCGCCCGCCGCGCGGTGGCCGAGCGCACACCCGCCGCCGTGGGTGGCGGGACCGGCGAGACTTCCGACGACGCACCAGACAAGGAGGTGTGACGTGGGAACGTTCACGGGCTCGTTCAAGGGTTTCGGCGTGACCTTCGCGCACATGTTCCGCAAGGTCGTCACGACCGACTACCCGTTCGCGCCGCCCAAGACGGCGCCGCGCTACCACGGCCGGCACATCCTCAACCGGCACCCGGACGGCCTGGAGAAGTGCATCGGCTGCGAGCTGTGCGCCTGGGCCTGTCCGGCCGACGCGATCTACGTCGAGGGCGGCGACAACACCGAGGAGCAGCGCTTCTCCCCCGGTGAGCGGTACGCCACGATCTACCAGATCAACTACGCCCGTTGCATCTTCTGCGGTCTGTGCATCGAGGCCTGCCCGACCCGTTCGTTGACCATGAGCAACGAGTACGAGTTGGCCCGCGACAACCGCCAGGACCTCATCTTCACGAAGAAGGAGCTGCTGGCGCCGCTGTTGCCGGGCATGGAGATGCCGCCGCACCCGATGCGGCTGGGCGACAGCGACAAGGACTACTACCTCGGCGCGCTGACCAACCCGGGCACGTCCGCCGGCGCCGAGCGGGCTCCGTGGTCGGAGACCGGCACGGACGACGCGGCCACCGCGATCGATCCCGCGGCCCGACCGGAGACCGCGGGTACGGTACGCCGGCCCGGCGCTGTCGGCGAGGTAGAGAAGGAGCCGGTCAAATGACCACGTTGGCGGCGGCGGCCGCGCAGGTGTCTACCGGTGAGGCCTGGGCCTTCTGGATCCTCGGCAGCATCGCCGTGATCGGCGCACTGGGCATGGTGCTCGCCCGCAACGCGGTGCACTCCGCGCTCTGGCTCGTCGTCACCATGCTCTGCCTCGGTTTCCTCTATGTGGTCAACTCCGCGCCGTTCCTGGGCATGGTGCAGATCATCGTCTACACCGGCGCGATCATGATGCTGTTCCTCTTCGTGCTCATGCTGGCCGGCCGGGACGCCTCCGACTCGCTGATCGAGACGCTGCGTGGCCAGCGGGTCGCGGCCATCCTGCTCGGCGTCGGCTTCGCCGTCCTGGTCGGGACGGGCCTGGCCCGGGCGCTCGGTGACGTTCCGGCGGCCGGGCTGCCGTCGACCAACGCGGACGGCAACGTGCCGGGCATCGCGGCGCTGCTGTTCACCCGGTACGTCTTCGCGTTCGAGGTCACGTCGGCACTGCTCATCACGGCGGCGGTTGGCGCGATGGTGTTGGCCCACGTCGAGCGGTCCAAGGCCGAGATCGCCGACCAGCTCACCCGGATGACGGCGCGCTTCCGGCCGGGCAACTACCCGGGACCGAAGGCGGGCCCGGGCGTCTACGCGAACACCATGTCGGTCGCCGCACCCGCCCGGCTGCCGGACGGCCACGGGTCCCAGCGCAGCCTCTCGCCGATCCTGCCCGTACGCGAGCTGACCGCCGAAGAGGCCGCACCGAAGGGCACCGACAAGTGAATGCGACGTTCTCGCAATCGAAAGGTGGCTCAGCGAAGTGACACCTGACTACTACCTGGTCTTGGCGACGATCTTGTTCACCATCGGTGCCGCCGGGGTGCTCGTCCGTCGCAACGCCATCGTGCTGTTCATGTGCATCGAGTTGATGCTCAACGCGGCCAACCTCGCGCTGGTGGCGCTCAGCCGGATCAACGGCACCCTCGACGGTCAGATCATGGCGTTCTTCGTCATGGTCGTGGCGGCGGCCGAGGTCGTGGTGGGCCTCGCGATCATCATGTCCATCTTCCGGACCCGGCGGTCGGCGAGCGTGGACGACGCCAACCTCCTCAAGTACTAAAGGGGCCTTGGAGTGGAACACACAGTGGAGTACGCCCACGCCACGGGGGTGCTGAGCGGGATCTGGCTGCTGGTGGCTATCCCGCTGGTGAGCGCAGGAATCCTGCTGCTGGTCGGCAAGCGGGCCAACAAGTGGGGACACTGGCTCGGCGTGCTGTCGGTTGCCGCGTCGTTCGTGCTCGGCGTGATCTTCTTCTTCAGCCTGCGCAACCTGGACGGCAGCCGGGCCGTCGAGCAGAGCCTGTTCGACTACATCGTGGTCGGGCGGCTGCACGTGGACTTCGGCCTCCTCTTCGACCCGCTGTCCGGTGTCTTCGTGCTGCTGATCACCGGCGTCGGCTCCCTCATCCACCTGTACGCGGTCGGCTACATGGAGCACGACCCCGGCCGGCGCCGGTTCTTCGGCTACTTCAACCTGTTCATCGCCGCCATGTTGATGCTGGTCCTCGGCAACAACTACGTGATGCTCTACCTCGGCTGGGAGGGCGTCGGTCTGGCGTCGTACCTGCTGATCGCGTTCTGGTTCAACCGGCCGAGCGCCGCCACTGCCGGCAAGAAGGCGTTCCTGATGAACCGCGTCGGCGACGCCGGTCTGGTCCTCGGCATCTTCCTGATGTTCGCGACGCTCGGCACCACGAAGTTCGACGAGGTGTTCAACGGCGTCGGCCGTCTCTCCTCGAGCACCATACTGATCATGGGGCTCCTGCTCCTTCTCGGCGCCTGCGGCAAGTCCGGCCAATTCCCGTTACAGGGATGGTTGCCGGACGCGATGGAAGGCCCGACGCCGGTGTCCGCGCTCATCCACGCCGCGACGATGGTCACCGCCGGTGTGTACCTGATCGCCCGCTCGAACGCGATCTTCTCGGCGAACACCACGCTGCAGCTGATCGTGGTCAGCGTCGGCGCGATCACGCTGCTGATGGGCTGCATCATCGGTGCGGCCAAGGACGACATCAAGCGGGTCCTCGCCTGGTCCACGGTCAGCCAGATCGGCTACATGTTCCTCGGCGTCGGTCTGGGCCGCGGCGCGTATGCGCTGGCCCTCGTCCACCTGCTCTCGCATGGTTTCTTCAAGGCCAACATGTTCCTGGGCGCCGGGTCGGTCATGCACGCCATGGACGACCAGGTCAACATCCGGCGCTTCGGCGGACTCTGGCGCTACATGAGGATTACTTGGCTCACGTTCATGACGGGCTGGCTGGCGATCATCGGTCTCTTCCCGTTTTCCGGTTTCTTCTCCAAGGAGCCGATCATCGCGGCCGCGTTCGAGCGGGAGGACTGGACCGGCTGGCTGTTCGGCATGGCGGCGCTCATCGGCGCCGGGCTGACCGCTTTCTACATGACGCGACTGTTCGTCCTCACGTTCCACGGCCCGAAGCGGTGGACCGAGGACATCCACGAGCCGCACGAGTCGCCACCCATCATGACCGTTCCGCTGGTGCTGCTGGCGCTCGGCTCCATCGTCGCCGGTGGCCTGATGGCCGGGCCGGTGCCGCGCTGGCTCTCCCCGGTACTCGGCCGGCAGGAGACGCCCATCGAGCCGGTGCTGCAGCACTGGGCGATCACCACGCTGTCGGTGGTCGTCACGGTGGTCGGCGCCGGCGTTGCCTGGGCCCTGTTCCGCAACGGCACCGCCCTGGAGGAGCAACCGGCCGGCGTGCTGGTCACCGCGGCCCGCCGGAACCTCTACACGGACACGGTCAACGAGATCGTGTTCGAGCGCCCGGGCATCTACCTGATCCGGGCCCTGGTCTACCTCGACAACAAGGGCATCGACGGCCTGGTCAACGGCATCGCGGCCAGCGTCGGTGGCAGCTCGGGGCGGCTGCGCCGGCTGCAGACCGGTTTCGTGCGGTCGTACGCGCTGTCGATGCTCACCGGCGCCCTGCTGGTCCTGGGTGCCTTCCTCGCCATCCAGCTGGGGTGGTTCGCATGACCGAGCCCGGTCACCACGGAGGTAGGGCCTTCTAATGTCCGGATTCCCGTTCCTGTCCATCCTCACGCTCGCCCCGCTGGTGGGCGGGTTGGTGGTCGCCTTCATCCCCAGGACCAGGGGTGACCTCGCAAAGATCGTGGCGTTGGGCATCTCCGTCGCGGTGCTCGTTCTGAGCATCGTCATGTGGATCGCGTTCAAGGTCGGCGGCGACCGGCTCCAGTTCCGCGAGTCGTACCCGTGGATCCCCAGCTGGGATGTCCGGTTCACGTTCGCCGCGGACGGCATCGCGCTGGTGATGCTGATGCTTATCGTGGTACTGACGCCGCTGGTCATCCTGGCCTCGTGGCACGACGCCGAGACCGCCGACCGGTCCGTGCCGGTGTACTTCGCGCTGCTGCTCGCGCTCGAGAGCACGTTGATCGGCGTCTTCGCGGCCGCCGACGTCTTCCTGTTCTACGTGTTCTTCGAAGTCATGCTGGTGCCGATGTACTTCATCATCGGCTCGTACGGCGGCGCCCGGCGGCAGTACGCGGCTGTCAAGTTCTTCCTCTATTCGCTGGTCGGCGGGCTCTTCATGCTCGCCGCCGTGATCGGCCTCTGGGTGGTCGGCGGGCACACCTTCGACTGGCAGAAGCTCATCGAGGCCGGGGGCGCCTTCGACACGAACACCGCGCGATGGCTGTTCCTCGGCTTCTTCGTCGCGTTCGCGATCAAGGCGCCGTTCGTCCCGTTCCATACGTGGCTCCCGGACGCCGGTGGCGCCGCTCCGGCCGGCGCGGCTGCGCTGCTGGTCGGCGTGATGGACAAGGTCGGCACGTTCGGCATCCTGCGCTACTGCCTGCCGCTGTTCCCCGAGGCGTCGCGCTGGTTCGCGCCGGCGGCGATCGTGCTCGCGGTCGTCGGCATCATCTACGCGGCGCTGCTGGCGGTCGGCCAGAACGACCTGAAGCGGCTGGTGTCCTACACCTCGGTCTCCCATTTCGGGTTCATCGGCCTCGGCATCTTCGCGTTCACCACGCAGGCCGGCACCGGCTCGGTGCTGTACATGGTCAACCACGGCCTCGCGACCGGCCTGCTCTTCCTGGTCGTCGGCATGCTCGTGGCCCGTCGCGATTCCGCGCTGGTGAGCGACTTCGGCGGTGCCGGCAAGCTGGTCCCGCTCCTCGCCGGCATCCTGCTCTTCGCCGCCCTCGCCTCGCTGTCGCTGCCCGGTATGGCGCCGTTCGTCAGCGAGTTCCTGGTGCTGATCGGCACGTTCACGGTCCACAAGGCGTACGCGGTCGTCGCCACCAGCGGCATCATCCTGGCCGCGGCGTACGCACTCTGGATGATCCAACGCACCACGCAGGGCACGCTCAACCCGGCACTGACCGCGGTGCCGGCCATGCAGAAGGACATGACCCTGCGCGAGAAGGTGGTCGTCGCGCCACTGATCCTGCTGCTGGTCGTCCTCGGCTTCTACCCGAAGCCGGTCATCGACGTGATCAACCCGGCAGTCCAAGCGACCCTGCAGCACGTCGGCACGACCGATCCAAGCCCGACGGCGATCGCGAACGGAAAGGTGGCGCCGTAGTCATGGACGTCAAACTGCCCCCGATCGACTACGGCGCGTTGCTGCCGATGCTGATCCTGTTCGGGGCCGCCTGCGTCGGCGTTCTGGTGGAAGTGATGGTGCCGCGGCGCTTGCGCAACGGGGTCCAGCTCACGCTCGCGCTTCTCTCCATTGTGGCCGCGTTCGTTGCCGTGATCGTCGAGCGCGGCGCCCGGATCGTCACGATCGGCGGCGCGGTCGCCGTCGACGGCCCGACGCTGTTCCTGCAGGGCACGCTGCTGGTGCTCGGCGGTGTCTCGCTGCTGCTCATCGGCGAACGGTCCGTCGAGCCGGGCGGCGCGTTTGTCTCCCAGGCCGCCGTCACCGTGGGCTCCCAGAAGGACCTGCGGCAGGCCAGCGGCCAGCCGGGCGCCACCGAGGTCTACCCGCTGGCGCTGTTCGCGCTCGGCGGCATGCTCCTATTCGTCTCCGCGAACGACCTGCTGACCATGTTCGTCGCGCTCGAGGTGCTGTCGCTGCCGCTATACCTCATGTGTGCGCTCGCGCGCCGACGGCGCCTGCTCAGCCAGGAGGCGGCGCTCAAGTACTTCCTGCTCGGCGCGTACGCCTCGGCGTTCTTCTTGTTCGGCGTGGCGCTGGTCTACGGCTACGCGAACGGCGTACAACTCAGCCAGGTGCACGCCGCGGTGGTCAATCCGCAGCGCAGCCAAGTGCTGCTCTACGCCGGCCTGGCACTGATCGCTATCGGTCTGCTGTTCAAGGCCGCGCTCGCGCCGTTCCACGTGTGGACGCCCGACGTGTACCAGGGCGCCCCGACGCCGATCACCGCGTTCATGGCGTCCTGCACCAAGGTTGCCGCGTTCGGCGCGCTGCTGCGCATCCTCTACGTCGCGTTCGAGGGCCTCCGGTGGGACTTCCAGCCGATTCTCGGCGCCGTCGCGGTGCTCACGATGCTGGTTGGCGCGGTGCTCGCGGTCACCCAGACCGATATGAAGCGCCTGCTCGCGTACTCGTCTATCGCCAACGCCGGCTACCTGCTCGTCGGTGTCCTGGCGCTCAACAAGCAGGGCCTGTCGAGCACGATGTTCTACCTCGTCGCGTACGGCTTCTCGGTGCTCGCCGCGTTCGGCATCGTGACGCTGGTGCGCGATGCGGAGGGCGAGGCGACCCACCTGTCCCGCTGGGCCGGGCTGGGTCGCAAGAGTCCATTGTTCGCGACCGTCTTCTCGTTCATCCTGCTGGCGTTCGCCGGCATCCCGCTGACCAGTGGCTTCACCAGCAAGTTCGCGATCTTCGGCGCGGCGATCGAGGGCGGCCAGATCTGGCTCGTCATCGTGGGCGTGATCAGCAGCATGTTGATCGCGTTCCCGTACCTGCGGGTCGTGGTCTTGATGTGGCTGTCCGAGCCGGGCGAGTCGACGCCGACGGTGTCGATCCCTGGCGCGCTGACGTCCGCGGCGCTCGCCATCGGCGTCATCGCGACGCTGGCGCTGGGCGTGATTCCGGCCCCGCTCATCGACCTCACCAACGACGCCGCCCAGTTCGTGCGCTAGCGCCCTCGACGCCGAAATCGGCCCCGGTCGGCCCGCCCGACCGGGGCCGATACGTACGCGTTTCCGACGGCGCCCGTGCGGCGTTGAGCAGGCATGAAACGCCCTGTGAGAGCAGCACGCCGCTGATCATGAAGTGGCTGTCGGCGATCGGCGTCTGGAGCACACCAGCTTCATGATCAACGGGATGAGAGCAGGCGGCGAGATCGCGGCCTCGTCGTGGGCCGGCGGCAGCGTATGCGGCCGGTGCACGACGGCGCCGGCCGGCGGGCCACGGGACGTTTGCGATGCCCGTACGCTGGGATGGTCTTGAATTTGATCTTGGATCCGCGACCCCTGGGACCTGTCGGCGACAAACGGTATGGCATCGTGAATGTGTGGTGAGCACCGGTGACATGACGCTGACGTCGCTCGGCCTGGACATCGACCCCGCGGTCGACGCGTCGGTGTCGGCGACGCTGGCCACCGTCGAGGACGCGCTTCGGGCCAACGTGGCGAGCGCGGACCCGCTCGTGGCCGAGGCCGCCCGGCACCTTGTGGACGCGGGTGGCAAGCGGTTCCGGCCGCTGCTGGTCGCGTTGGGGGCGCAGTTCGGTCAGCCGTCGGCGGCCGACGTCGTCCCGGCCGCGAACGTGGTCGAGCTGACCCATCTGGCGACGTTGTACCACGACGACGTGATGGACGAGGCCGCGGTGCGGCGGGGGGCACCGAGCGCCAACGCACGCTGGGGGAACTCGGTCGCGATCCTGGTGGGGGACTATCTGTTCGCGCGGGCCGCGGACATCGCCGCGTCGCTCGGGCCGGAGGCGGTGCATCTGCAGGCGCGGACGTTCGCCCGTCTGGTGCATGGCCAGATCGCCGAGACCGTGGGTCCGCGGGGCAGCGATCCGATCGCGCACTACCTGCACGTCATCACGGAGAAGACCGCGTCGCTGATCGCGACGTCGGCCCGGTTCGGTGGCCTCTTCTCGGGGGCGACGCCCGCGCACGTCGAGGCGCTGGCCCGGTACGGCGAGACGATCGGTATCGCGTTCCAACTCTCCGATGATCTGCTCGACATCGCGTCCGAGTCCGTGCAGTCCGGCAAGACGCCGGGCACCGACCTGCGTGAGGGCGTGCCGACGCTCCCGATGCTCTACGCCCTTGGGAGCGATGACACCGACGCGTCGGCCCTGCGGCTGCGCGAGATCCTCGCGACCGGTCCGATCACCGACGACGTGCTGCATGCCGAGGGCCTGGGGTTGCTACGCGAGTCGGTGGCGATGAAGCGGGCGCGGGAGACGGTCCGGACGTACGCGGAGGAGGCGCGCGCGCAGCTCGCGGCGCTGCCGGACGGGTCACCCCGGCGCGCGATGGAGACGCTGTGCGACTTCATCGCCGATCGGACAAGCTGACCTCGGCTCTGCCAAGCCGGCTTTGGTGCGGCGTCAACGTGCGGCGGCCGCCGCGGTATGCCGGTGGAGCATCGCGCTGCCCAGCAGCATGAGCGCCCCGGCCGACACCATCGCGATCGCCGCGACCACCCACATCGCCGGGTAGCCGGCGGCCGCGGCCAGGGCGCCCAGTCCGAGTGGGCCGAAGCAGCCGCCGCCGTACACGCCGGTCTGGGTGATCGACGTCGCCGCGGCCGGCGCCTGCGGATGCAGCCGGACCACGGCGAAGTTCATCAGCCCCGGCCAGCTCCAGCCCAGCCCGAAGCCGAGCACGACGCCGGCCACCAGCGCGAGGGTGCCCGGCACGGCGAGCAGCACCAGCCCGACCGCTCCACAGGCCAGCAACGCCGCGATGACGCCGACCTGCCGCCCCGGTCGCAGATCCGCCTGCCAGCCACCGGCGATCCGTGCCGCCACGCAGACCGCGCCGCCAAGCGTGAGCGCGAGACCAGCCGAGCCCGGTGCGACGCCGCGCTCCACGGCCGAGTCGACCAGGAACGTGCCCAGCGCGTTCGCCGCGCCGGCCGCCAGCGTCGCGGCGACTCCGAGCACCACCAGGGCATGGGTCGCCTGTTCCCGGCCGTTGTCGCCGCGCGACCGCTTCTCCGCGTCGTGTTCGGCCGGCACCAGCGCGATCGCGGCCGCGGCCAGCACTGCGGCCAGTACGAACGCCCAGCGCCAACCCACGGTCAGTGCCACCGCGGGCACCGCGGCGCCCGCGAGCAGCGTGCTGACCGGGATCGCGGCCTGTTTCACGCCGAACGACAGGCCCTGCCGGCGCGCGGGCACGTGCCTGGCCAGGCTGGTGTTGCTGGCGAGCTGCCCGGCCGCGTTGGCGCCGGCGCCCAGCGCCAGGATCGCGACAAGACTCCACAGCGACCGCGCGGCCAGCGCGATGCCGAGCAGCGAGGCCGAAGCGAGGCCGATCCCGCACCGGGACACCATCGTGGAGCCGTATCGCTCCACCAGCGCGCCGGCCGGCACCGAGGCGAGCGCGCTGGCGCCGAAGTACGCCGAAACGGCCAGACCCAGCCCGGCCGGCGAGAAATCAAGCTCGTGACTGATCTGGACGGCGAGCCCGCCCACGAGGAACACCGGCACGGAGACCGCGATCGTGGTGGTCAGCGCGCCCGCGGCGGCGCGCAGCGGTCGTACGGCGTTCACGCTGGTCGCGGCGGCGTCAGCGGAAGGGATCATGGACTCGGCCATCTGTCGCAAGACTAAGCCTGAGTGATCCGTTTGCGGACAGTGAGTGGCAATGGCCACACGAGCCGTGTAGATCGACCAGGATGCACGTGCTTTTGGCATTCCGTCGGGGGAAGATTATTCATATGGTGTAAGTCCCCGGCGTCGGAGGTGGCTGTGCGCGACCCTCTGGCGGAGCCGTCTGACCTCATCCGGAGCGTGTCACGCGCCCTGCGCGTGCTCGAGTCGGTCGGTCGGGCTCCGCGCGGACTCACTGTGAAGCAGATCGCGCGGCGGTGCGAGCTGACCGTCGCGACCACGTACCACCTTGTGCGCACATTGGCGTACGAGGGTTACGTGATCCGCCGTGAGGACGGCACGTACATAGTCGGGCTGGAGATAGCCGACCGGTACCGCGAACTCGTGTCCGCGTTCCGTGGCCCGCCGGCCGTGGGCGAGGCCCTGCGGCGTGCCGCGGTGGACACCGGCTACAGCCACTACCTCGGCCGGTTCGTGGGCGGGCGGATCGCCGTGACCGCGTCGGCCGACGGCGCCCGGTCGCCATTCCTGGACGACATGACCCCCGGCTTCGACGAGGGCGGCCACGCGACCGCGCTGGGCAAGGCGCTGCTGGCCACACTGACGCCGGACCAGCGGGCCCGGTACTTGCGCGACTACGGCATGCGGGCGTTCACACCGGCGACGCTCACCACGGTGGAAGCGCTCGAGGCCGATCTGGCCGCGGGGGAGCGGCGCGGGATGCAGCTCGAGATGGGCCAGTTCCGGCAAGGGCTGGCGTGCGCCGCCGTCACCGTGATCGCCGACCGCGACATGGAGCGCCGCCTCGTCCTGGCATGCGCGCTGCCGGCGGCCGAGATGCTCACCTCCGCGCGGGTGATTCGCGCCAAGCTGACCGCGGCCGCCCGGAATGTCGCCGAGGCGCTGTCCACGGGTGGTGACGCGGCTACCGCCTGACAACTTGTTGAACCACCCGACCCCCTCGCACGTAACACACGTTGGGACGCGAGGGAGGTCGGCAAGCTTGGAAGATCACGACGCCGAACTGCTCCGAGCGCTGCAGGACGAGCATGGGGACGCGCTCTTCGCGCACGCCGTACGGCTGACCGGAGGGGACCGGCAGCAGGCGGAGGACCTGGTTCAGGAAACCCTCCTGCGGGCCTGGCGCTATCCCGAAGCGCTGGACCCGGAGCGGGGTGCGGTGCGGTCGTGGTTGTTCACCACGGCGCGAAACCTGGCGATCGACGCCTGGCGGCGGCGGTCCGTACGGGTAGGCGAGGTGGTCACCGACATGATCCCCGAACCGCCGCCCAGCGCGGACGAGGCTGACCGGGCTGTCGAGGCCTGGACCGTCGCCGAGGCTCTCGGTCGGCTCTCGATCACCCATCGCGAAGTCCTGGTGCAGTGCTTCTATCTAGGGCGCTCCGTGGCCGAGGCGGCCGCTCGGCTGGGGGTGCCACCAGGCACGGTCAAGTCGCGCACGCACTACGCGCTGCGCTCGCTGCGGATGGCGCTGGACGAGATGGGGGTGACGGGATGAGGTGCGAGCACGAGCACGACGATGGCGCGTACGTCCTCGGCGCCCTGTCGCCCGCCGAGCGGGCCGCGTACGAGCGGCACCTCGCCACCTGCTCGTTCTGCCGCGAGGCGGTCGCCGACATCGCCGTCCTGCCCGGGCTGCTGGGTCGGCTCGACCCGGCCGAATTCGCCAAGCTGCTCGACCCGACGCTCTCGTCGCCCGGCCCGGAGCGAAACCGGATGCCGGACCTGGTCACGGCCGCCCAGACGACCCGCCGCCAGGAGCGGAAGAGGTTACGCGTGCGGGTGCTGAGCACGGCCCTCGCCGCCGCCGTGGTGGCGTTGATCGTCGGCATCGGTGCCATGTTCTGGATGGATGGCCGCGGCACGCCCCAGCCCTCGCCGCCCGGCCCAACCGTGGCCATGACCCCGGTCAACGGCGCGGTGCCGGTCTCGGCTGAGCTCAGCCTGGCCGGCGCGAGCGGCGGCACCAAGGTCAATCTGGTCTGTTACTACAACAAAAACTCCGAGTACCTGAAGCCGTACACCATCCGGCTGATGGCCTATGGGCCCGACAACGAGGCGGAGCAGCTGGGCTCCTGGGTGGCCTCGCCGGGCAAGGAGTTCAACATGTCCGGCGTGACGCATTTCGCCCAGGGCACCCTGTCCCGGCTGGAGCTGGTGCGGAACGACGGCAGGGCGCTGCTCGCCTACGACGTCCCCTGACGGGGCCGGCCGGCTTCGCCCGCGGGGCCGGCTGGCTTCGTCAGCGCGGCGGCAGGGCGGCGGCCGGTTCGGCGGTGGCGGCCGCCGGGTCGGCCGCCGTCCTCTTTCCGGCCACCACGCGGGCGCCCCGGATACCGTCGATCGTGAAGATGATCAGCGCGATCCAGACCAGGCCGAAGCCCGCGAGCCGGGCCGCCGGCATCGGCTCGTGGAAGATCAGGACGCCGCAGGCCAGCTGCAGGATCGGTGCCACGTACTGCAGGATGCCGAGGCCGACCAATGGCACTCGGTTCGCCGACGCGGCGAACAGCAACAATGGCACGGCGGTAGCCACGCCGGCCAGCACCATGAGCGTCGTGTGCACGGCCGAGACACGACCGAACTCCGCGTCGCCGGTCGCGTTCAGATAGCCGAGGTACGCGAGAGCCGGCAGCGCGAGCACGGACGACTCGACGAACAACCCCTCGGCCGGTGGCAGCATCAATCGCTTCTTGATCAGGCTGTACGAGCCGAAGGTGGCCGCCAGCAGCAGCGCGATGTACGGCAGGTGCCCGTAGTCGATGGTCAGCACCGCGACGGCCACGCCGCCTATGCCCACCGCGACCCATTGCCAGGCCCGGAGCCGCTCACGCTGGACGGTGACACCGAGCAGCACCACGACCAGCGGGGTGATGAAGTAGCCGAGCGCGGTCTCAACTACCCGCGACGAGTTGACGCCGGTGATGTAGGTCGCCCAGTTCACACCGATCAAGAGCGCAGCGAGCGTCATGCCGAGCAGCAGCCGCCGGTCGCGGGCCAGCCGGCCCAGGAACCGCCAGTTGCGCATCGTGGCTAGGAGCAGGCTGACGAAGACGCCCGACCAGATGATGCGGTGCGCCAGGATCTCGAATGGCGGCGACGGCTTGAGGAGCTTGAAGTAGATAGGAAAGAAGCCCCACATCGCGTACGCCAGGAAGCCGTACAGATATCCACGCCGCTCTTCGCCCATGCGCCCAACAGTAAGGGGTGCTGGCCCTTGTGCTCGTTTCCTATTACCTAGGTCACGGGCCCGGTGCGCAGGTCGTTCTCCATCCACCGGCCGGGCTTGACCTCGGTGAAGCCGAGCCGCTCGTATACGCCGTGGGCGTCCTTCGTGACGAGCAGGAATCGCTGCACGCCGCACGCCGCGAGCATGTCGCGCAGACCGCGGACCAACCAGCTGCCGAGGCCGAGGCCCCGGCAGGACCGATCCACGTAGACATCGGCCACGTACGCGAAGGTCACCCCGTCCGTCACGGCTCGGGCGAACGCCACCTGCCGCCCGTCCCGATAGACGCCCACGGGCACGGAGCCCTCGATGGCGCCGCGCATCTGCGCGAGCGTCCGCCCGGCGGCCCAGTACGAGTCGGTCGAGATCCAGCGGTGCACGAGCTCGACGTCGATGCGGTCACGGTCATCGCTCAGCAGGTAGCCGTCATCGCGGCGTTCGTCCAGCACGACCCGAAGTCAACGTGACCGGACGGCCGCCGGCCAGTGATTTCTCGGACGCACGGACTCAGTCGTCCGAGCCGTCCGGGACAAACATGTTGAGGAGCCAGCTCACGACGCCGACCAGCAGCGCGCCCAGCACGGCGCTCGGCCAGAAGTTGTCGACGTGGAATGGCAGGTCCAGCTCTCCGGCGATCCAGCTCGTGAGCAGGAACAGCAGGCCGTTGACGACCAAGGCGATCAGGCCGAGCGTCAGCACGTAGAGGCCGCAGCCGATGACCTTGATGATCGGGCGCAGGACCGCGTTCACGACGCCGAAGATCACCGAGACAGCCAGCAATGTCCCGATCTGTTTCGGGACGGAGTCGGTGGTCAGCTGGATCCCGTCGATCAGCAGACTTGCGATCCACAACGCGACGGCGGTGATCACCAACCGGATGATGATGCCCATGGCACCGGATCGTGCCATGGACATGCCAGTCCCGTACGCGACACTCCGCGATCTTGTGCCGGTCTATTTTCAGCCGCGTACCGGGGCGCCGATCAGTTGATGCTCGATCGGGGTCTGGGCGAGCGCCGCCCAGCGGACCGCCCGCCGGTTGACCAGGCCGAGCATGTCGGCGCGGATCCGGGTGAGCCACTGCGCCGCGTCGCCCAGGCCCAGCGCGGCGCCGACCAGGCTCGCCTCCTCCGGCCGCAGCGGCTGGAGCAGGAGCAGGTCGGCCCGGGACGCGACATCGACGTCCGCCGCGCTGAAGTCGTCGCGGACCACGAGTGTGGCCTGCCAGCCGGCGCCCGGCCGGGTGTCGGCGCCCACCGGCCCGACGTCGACGACCACGAGCAGCGGATGCAGCGCCGAGCCCGGCGGGATCTCGATGGCGCGTCCGGGCGGCACTACCGCAATCGACTCGCCCGGCACGGCCGCGCCGCGCACGAACGGCTCCCACGCCTGCGGCCGGGCCGTCTGCACCACCACGCGGGCGCCCAGCGCCATGGCGCGCAGTGCGATCAGTTGGCTGCACCGGACGCCGCCGACCAGTAGCGCCCGGGTCTGCTCGGGACGGAAGAGCCGGGCGACTACGGGCTGACCATGCCGGTTGCTGCCCAGCATCAGCCCGGCGGCGCCGACCGGCAGCTCGAGACCATCGACGACCTCGGGCGGCAGCGCTCCGTCGGCCGGGCGTCCCGGCACGTCGATCGTCGTACCGCCGCCGAGCGGCAGCGTGGCGATGAGTCCGTCGAGGTGCTCGCCATCGAGCCGGCGCGCGTGTGCGCGTTCGGCCGAGAGCAGCTTGCGCAGCGCCTGCGTGGCCATGGCGAGCCCGGCGGGGTCGGCGGCGGCCACCCGGACCGTGAGGTCGACCGGCGCGGTGCCCGTGCCGCCCTCCGGGCGGGGACCGGCCGTCACGGCGACGGTCGTCGCGGCGGCGGGCAGCGCGAGCATCCGCGACACCAGCCGCCGGGACGTCTCGATGCGCAGGTCGGGCCAGCGGTCCAGGCGGAACGTCGCCTGCACCAGGCCGCCGACGCGCAGGTCGGGCCAGCTCTCCTGGGCACCGCCGACGCCGTCGTCGTGGGCGAGTTCGGCGATCACCCGTACGGCCGCGGCCTCGCCGAGCGGGCGGGCGGGCACCGTACCGAGCCGGCGTGGCATCTTGCGCACCAGGCCGGAGAGTGCTCGGCGCAGGTCGTCCGCGGTCCAGCCCTCGGCCCGGAGCACCCGTACGGCCAGCATCGCCCGGCTGTGCCCGAGCAACCGCCCCTCGGTGAGCTGCCGGTACGAGTTCGCGGGGGTGCCGGCGCCGGCTCGCACCGCCGGGGCCGGCGCACCGGCCAACACCAGTTGGATCCGCACCGGCGGATGCTCCGCGACCGCGGCGGGCAGCAGGGACGCCGGAGAGGGCAGCAATGGCAGATCCTCGACGAGCAGGCCGGTCGGGTCGCCGAGTTCCAGCACCGCCGTCAGGCCGCGGCCGTCCACGATCACGGCGGCTTGATCGCCCGCGAGGTCGGCGTGCTCGATGCGGGATCCCGGCGCGACGAACTCGAGCAACGCGTGCGGGTACGGGTCGGCCGGACCGCTGTGCCGCCGGCCGCCGTAGCGCAGCGCCGTGCCGAGCCACTCGAACGCCCAGCGCCCGCGCATCCGTAGCCAGATGAGAGCGAGCAGCACGATGGCGAAGGCGACCGCGCCCGCCAGCGCGATCGTGCCGTTCACCGCGCCGGCCAGGACCGCGACCGCGGCGGCCTGGGTGCCGAGGAGCTGGCCCGCGCGGACGCCGAACAGCCGGCCGCGCCGCGCCGGTGTGGTCCGGATCTTCGGCAGCGGCTGACTTGCGCCGGGCAGGTTCGCCCCGGACATCTGCCGGTTCCCCCCGGACACCTGCCGGTTCGCACCGAGCGTCTGCCGGTTCGCCCCGGACATCTGCCGACTCCCCTCGGACATCTGCCGGTTCGCCGCCCACATCTGCCGGTTCACCCCCGACATCTGCCGGGAGCCGCGGCCGCCGGCCACGCTTGCCGTCACTCTGCCCCGCCTCCCTGCCGATCATGTGTCGAGGCATTCATCCTCGTGCGTGGCCTCATCGTATGGCCCATGTGCGTCGCGCAGGGGGCAGGGCTTCGTCCACAGTTTGCGGATGAGGGCTACCGTGGCCGCGTGTATGTCGCTACCGTCAGCGACGAATTGGCGTTCCGACTGCTCGCCGGTGCCCCCCACGCCCACGCGAAAGGGGCTAGCCTGAGTGCTCGACGTCGATGTGTCGGTGGTCGCGCCCGCGCGGCCTGTCCACACTGGACCGGCACTGGACAATCCATATCTAGACTGGTCCCAAACAGAAATGGGGGGTGGCGTGGCCCAGACGCAGGCAGAATCCGCGGTGATGGCGAGTACCGCCGCGAAGTTCGAGACGGTAAACCAGGAACTCACGTCCATGTTGAACAACCTCATGTCCGAGCTTTCGGTCCTGAGCAGCGCATGGAAGGGCCTCGGCGCCATGGAGTTCGAGAAGGTCAAGCAGCAGTACGCGAAGGACCTGAACGACCTCAACAAGGCGCTGGCCGACACGGCGACGGCGATCCGCACCTCCGGCGTCGGCTACGACGCGTCCGACAGCGAAGCTGCGGCGCGGGTGACCAAGTCCGGCGGCGGCGGCCACTCGCTGCCGCTCTGAGAATCAGGGAGGAGATCACATGGACAACGGATTGCTTCTCGTCAACTTCGGCGCGCTCCAGCAGGGCAGTGCCGACATCCAGAAGGCGCTGAACACCATGCAGTCGCAGCTCAGTCAGCTTGAGCGCGACGCAGGCCCGCTGGTCGCCACCTGGTCGGGCGCGGCCCAAGCCGCGTACGCGGAGCGCCAGCGCAAATGGACGGCGGCTTCGGAAGATCTGGCGAACATCCTGCGCAACATCAAGATCGCGGTCGACGAGTCGGCGGCGGACTACCAGGACACCGAGCGGAAGGCGCAGCAGCGCTTCGAGTGAACGGTCCGGGGCGGCCGGGACAGCCACGAGGCTGATCCCGGCCGTCGCCTTTCTAGCGATCTGTTCCGTTGATTGTCGGCCGCTCGCGTGATGTCAGCGAGATCCGCACGGGCTACCATCGGTCGTCGAGCGATATCGGTGCGCACTCAGATCCGGCTCGCCGGAGCGATCCTGTGCGCCGACCTACACCCAACTTGGTTGTCTGCCCACATCCGCCCATTGTGATCGCGGCCTGACCTTGTAGGTTGTACGCGTTGAGATGGCCCGTTCGCCGCGAAGGGAGAGGTGGACGTGACCGAGTGGGAACCGGCGACGGACGCCGAAGTGGCGATGCGTGACGCGTTGCGCACCGACGACCAGGAGTCCTACTTCCGCATTCTCGCCGGTGTCGACCTGCTCCTGCCCGTCTCGGCCGACGCTCTGGCCGGCCTGGCGCCGCTCGGCTGGGGCACCTGGAGCACCGGCGGGCGTACGCACGTGCTCGCCTTCACCTCGCCGTCCGCGCTGCAGGCGTGTCTCGCCGACTACACCGGCTCGGCCCGCCGGGTGGCATACACCGAGCTCGCCGACACGTGGCCGAACCTCGAGTGGTGGCTGGCGGTCAATCCCGGGCTGCCGATCGAGGGATACCTCCCGGCCTGGTTCGTGGCCCAGCTCTCGCGTGGCGACCTTCGGCTGCCGACCCGCGGGACCGCGCGAGATACCGGCACGACCGCCCAGAGTCCCCAGGACCTACAGGCCGCGAACGCGGCGACGGCGGGCGGCGCCGGTGCGGGGCCGGCCGATCCGCGGACCGCGTACGGCCAGCCCGGGAGTACGGCCGGCTTCGCTCCTCGCCCGGCCGCGGCTTCCGGCGAGTCCGGATCTCCCGCCGGAGGTTCTTCGACCCAGGTCGGGCCGGGTGGACTGCCGATTCGTACGCCAGGGCGCGTGCTGCCGAGCGGCTTGCCGTCGCGAGTGCCCACGAGCCCGCGCCCCTCGTCCGCGCAGCCGACCTCGGCCGCGCCGGCCTCCGCGGCGCCGGCCTCCGGCGGCGCGCCCGGCTGGCCGGCAGCGCCAGCCTCCGCAGCGCCAGCCTCCGCAACCCCAGCCTCCGGGGCGCCCGCCTCCGCCGCGCCGGCCTCTGGCGGCGCGCCTGGCTGGCCGGCAGCGCCGGCCTCTGGCGGCGCTCCCGGCTGGTCCGCGCCGGGCACGGCCGATCCCGGCTCGTCCGCGTCGGGAGGTGGCTCCGCCATCCCGGCGTCCGGGGTACCGGCTGCGTACCGCCCGCCGGACATCCCGAGAGGTTCCGGCGCGGTTCCGTCCCAACCCCCGGGCTGGGGTGCATTCGGCTCTGCGCAAACTCCTGCCGGGCAGGGCACGCCGGCTGGCCAGGCGTCTCAGCGGGACCCGCACGGACCGCTGCCTACCCGGACGCCGATGGCGCAGACGCCGCCCTTGCCGGGGCACCTCACGCCGTCCGGCGCCGACGCCCAGGCCACCGCGCCAGGGGCGGCCGCAACGCCCACCTCACCCTCGGGACCCGGCGGCCCGCTGCCTCGCCGGCAGGTCACACCGGCCTCGGAGCGTCCGCCCTCGATGGCCGCGGCCGCCCAGGCGATGGCCGGCAGTCGCCCGCCGCAGCCCGCTCCCCCTCAGCAGGGGGCTCGGCCCGGGATCGCGCCGCCGGTCGTCCCAGGCGTCGGCGGTGCGGGCCGGCCACCGACCGGACCCTCGCTCGTCCCGCCCGCATCCGTGCGCCCGTCGGTCCCGCCGGCGGAGCCGCCCGGTCGCGTGGACGCACCGCCCGTCGAGGCCGACTTCGTGCCCGCCAACGACGTCGAGCGTGACCTCTATGACGCGGCCGACGCCCACAGCACCGATCGCTTCCTGTCTACGCTGCTGCTGGCCACGGTCCTGCTCCCGGTGGCGGACGACTCGCGGCCCGGCAGCGTGCCAGGTGAGCCCGGCTTTGAGTTCCGCACCGAGGAGATCGACGGTGAGCGGTTCCTTGTCGTCTTCACGAGCCGCGACCGGCTCACCGAGCACAACGCCTCGCCGATCCGTACGGTCGGGGTTCGGTTCTACGAGCTGATCCGAAATTGGCCCGACCCGGCATGGTCGTTCGCGGTCAACCCGGGATCTCCGGTCGGCGCGAAGTACCCAGGTCCGCAGGTCATCGCGCTGGCCAGTTGGGCCACCGACGCCGGGCTGGGCGCCGACCCGGTGGATTCGGATGAGCAGGCCGCGCCCGTACCGCCGCCGCAGAAGGTGACCGACTCCGCGCAGCACGCCACGGCCATGCAGAAGACGGTGCCGGCCGAGCAGGTGGACTTCTACCTGGAGCGCGGGTACGACCGCGCCGCCGGGTTCGTGCACCGGGCCAATGAGGTGGACCACCTGCGTACGCCCGCGGAGCTGTTCGCCGCGCTGGGCCTGGTGCACGACGGGTCGCCGTTCCAGGCGGACGCCAAGGAGGCTTACGTGCTGCGCTGGCCGGCCTACCGGCCCAGCCTCTACCGGATCCCCTACGGCGGGCAGAGCGAGCAGGCGCTGCGCGCGATGGACGGCTGGGTGATCGAGCGACCGCCGTTCCGGGGCAACGGCTTCGCACCGGGCGAGGGCCGCGATGTGATCGCGGAGTTCAAGGTGGATAGCGTCCGGCTACCCCACGGCGCGCAACTGTGGCGCATGGACGCCGACGGCAGCGAGCGCATGGTCGCGATCTTCGACGCCGACGGGCCCTCCTGGCGCCGGGTCGGTGAGCAGTGATGCGCGACGGATACGTGGTGACCTGGCGCGGTCGAGAGTACGAAGCCGCGCCCGACGGCGACAGGGTGCGTATCTACGCGTCCGAGGCAGGTGAGGGCTTCGAGGAGGTCCGCCCCGGCCGGTATGTACGAGTGCTGGAGCCGGACGAGTACGACGGCCTCGCGTACATCCGCACGACCTGCACGTGGCGCGGACAGCCGTTCATCGTGCTCGCCGAGGCCGACGCCTGGTTGCGGGTGGAGTACACGGGCGGCCGGGCGCCGGTCGCTCGCGCGCTCGGGCTCGAGGAGTTCGACTTCGGCGTCTACCAGGGCTGGGCCCCGGCGCACGAGGTCAACGACCTCTACGAACACAGAGTCTAGTAGCCTCGCTTCGCGCGTTTAGGCCGATTTCAGCCAGCGGAGGATCTCGCCGGTCACGACGTCGGGCGCTTCACGGTGCAGGAAGTGGCCGGCGTCGGGAACCAGGCGCCACTCGTACGCAGCGATGACGTAGCGGCCCGAGCCCTGGGCGGTCCGCGGCAGCGTCGCCGCGTCCAGCGCGCCGTGCAGCTGCAGTGTCGGCGTGACCAGCGGCCGCTGCATGAGCTTGACGAACCGGTACCCCTGCAGCCGCAGAGCCGACCGGAACACCCAGCGGTACGCCTCCAGCGCGCAGAACGCCACATGCGGGATCTGGATCGCTTCCCGGCACCGTGCCACATAGTCCGCGAACTCCGGCGTCCCGGTCCATGTCGGACCGCCCCACCGCGCCATCAGCTCGCCCACCAGCGCGGCGTCGTCGCGGGTCAGCACGTGTTCGTAGCGCGGTACCTGGAAGCGCAGGATCGTCGCCGATGCGGCCATCTGGCCGCGTGGGTCCGCGAACAGCGCCGCGCGCAGCCGCAGCGGGTGCGCCGCGCCGAGCACGACGAGCCGGCTGACCATCTTGGGATGGAACGCGGCCGCCGTCCAGCCGACCATGCCGCCGGCCCCGGAGCCCACGATCGTCGCGGACCGCTCGCCCAGCGCTCGGATCAGGGCGGTCACGTCGGCCGCGATGGTGTAGCCGTCGTAGCCGCGGGGCGGTTTGTCGCTGGCGCCGTACCCGCGCAGATCGATCGCCACGGCTCGGAAGCCAGCATCGGCCACGCGGGGCACGATGTCGTGCCACGCCCACCAGAACTCGGGAAAGCCATGGAGGAACAGCACGAGCGGCCCGGTGCCCGCCTCGACGACGTGGAACCGGGTGCCGTTGGCACCGACGAAGCGGTGGGTCCAAGGACCATCCACCAGCACGCGAGACGCGTCCACCGGTCTAGTCATGCCGCACAGCCTAGGCGGGCAGCGCACCCGGTACGGAACCGACGACGGTTCCGGGATGCGACGGCGCCCGGGGAGCGAACTCCCCGGGCGCCGGTATGCGCGGGTCGGATCAGCTGACCCGGATCTTCATCGAGGTGCCGTCCTGCGACAGGACCCTGATCTTCACGCCGACGGCTGGGAGCTTGACGCCCTGGTTCGGCAGCTCGTCGTAGAAGTACTTGGCCTTGTCGTTGAACAGCGGCTCCGCGTCCTGGCCCCGGATGTACGAGGGCTTGCCACCCACGTGCAGGGTGAACGAGTCCGCCTTGGTCAGGCTGAACGGCGCGTCGTACACCTGGATGCGGGCCCGCCAGGGCACGCCCTCGATGGTGTAGAACGGCCGCGGGTGTGCATCGATGTACAGGTTGCGTCCGGCGCCCGGATGGACGTTGGTGTTGTTGTCGACCTGCGACGTGTCCCAGTACGAGATCAGCAGGCCCTGCTGGTACGAGTAGTGGTCGACGTAGTCCGGCTTCGCCGGCAGGTAGCCGAAGAAGTACGGGCCGGTCTTGAGGTACTTGTCGAACGAGACGTAGCTGCGGTTACCCGCGATGTAGAAGTTGTCATACTTCTGCGTGGTGCTCGAGCCCACGATGGAGAACCCGTCGAGGGCCCACGTCGTGGCGCTCTCGGCGCCATCGGTCAGCACCGTCGCGCCGTCCGCGGTGATGGTGACGTCGTCGCCGAAGAAGCCGCCCTCGGAGACGCCGCCGTCCGTCAGGTAGTGCAGGCGGAACGTGATCTTCTGACCCGCGTACGCGTTCAGCGGGACCGCGATGTCGGCCCATGCACCGTTGGTGCTGCCGGTCAGCGCCGGCGTGTCGCTGGCGTCCTTCGGGAAGGCGGCACCGTTGATGGTGCCGTCGAGCCGGGTCCACGTTGCGCCGTTGTCGGTCGACGCCTCGAAGTAGAGGTAGTCGTAGTCCTGCTCGATGTTGTAACGACCCTTGAGCGTGACGCTCGCCGTGGTCTTGCCGGTGAGGTCGATGTCCTTGGTCATCGAGGTGTCGAGGCCGTCCGCGTTGCCGGAGAAGAACTGCTTGGTTCCGGCGTACGGCGCACCGAGCTCGGTGGTGACCTCCTTGTCGGGCAGCACGACGACCGCGGCCTGCGGTTTCGCGGAGTTGTACTCCTGTGGGCCGAGGGTCAGCGTGCGGGTCTCGCCGGGCACGAGCGTCTCGTAGTCGAGCCAGCCCAGCTGCAGCTTGTTCCAGGCGCCAAGGTCGCCGGGCCGGGTGCCGATAGCTTGGTCGCCCGCCGCACTGAGCCGGCTCTGGGCCATCAGTGTCCAGTGCTCGTTGTTGTTGTCGCCCCTACCGGACGTGTCGTAGTCGTCCGGCAGGCCGAGGTCGTGCGTGTACTCGTGCACGAAGACGCTCAGACCGCCGTTCTCGGGCTGGATGGTGTAGTCGCCGATCCAGATGCCGGTGCTGCCGATCTGGGTGCCGCCGAGCAGGTTGCCGGTCGGGCCGGTGCGGCCGGCGTCGGTGCCGTATGCGTACCAGCGGTGGCTCCAGATGGCGTCCTCGCCCTGGTACGGATCGCCGTCGGCCTGGTCGCCGCCGGCGTGGACGATCTGGAAGTGGTCGATGTACCCGTCCGGCTCGTTGAAGTTGCCGTCGTTGTCGTGGTCGTACCGGTCGTACTGGTCGAAGGACTTCATGTCCTCGGCGATCTGCGCGTCGGTCCGGCCGGCGGCCTTCTGGTCGGCGACCCACTGGTTGGCGGCGTCGCGGACGAGTGCCCAGACGTTGTTGCACACGTTGCTGCCGCACAGGTCGCGGCCGTAGCGGGCCTCGTTGTAGCGTACCTTCACCCAGTCCGTGACCTCGCCGTCCACGCTGTAGCGACCGGACGACTGCGCCTCGAAGTAGGTCTTGACCGACTCGACGCCGGTGCCGGTGCCGAAGTACTGCTGGCGGTAGAAGTCCGCCGAGTAGTTCGGGTTCCATACGGTCGAGTTGTCGACCGCGCGGTCGGGCGCGGGGATCGAGTTGTGCAGCGGTCCGTCGTAGACGGTCGGACCGGGAGTGTCCGGGTCGGTGTCCTCGTCCGGATAACCCGGTGCCCGTTCGTTGCCGAATTCCGCCAGGATCACGAAGATCCGGTCGGTGCGCTCACGGCTCAGCTCGACGTACTGGTCCGTACCCGCCTTGGCGACGGCCCGATTGCTGACGCCCGAGCCTTGCGTACGGCCGATCTTGAGGACCGTGCTGCCGTTCCTCCTTTGCGGCTTCACCTTCCCGCTGACCACGTCCGCGACGGCCTGCTCGCGCAGGGCGCGACGCTTGTCCTCGAGCGGGTTGGGCAGATCGTCGATCGGTGCTGGGTTGCTATCGGCCTTCGCGGCCGGCGTTGGATCCACCGGCGGCGCTGCGCTGGCCACGGTCGGGAGCATGATCCCGACACTGGTGACCAACGAGGCGCCGAGCAGTCCCACGACCACCTTGCGCACTACGAATACCTCCGTTGACGTGACCGAGACGCTGGGGTGCAGCGAATCGACGGCAATCGACCCCGGGGGTTCGGGGCCCAGGTGAACGTATGCAAACAGGTCGATGTGTGGAAGCGCTGAAGACAATCGATGGACGATAGTTATGCGCATGAAATGGCGGCAGGCGCGAGCGTCGCGCCTGCCGCCGCAAATAGATGATTAGCTCAATCTTCGGACTTTGCGGACGCCATTCCCTTCGAGATGAGGTCCATGACCGCGGAGTCCTGCAGCGTCGTCACGTCGCCCAGCGATCGGTTCTCCGCGACATCGCGCAACAACCGCCGCATGATCGTCCCGGAGCGCGTCTTCGGCAGCTCGGTGACCAGCATGATCTGGCGCGGCTTCGCGATCGGGCCGAGCGTCTTGGCCACGTGGTCGCGAAGGTCCCGGATCAGCTGCTCGCCGGCGGCCCCCTCGGTGTCCACATTGCCGCGCGGGATGGTGAACGCCACGATCGCCTGGCCGGTCGTCGGGTCGGTCGCGCCGACCACCGCCGCCTCGGCCACCGACGCGTGCGACACCAGCGCCGACTCAACTTCGGTGGTCGAGATATTGTGGCCCGAGATCAGCATGACGTCGTCGACGCGGCCGAGCAGCCAGAGCGCGCCGTCCTCGTCCTTCTTCGCGCCGTCGCCGGCGAAGTAGACCCAGCCATCTCCGTTCCCCGCACCGGCGCCGAAGCGCGACCAGTACGTGTCGATGAAGCGCTGGTCGTCGCCCCAGATCGTGCGCAGCATGGACGGCCACGGCTCGCGCAGCACGAGGTAACCGCCGCCGCCGTTCGGTACGGACGCGGCCTGGTCGTCGACCACGTCGGCGGAGATCCCGGGCAGCGGGGTCATCGCGGAGCCGGGCTTGGTGACGGTCACGCCGGGCAGCGGCGAAATCATGATCGCCCCGGTCTCGGTCTGCCACCAGGTGTCCACGATCGGGCAACGGTCGCGGCCGATGTTCTCCCGATACCACATCCACGCTTCGGGGTTGATCGGTTCGCCCACGCTGCCGAGGAGCCGCAGCGAGGACAGGTCGGCCTTGGCGGGGATGTCGTCGCCCCACTTCATCATGGTCCGGATCAACGTCGGCGCGGTGTACAGGATGGAGACCTTGTACTTGTCGACGATGTCCCACAACCGCCCCCGGTGCGGGGTGTCCGGGGTGCCCTCGTACATGACCTGGGTCGCGCCGTTCGACAAGGGACCGTAGACGATGTACGAGTGCCCGGTGACCCAGCCGATGTCGGCGGTGCACCAGAACACGTCCGTCTCGGGCTTGATGTCGAAGACGGAGTAGAACGTGTACGACGTCTGGGTCAGGTAGCCGCCGGTCGTGTGCAGGATGCCCTTCGGCTTTCCGGTCGTGCCGGACGTGTACAGGATGAACAACGGGTGCTCGGCGTCGAACGCCTGCGGCTCGTGCTGCTCGCTCGCCTGCTCGACGGTCTCGTGCCACCACAGGTCCTTCTCGCCCCAGGCCACATCCTGGCCCGTGCGCCGTACCACCAGCACGTGCTCGATGCTCGGGCAGCGCGCCACGGCCTCGTCCACCGTGGGCTTGAGCACGGACGGCTTGCCGCGCCGGTAGCCGCCGTCCGCCGTGATCACCACCTTGGCGTCGGCGTCATCGATCCGGGTCGCGAGCGCATCCACGGAGAAGCCGCCGAAGACCACGCTGTGCATCGCGCCGATCCGCGCACAGGCCAGCATCGCGATCGCGGCCTCGGGGATCATCGGCAGGTAGATGGCGACCCGGTCGCCGGCGGTGACGCCGAGCTCGGTCAGCGTGTTCGCCGCCTGGCTGACACTCGTGAGCAGGTCCGAGTACGTGATCGTGCGGGAGTCGCCCGGTTCGCCCTCCCAGTGGATGGCCACCTTGTCGCCGTTGCCGGCCTCGACATGTCGATCCACGCAGTTGTACGCGACGTTGAGCTTGCCGCCCACGAACCATTTCGCGAACGGCGGGTTCGACCAGTCGAGCGCCTGGTCCCAGTGATCGGCCCAGGTCAGCCTCGCGGCCTGCTGTTCCCAGAACCCGAGCCGGTCAGCCGCGGCCTGCTCATAGGCGGTCGATGTGACGTTGGCGTGCGCGGCCAATTCCTCCGGCGGTGGAAACTGCCGGGTCTCCGAGGACAGGTTCTCCAGCGTCTCGCTCATGCCTGCGCTCCGGTTCGCTCCGCGCTGTATGTGATGACTCGCTCGCATCGCTCGCTCATCAGGGCGGCTCCTCTGCCGTGCCGAGTGACCATGGTCTCTTTCTAGGACAGTAGTTCCGCCCCGGCGTGCCCGGCGAGGGTTGCGCCCGGCAGCGCGCCCAGTTGCCGTCGCCGCGCGCTGGCCGGATCAGCCGTGTGCGGTACTGCGCGGATCTTTCCACTTATGAGCCTGTTCGCGCACCCCCGCGTTGCTGTCTTTCTACCCGCTACCGTGTTGCCGTGGACCCGCTCGCACCCCTGCTCGACCTCGCCGGCGTGGCGCCGGCCCTGGACGCCGCCCGCGACCGCGTCGACGTCGCACTGCGGCATCGCGCGCTGCGCCGGCACGGCGGTCGGGTCGCGGCCGAGGCCAGCCTGCGTGCGGCGGTCGCGAGCGCCGCGCTCGAGGGGCACCGGTACGACCTGGAGGACGTACGCGCCGGCACGGTGACCGATCCCGTGCTGCAGGGCGCGCTGCGGGTGGCGGAGGGCCTGGGCGGGCTGGTGGACCTGTGGCCGCGCGCTCCCCGCCAGGTGCTGGCCCGCCTGCACGTCCTCGCGGCCCGGAGCGTCGTACCCGCCGACGAACTGGGCCGGTTGACGTCGGCGGCGGATCGGATCGACGCGCTGGCCACCCTCATCGCCGGCAACGATGCCACCCCGCCGGTGCTGCTCGCGGCGATCGTGCACGCCGAGCTACTCACGCTGCGGCCGTTCGCCGGCCCGGCCGGTGTCGTGGCCCGGGGCGCGGCGCGGCTCACCTTGATCGGCCGGGGTCTTGATCCTCGCGGTCTGGTCGCGGTCGAGGTCGGCCACCTTTCCCGGGAGCCGGAGTACGTCGGCGCCTCAGGCGCGTACGGCACGGGGACCGTGGACGGGGTGCGGTCGTGGCTGCGGCACTACGCCGCGGCGGTGGAGGCGGGCGCGGACGAGATCGTCTCGATCGGAGATGAGGTAATGGCGACGACCTGACGGCCGATGTGTCCATCGGCCGCTTGGTGCCGTTCCACATCTGTGCCGGAAACGCGTCATTTCATCCTGGCCGGCATTGGCATACTTTTTTCGTGAGCGACTCGTGGATCCGTCCATACACGCCCGGCACCGGCCGTTGGCTGGTGATCGGCTGGGAGGCGGTGGCTCTCGGCCTGCTCGCCTGGAGCACGGTCGAGCAGTTCGGCCTCACCGGCCACGGCGTCCGGATCGTCGCGTGCGTCATCGCCGCCGTCTGGGTCGTCGGCACCGGCCGCATCCTGCAGATGGGTGCCTACGTCGGGCCCGACGGCCTGCGCATCCGCGGCCTGCTGCGGTCGCGGACGATGCGCTGGCACGACATCGCGAACGTCCGGCTGCACAAGGCCACCCACCGGATCGGCTCGTGGCAGATCGAGAGCGGGATGACGGTGCTCATCGAGCGCCGCGACGGCTCGACGGTCAACACCGAGCTGTGGGCGCAGGGTGTCGACTTCCACTCCCGGCCGAAGGTCTTCCGCGCCGTCTACCACGAGCTGCGGGAACGGCATTCGGCGGCGGTCAACGCGTAACGAAGGCGACGGTCGACGCGGTAACGAAGGCGGCGGTCGACGCGTGCGGCGGTCGACCCGTGCGGAGGGCGGCGGTCAACGCGTGAGGAAGGCGGCGGTCGACGCGTAAGGAAGGCGCCTCACCGGGAGGCGCCGACCTTTTGCGCGTCCGTACCGGGTTATCAGGCGTGCACCTGGGTCTCGTTGTCGACGGTCCTCTCGAGGTGCCGCCGCAACGTGCCTGCCGTGGCTGATCGCGCGTGGGTTCCCGGTGGCCGTGCACGGAACCCGTCTTACGGGCCCCGCACGTTCTTTCTACTCCGGTCGGCCCTTGATCGCCATGGGCTAGGGTGCAAATCTGGACGTACCGCTATCAGTCAGACGCTTCAGAGCGATGGTCCTCACGCCGGTGCGGCGCGGAGGCGCCGGTGCCGGCCGTAGATCGCGATCCCGATCGCCACCCCGACGCCGACGCCCAGCGCGGCCGCCGCGACCGGCACGGCCGGGCGGTCCCGGAGCCTCCTTCCCAGCGGTACGGGGTGCCGGAACGCCAGGATCGGCCAGGAGCGCTCGATCGCGACCCGGCGCAACGTCCGGTCCGGGTTGACCGCGCTCGGGTGCCCGACCGACTCCAGCAACGGCAGGTCGCTGCTCGAGTCGGAGTACGCGTAGCACTCGGCGAGGTCGTAGCCGCGCTCGGCGGCCAGATCCCGGACGCCCTGGGCCTTGCTCTCGCCGGCGGCGTAAAACTCCACCTCGCCGCTGTAGTACCCGTTCACGATGCCCATCCGCGTCGCGATCACGTCGGAGATGCCGAGCAGCTCACCGATCGGCCGGACAATCTCTTCGCCGGACGCGGATACCAGCACGACGTCGCGGCCCGCGGCCTGGTGCTCGCCGATCAGCGTGGCGGCTTCCGCGTACACATAGGGGTTGATCAGCTCGTCGAGCGTCTCCGCGACGATCTGCCGGACCTGCTCCACCTTCCAGCCCTTGCACAGGGTCGCGAGGTAGTCGCGGGTGCGCGCCATGGTCTGCTCGTCGGCTCCGCCCAAGCGGAACATCAACTGGGCGTACGCGGACTTCACCACGTCGCGCCGGCTGATCAGCCCATCGCGGTAGAAAGGCCGTCCGAAGGCCAGGGCGCTGGACTTGGCGATGACGGTCTTGTCGAGATCGAAGAACGCGGCGCTGAGGCCCACGGGCCGAAAGTGTAGCCGCACCGCGCTTGCCGCCGTCCGTCCCGCCGGGCCGATGTGGATCTCGCTGTCGGCCAGGACAACCCCCAGCGACGGGTCCACCGTGGCAGGAAGGTCGCAGTGAGTCACAATCGGTACTCGACGGTAGCCCCTGCCTGAGGCATGCTTGTGTTGCGACAGGGATTCACGTTGTAGTCGTGGTCGTTGCAGCCTGGTTTTCCGACCCTCGGTGATTGCGCCCCCCGCGATCACCGAGTCGATTCGGCTCGACCCCCCCGGAGCCGAATCAGCGGACGGCCCCCGTCTCCCCCGACGGGGGTCGTCTCGTTTTCGACACTTCGGTCTATCCGAGATCAGCTTTCGTTGATACTGCGGCTGTCAGTCATGATGGTGCACGTCAATGCGCCGCGTGATATGCACGGCACCGGGCGAAATGGGCAGACTACGCTACCGGGGAGGGGAGCGGGGGTAGGTGAACGCGCATCGAGCGCAAGGACATCTGGGTCTGCCGCGGGTGCGGCTGTTCGATCAGCTCGACGCCGCAACGGGATCCGGACCGGCCCTGGTGCTCGCACCGGCCGGCTTCGGCAAGACGACCCTGCTAGCCCAGTTCGCGCGCCGGCACGCCGGCCCGGCGGCCACCTATCAGGCAGACGCCATGGAGGTCGCACACGGCGACACCGCGGTCCGGCTCGTCGAAGCGGTGCTTTCCGCGAGCCGGCCGCTGCCCGACCCCGGCACCGCGGATGGCCTGCCCGGACCGGTGGACTCCCGGTCGCATGGGGACCCCACCCGGTCGTTCGGCGATGCGCGGCGGATCGTCGAGGCGGCCCGTGACGAGGCCAGTGCGGTGCTCGAGGTGATGGCCGGCGCGGCCGCCGAGCCCGGCGGCCTGCTGCTCACCTTGGACGACATCGATCACCTCTTCGGTATGCCCGGCGAGACGCTCGTCGCGCAGGTGCTGTCGCGCCGCCCGCGCAACGTGCAGATCGTGCTGGCGGCCCGCCGCCCGCCGGGCAGCAACCTCATGCGGCACGAGCTGGCCGGTGACGGCGCCCTGATCGGCATCGACGACCTGCGGTTCCGCCGGTGGGAGGTGGAACGCCTGCTCGAGGAGGTCTACGGCGAGCCGCTGCCGCCGGACGAGACGGCCCTGCTGGCCCGGCGTACCGGGGGCTGGCCGGCCGGCCTGGCGATGTTCCACCGGGGGACCCGGGGCCGCCCGATGGGCGACCGCGCCCGGTCCGCCGCCGCGCCGCTCGAACGCTGGCCCGCCTTCCGGCAGTTCTTCGCCGAGGAGGTCCTGGCCGGCGTCCCGGCGGAGATCCTCGACGTATTGGTGCGGACCTGCGTGCTGGACGTCGTGACGACTGAACGTTGTGCCCGGTTGGTGGGCAGAGCCATCGACGAGCGCCTGCTCGAGAGCCTGATCCGGCGGTACGCGCTCCCGGTGATCGCGAACGGCGACAGTTACCGGTACGAGCCGCCGTTCCGGGCCCACCTCGCGTCGCTGCTGGCCGAGCAGATGAACGCGGTCGAGCTGCGGGAGTGGCATGGCCGGGCCGCGGAGGTGCTGGCGGCGGAGGAGGCCTACCCGGAGGCGGCGAGATCGCTGGCCCGCGCCGGGGATTGGCCCGGCCTGCAGCTGTTGCTGGCCGAGCACGGCCTCGCCGTGGTGCGGCCGCCCACCGCTGAGCTCCTCGAACTGGTGCCCGAGGCGTGCCGGTCCGACGAGCCGTGGCTGGTCTATGCCGAAGCCGAGCACCGGCTGAACAACGCTCAGCTGCCCAGCGCGCGCGAGGGGTTCAGTGAGGCCGCCAGGATGTTCGCGGCGCGGGCCGGCGCGGGCGACGAGACCGGCTTACGCGCGGCCCAGCGCCAGCTGGAGGACGTCGAGTCACTGCTGGCGGACGGGCTGCCCCAGCGGCGGCTGCACTGGACGAGCTGGCTGCGCGTGGCGGTCGGGCCGAACGCCGTGCAGGCCACCCGCAAGGTCACCGACCTGGCGCCGGCCGAGGCGGAGCTGATCCGGCTGGTCGGCGCGATCTACGGCGGCGGCGTACCGGAGGAGATCACCCGCGAGACGCACACCGTGGTGATCGACCCGCGCGACTCGGTGGTGGCCCTGCTGGGCCTGCGCCTCGTCCGGACGTGCATCGCGGTGGCCCGGGGCAAGATGTCGTCCGCCGCGCTGGAGCGGATCGCGGACGAGGCGGAGTCCCAGGGCCTGGGCTGGATCGGCCGCCTGGCGCTGGGGTCGCGGGCGCTCGGTGGCGGCCCGTACACGGCCGTGGACGCGTACGCGGTCGCCGCGACCTGTCGCCGCGCCGGCGACCGCTGGGGGTACCTGCTGGTGACTTCCGTCGGCGCGATCTGCGAGGTGCGCGAGGGGCGGCTGGACGAAGACCGGTTGGCGACGCTCCGCGCGGAGGCCACCGAAATGGGCGCCGAGTCGATCGCGGCGTGGGCCGAGTCGTTCGGGGCGCTGGCCCGGGCCCGGCGGGAGGGGTCCGGCGCGATCCCCGCGGTACGGGCGGCGATCGAGCGGGCCGAGGCCGCGGGTGTGGTGGGCGCCGCCGTGGTCGGCAAGCTCGCGCTCGCGGTCGCCGATCCGGTGCGCCGGGCGGTGCTGGTGCGCGAGGCCGCGGACCGCGCCGCCGACGGCGAGCTGCCGCGGGCGACGTTCAAGTTCTGGCTCTCCACGTACGCCTCCAGCGGGTCGGCCGCACCCGTGCCGGCGGTCAACATCCGCTGCTTCGGCGGGTTCGTGATGGCGGTCAACGGCCGGGCCCTCGACCTGTCCCGGGTCCGCCCGCGGGCCCGCAGCGCGCTGCGGCTGCTGGCCATGCAGGCCGGCCGGTTCGTGCATCGGGAAGTGCTGATCGAGGCACTCTGGTCCGACCTTCCACCCGCCGCCGCGACCCGCAACCTGCAGGTGACCATCTCGGCCCTGCGCGGCCTGCTGGAGCCGGACAGCGGCCGCGGCCGGGCTCAGATGCTGGTGCGCTCCGGTGACGCGTACGGCATCACGCTCCCGCCCGGCAGCTACGCCGACACCGCCGCGTTCTCCGACGCCGTGCAGCGGTGGCAGCAGCAGCGGCGCACCGGCAGCTTCGCCGCCGAGGTGGAGGCGATGCGTGCCGCGTTGGCCGCGTACGGCGGCGAGCTGCTGCCCGAGGAGGGACCGGCCGACTGGGCGGTGGAGGCCCGCGACCACTTCCGGCACTTGGCGACTCGGGTGGCCCGCGAGCTGGCGACCGCGGAGCTGACCCAGGGCAACGTCACCGAGGCGATCCGCGCGGCGGAGCAGTGCATCGCGCTCGATCCGCACGACGATGAGGCTTGGCAGGTGCTGGTGCGTGCGTACGCCCGCAGCGCCACGCCCGCGAAGGCGCTGGACGCGCGCCGCCGCTACGCGGACATGCTGGCGCGGCTGGGCGTGGCGGAGCCGACGGACCAACAGCTCCGTGCCCGCGCCTCAGTGCCGCACCAGCGCCGTCCCTGGGACGACTGACGGAGGTCAGGCGATCTGGACCGTGCTGGTGCCCACGATCTTGCTCGTTGGTGCCGGGGACGGGTCGTTGCAGGTGTTCACCGTGTCGCCCACCCGAGCCGCGGCCTTGTTGTTGATGAGGACGCTGGTACTGCCCATCGCGACCGTGCCCGAGTTGGTGGGTGGCGTCTGGAAGCTGCCGCCCTGCGGGATGTGCGCCGGCTTGTTGGTGGCGGTACTGCCGACCACTGCGGCGGGCTGGCCGTCGATGTAGACGTCGGTGCTGCAGCCGCCGGTGATCGTGCCGGCGAACGGGTGCGGCAACGGCGTCGGCACCGTACCACCCGGGGTCGGCACCAGGATGATGTGCGTGTCCGTGCCGACGACCTGGTCATTCATCTTCGCCGCGAACGGCATCGTCGTCCTCCTCGATGGCCATGCCGCGCCAGCGCCGCGGCCCGGCCGTACCGGTCCGAGCGGGCGGCGCCGGGCGTCCGGGGGCCGCGACGCCGAGCTTGATGCTCTCGGCCGGGGCCGCGATGTCGGTGACGACCGGCAGGACGAGCGGGGCGTTGGCGATGACGCTCAGCGCGGTCCGCAGCGGCAGACCCATTCCCGGGTACGACGCGCGCTCGCCCAGCCGCAGCATCACCGGCCGGCCGGCGAGGGTCTCGCCGAGCAGCTCCGGCGGCAGCCGCTTGCCGGGATCGACTGCGGCGAGCACCGCGTCCAGCAGGGCCGCCTCGATGTCGGCGTCGGTGGTCTCCGCGGTCACCACATAGTGGAGGTCGAAGCGGCGTACCGGCGGTCGGCGGGCGACCACCCGCCCGGCGGCGTCCCGGATGTCTTCCCATTCGGTGCCGGCGGCCTTCTCGTCCTCGCGCACGTCCGCGAGGAAGAACACCAGCGTCGACACGTCCGGTTCGGGGTCCCGGCGTCCCGGCGCCCCGAACCGAACGGCGCAGGCCGCGGGTAGCAGCGGCGTGAGAAGCCCGCGCAGGGCAAGGTTCACGTCTGCGATCACCGTGGGGTCCCACCAGCCATGTGCCGATGCTCTGCGGTCCGCGTCGGGCGCCGCCAGCGTGCCGGGGCGACCACCGGTGCACCGGCGGCTGCCCAAAGGTGCCGCCGGTGCTGCACCCGGGATCGCCCGTGGGCCGGTGCGAGCCAGGTCGTGCGCGGGACACGCTGCAGACGTCCGTTCGCCACAGGGAGGCCCGATGGCCAGCAGCTACCTTTCGCCTGGCGTCTACATGGAGGAGGTGTCCTCCGGTTCGCGGCCCATCGAAGCCGCCGGTACCGCGGTCGCCGCGTTCGTGGGATTCGCCGAGAAGGGTCCGTTGAACCAGCCCATGCTGGTGACCAACTGGACCCAGTTCACCCAGAACTTCGGTGGCTTCATCGCCGGGTCGTACCTGGCGCACTCCGTCTACGGCTACTTCGCCAACGGCGGCGGCAGCGCGTACGTGGTCAGGGTGGGTAGCGAAACCGTCGCCGAGGCCCCGGTGCTGCGCGGGGAGTTCCCCGCGGCCGAGGACGGCCGGACCGCGTTCGCCGTGCGCGCGCTGCCGGCCATCGCGGGCGGCCAGCCGATCACCGTCGAGGTGGCCCCGAGCGCCGAGCCGAGCGAGGAGACCTTCACGCTCATCGTCAAGCGCGGCGGCGCCGTGGTCGAGGCGATGGAGGGTCTGACCGTACGGCGTGGGCCATCCAACGTCGCCACCGCCGTCAAGCAGCAGTCCAAGCTGATCGAGGTCGAGGAGACCCGGGGCAGCCGGGTGGCGACGATGCCCCGCCAGGGCGTCGAGGTCACGCTCGCGGTCGCCGCGAACACCCCCGCGGTACGCGTCGAGCCCGACGTCTACGTCGGCAACTCCGCCGACCGCACCGGGTTCGCCGGACTGGAGGCGATCGACGAGATCACCATGCTGTCGGTGCCGGACCTGATGTCCGCCCGGGACCGTGGCCTGCTCGACGACGAGGGCGTCCGGGCCGTTCAGGACGCGATGATCACGCACTGCGAGCTCATGCGGGACCGGGTCGCGATCCTGGACACGCCGGCCGGGCTCAACGCGCAGCAGGTGAAGAGCTGGCGCGCCGAGGCGAACTACGACTCCAAGTACGCCGCGCTCTACTGGCCGTGGATCAAAGTGATGGACCCGCTGAGCGGCGCACCGGCGTTCGTCCCGCCGAGTGGCCACATGGCCGGCATCTGGGCCCGCAACGACTCCACCCGCGGCGTGCACAAGGCGCCCGCCAACGAGGTCGTACGCGGCGCGATCGCGCTGGAGCTGAACCTGACCAAGGGCGAGCACGACCAGCTGAACCCGGACGGCGTCAACTGCATCCGGTCCTTCCCCGGCCAGGGCATCCGGGTCTGGGGCGCGCGCACGCTCTCCAGTGACCCGGAGTGGCGCTACCTCAACGTGCGCCGGCTCTTCAACTACATCGAGAAGTCGATCCTCAACGGCACCAACTGGGTGGTGTTCGAGCCCAATGACCCGAAGCTCTGGGACTCGGTGAAGCGCACGATCACCATGTTCCTGCGCCGGGTCTGGCGCGACGGCGCACTGTTCGGCCAGACGCCCGCCCAGGCGTTCTTCGTCAAGTGCGACGCCGAGAACAACCCGCCCGAGAACCGTGACGCCGGCATGTTGACGGTGGAGATCGGTGTCGCCCCGGTCAAGCCGGCCGAATTCGTCATCTTCCGTCTATCCCAGTTCGCCGACGGCGCCGGGCTCGAAGAGTAGGTAGGGACCATCGATGGCCATGGGACTCGGGGCCGAACAGCCCCACGACGCCCTCACCGCAGCCCGCTTCTCGATCACCATCGACGGGTACGAGATCGCCTCGTTCTCCGAGCTGCAGGGAATCACGACCGAGGTCGAGCCGGTCGACTTCCTGGAGTCCACGGACAAGGAAGTCATCTTCAAGAAGCTGCCCGGCAAGAAGAAGCCGCCGACGCTTACCCTGCGCCGCGGCAAGAACACGTCGATGGAGCTGTGGGCATGGCACGAGGCCGTGCTGCAGGGCAACATCGTCGCGGCCCGTAAGAGCTGCTCGCTGGTCATGTACAACTACGACGGTGCGCCGGTGGCCCGCTACCACCTCGAGCACGCGTGGCCGGCCAAGTTGGAGGTCAGCGCGCTGAAGGCCGGCGCCAGCGAGGTGCTCATGGAGACGGTCACCATCGTCTGCGAGCACATCCAGCGGGTGAACGGATGAGCTCCGCAACGACGGAGACGCTTCGTACGGAGTACCCGTTCGTCCTGCCGCGCGGCTACGTCGACGAGGAGGGGCGGGTGCACCGCGAGGGCGTCATGCGCCTGGCCACCGGCCGTGACGAGATCATGCCGCAGACCGATCCCCGGGTACGGCAGAACGCGGCGTACCTGTCGATCATCCTGCTGGAGCGGACCGTCACCTCGCTCGGCACGCTGCCGGCGGTGGATACGTTCGTGGTGGAGAACCTGTTCGCCTCCGACCTCGCGTTCCTGCAGGACCTGTACCGCCGGATCAACTCCGAGGGTCGGACCGAGGCGGCCGTCACCTGCCCGTCGTGCGGGCACGACTTCGCGGTCGACCTGGCCGGTGATGCGCCGGGGGGATCCTGACGTACGCGACCGACCACCTCTGGGAGGAGGTCGCGTACGTCGCCTACTACCTGCACTGGTCATTCGACCAGATTCTCGATCTTGAGCACGGCACGCGCGCGAGGGTCGTGACCGAGATCGGCAAGATCCACACGCAGCGCGACGAGAAGGGCTGGTGAGACGACGATGCGCTGGCCGTTCCGCCGCCGCCCTGCCCCCGCCGCGAGCGAGGCGGCGGCCGCCGTGTCGCCGGTGGAACGTCCGGCCGGTGTCCACTCCGGACGGCGGCCGTGGCAGACGCTGCCACCGCTCGCTCCGGTGATCGCGAAGCCCCGGGTCACGGTCGGCGTACCCGAGGTCACGATGACGCGGTCGCTGCTGCATCGTGCGGCCACGCCCGCGCGCGAGGCACGGCCGGCCGGCCGGGTGACCGGGCTGGCCGAGGTTCTGCCGGCGCTCGACGCCGACCATCCGGCACCGCCCGAGCCGGCACCGCGACCGGTGCGGGCTGTGCCGCGCCCGCCCCAGCATCTGGCGCTGACCGCCGCAACGCCCGACTACGTCGGCGAGCCTCGCGCCGCCGCCGAGCCGCATCGCGCGCCCGCGTGGCTGCGGGCGCTGTCCTCGGGACCGGTCATGGATCCGCTGCTCGGTGCGGTCATGCCCGCGTCGCAACCGCGTCCGCCCGCCACGCCGCGGCCGCCGGCCCGGCGGACACCGCCGGCGGACAGGACCCCGCCCCGGCGACCGCTGCGCCCGCGCGGGCGGCTTGGGCTCGGCGCGCCGCTCCAGCCGGGGCCGGCCGACCCGGACCCGGACGCCGAGACGGCGCCACCGCAGGCAACGGCAGCGCCGGTCGGGATCCCGGCGCTGCCAGCCGGATCGTCCCGAGGCGGGCCACCCCAGGCGGGACCGTCCCAGGGCGGACGGCTCCAGGGCGGACGTGCCCTGGGTGGACGGCCCCAGGCCGGACCGGCGCGGACCGACTCGGCGCCGACCGCCGCGTCGCCGCCGCCTGCCCTCGCCCGTGAGGTCGGCGCCGCATCGGGCGTCGACCTCGACGGCGTTGTTGTCCATCGTGGACCCGATGTCGACCGCCGCGCGGAGCAACTAGGTGCCGCGGCCTTCGCCGTCGACGACGCCGTCCATCTCGGTTCCGCGGCCGGCCCGGACGACGGCGCGGCCGCCCGCGCGCTGCTGGCACACGAGCTGACGCACATCGCCCAGCAGCGAAAGCTCGGCCAGGCGATTCCGG
>DASYTU010000220.1:0-13108 GCA_036001925.1 Actinoplanes sp.
CCGACCACGCCGAGGTCGACCGGCCGGTGCGCGCCGAGGGCGGCGTCGTCGAGGTCGACCTGCGCGACCGTCGCGTCGTCGGCGATCAGGCGGCCGTGCCGCATCGTCCACATGTTCAGGGCGCAGCCGAAGCCGACGATCGTGCCGCAGGCTCCGGAGATCGGCCGCACCCGGATGGAGGATCACCCGGGTGCGGCCGCGGCCGGATCAGCAGCTGGCGTTCAGGCCGGCCCAGTCGGCGCGGTCGTTATAGCCGCCGTCGCCGGCGTCGCCGACCACGAGGTCGACCACCCGTACGCCGGTCAGGTCGACGTCGAACTGGCGGATGTCGTCGCGGGTCAGCACGCCGCTGTCGAAGAGGACCCGGCCGTCGCCGATCACCTGGAAGGTCGACGTGCCGCCCTCAGGTCCGACGTTACGCACCGCGTCGTCGATGCCGACGGTCGCGGTCAGCCGGCTACAGTCGCCGCCGAGGTAGTAGCGGACCGTCGACGGCGACGCCACGCCGAGGCCGGTCGGGTAGACCTGGCCGAGCATGCTGATCGGTGACCAGCCCCCGACGCTGAGGTCGACCGTCGGGCTCATCCACCCGCTGGTGGCACTGATCCACGGGTGGTGCGACAGCACGACGTCGCCGTGCGGTGGCGGCGAGGCGACCACCACCCCCGTGCTCGTCTCCTGCCGCAGCCGTCCCTGCCCGATCACACCGTACGACGTGGTGGCGGTCAGCGTGGCGGCACCGGGAGCGGCGGCGGCCGGAAGGGTCAACGCGAAGGCGAAGGTGGCGGCGTGGCCCGGAGCCAACAGGACCGGCGCCCGGTCGAGCGAGCGGACCGACCACCCGGCGGGCGCCGCCAGTGTGACCTGCGGCGCCAGCACCGGAAGCACGCCATCGTTGCGTACCGCAACCTCGACTCGCGCCACGTCGCCACCGGCGAGCACGGGCGCTGTTCCGTCCGGCGTCGCCTCGCCGTCGATCTGCGTCACCTGCGGCAGGCCGGCGGTCACGTGCGGGACACCGGGCCGGCCGTGGTTCGGCTTGATCCGGAACAGTGCCGCGCCGTGGGCCGCCACCGCGGCGGTGATAGTGCCGGCACTCTCGGTGACCTGGTTGGTCCACGCGTTTCTCAAGGTGAACCGTGACCCGGACAGGCCGAGCGACGAGGCCTGCGTGGTCAGGATCTTCGGGGTGTCGCCGCGGTTGAGCAGCACCACTGCCCGCGAGCCGTCGGCCAGCCGCTTCACCCACGTCTCCGTCGTACCGGCGGGCCCGACCCGGACGGCCTGGACACCCGCGCGATCCTGGTTGATCGCCAGCACGTCGGGGTCGGTGAGGATGTCCACGGAGTTCTGGCTGAGCTTGCGGACATCGCTGCCGATCACCAGCGGCGCGGCGGCCGCCGCCCAGAGCGTCATCTGGGTACGGAATTCCTCGTCGCTCATCCCCAGCTCAGGTCCGAGGTAGTCCGGGTCGTTGAAGTGCCCCGGCCCGGCGACCTCGGGGTGCCGCGCGTTCGCGTCATAGTTGCGCAGCACGTCCTTGAATTTGATATCGCCGACGAAACCCACGTCCGTGTAGGTCCGCCAAGACTGCGCGATCGCCGGCGCGTAGCTCCAGGAGTACGTTGACTGCTGCTCCTGCGGGTAGTTGCCCCAATCCGGGGAGGTCACCGGGTTGCAGAGGTTGAAGATGATGGGGCGCCCACTGGCGTTGTTTCGCAGCGCCTGCGCGAGCTCGGTGTAGACGATCTTCGGGTCGAGGTTCGCGGCGATCCCGCATAGGAAGTCCACCTTGACCGCGTCGAACTCCCAAGCGGCGATCTGGTCGGCATCGCGCTGGTAGTAGCCGTAGCTGCCGAGTCCACACCTCCCTGGAAGGTACGGCCCGGCGTCGGTGTAGATGCCGGCCTTCAGCCCCTTGGAGTGGATGTAGTCGACCAGCGGCCTTAGCCCGTCCGGGAAGCGGGACCGGTCAGCCTGCAGGTCGCCGGCGTCCGTACGTGGCTGGGGGTCCTGCCAGCCGCCGTCGAGCCAGACGATGTCGTAGCCGGCGGTGGCCAGGCCGCGGGCGACCAGCGCGTCGGCGACCTCCCGCACGGACTGCTCGGAGAAGCTGCCACCGAGCCCGAAGTAGGTGTTCCACCCCTGGTACGGCGTGGGACTGAGCACCTGCTGCGCCGCGGGCTGCGTGCCCCGGACCGTCGGCTGCGTGCCGGCGGCGTGGGCGGGTGCGGGTACGACCAGCAGACCGGCTGTGAGGGCGATCAGGGCGGTGAGGTGTCGTTTCACATCGGATCCTTTGCTGCCCGAGCGATCAGGCGTGCCGGCCCGTCCTGGTCGTGGGTGTCGCGCACCGCTCCCTTGTAGAGGGTGCGACGGTCGCCGGACCGGTCATGCCGGCGCGCCTGCGGTTGTTTCCAGGATCTTGCAGCGGTTACCGGCACGTGTCAATATTAATTCATAAATTATGAGTTACCGAGGTGATCATCTGGCGGGCGTGCGCTGCGGGGGCGGCGAGGCAGGAGCGGCGCAGTTGGCGTTCGACCACGGTGATCGGCGGCGCAGGGCGAGGATCTCGGCGTCTTTGTCCCGGTCGCTCACCGGCGGCAGTCGCGGCCGTCAACAGGGCGGACGACATTGTCGGCAGCCAAAGGTGACAACGGTACAAGATATTGACCGTGGGCACTGCGATAGATATCTTCGCAGGAGGAAATTGTAATGGCACTTTAGAGTTTCTCCGAGCACCGACCAGCCCCCGCCCGCCCGCGGGCCGGCACCCCGTGGGATCCCCGCCGTCCGCAATGGAGGAACCCATGGGCCGTTTGCAGAAGTGGTTGGCGGCCCTCGCCGGCGCCGTCCTCGTCCCCGCCGGCGTGGTCGCCGTCACGGCCGTATCGCAGACCGCGGCCAACGCCGCGACAGGCCTGCCGGCGCACGTACTGACCGGCTACTGGCAGGACTTCACCAACGGCGCCACACCCCTGCGGCTGCGCGATGTCTCCAGCCACTACAACCTGATCGCGGTGGCCTTCGCGAACGCGACGTCAACGCCCGGCGCGGTGTCCTTCAGCATCGACCCGGGGCTGTCGAGCGCGCTCGGCGGGTACTTGTCCTCCGACTTCATCAATGACGTGAATTTCCTGCACGGCCAGGGCAGGCACGTCATCATCTCAGTCGGCGGCCAGAACGGCACGATCAGCGTCGGGGACTCCACCAGCGCGACCAACTTCGCCAACAGCGTGTATTCGATCATGCAGACGTACGGGTTCGACGGGGTCGACATCGACCTAGAGAACGGCGTTAACCCGACGTACATGACCCAGGCGCTGCAACAATTGTCGTCGAAGGTCGGCTCGAGCCTCATCATCACGCTGGCGCCCCAGACCATCGACATGCAGTCGACCGGCATGGCGTACTTCCAGCTGGCACTCAACATCAAGAGCATCCTGACCATCGTCAACATGCAGTACTACAACTCCGGCACGATGAACGGCTGCAACGGTCAGGTCTACAGCCAGGGCACCGTGGACTTCCTGACCGCGCTGGCCTGCATCCAGCTGCAGAACGGGCTGCGCCCCGACCAGGTCGGGCTCGGCCTGCCGGCCTCTAGCTCTGCGGCGGGCGGCGGGTACGTGTCGCCGACCGTGGTGAACAACGCACTCGACTGCTTGGCCAAGGGTACGAACTGCGGCAGCTTCCACCCGCCGACGACCTGGCCCTCGATCCGTGGCGCGATGGACTGGTCGGTCAACTGGGACGCTTCCAACGGGAACAACTTCGCCAATACCGTTGCGCCGCACTTGGCCACCCTCCCCGGGGGCGGTACCCAGAACGACTTCTCCGTGTCGCTGTCCCCGTCCTCGGGCTCAGTGACCGCCGGGGGTTCGAGCACCGCAACCGTGAACACGGCCGTGACCTCCGGCAGCGCCCAGACGGTCAGCCTGTCCGCGTCCGGCGTGCCGGCCGGGGTGGCGGTCACGTTCAACCCGACATCGGTGACCGCGGGCGGCAACGCCACGATGACCGTGGCGACTAGTACGTCTACGGCGGCGGGCAGCTACACCGTCACCGTCACCGGATCGGCCTCCTCCGGCAGCCACTCGGCCAGCTACACCCTCACCGTCGGCGGGTCGAACAGAAGCGCGTTCAGCCAGATCGAGGCGGAGTCCTACACGACACAGTCTGGTACGCAGACCGAGTCGTGCACCGACAGCAGCGGCTGCGGTCAGAACGTGGGTTGGATCGCGGGTGGCGACTGGCTGGAGTACGACAACCTTGACTTCGGTACCGGCGGCACCAGCTTCACCGCCCGTCTGGCGTCGGGAGCCGCGGCGGGGGTGACCGGCAACGTCGAGGTACGCGTCGACGCCCGGTCCAACGCCGCGGTGGCGAGCATCGCGATGTCGCCGACCGGCGGCTGGCAGAGCTGGGTGACCAAGACGGCGAGCATGGCGAGCGTGACCGGTGTGCACACCGTGTTCCTGGTGTTCACCAGCGCCGGAACAGCCGACTTCACCAACGTCAACTGGTTCACCTTTGGCCGAGCCGCCGGCAACGACTTCTCGGTGTCGGTATCCCCGTCCTCGGGGTCGGTCACGGCCGGCGGGTCGACCACCGCCACCGTCGCTACCGCCGTTACCTCGGGGTCGGCCCAGTCGGTGAGCCTGTCCGCCTCGGGTACGCCGTCCGGCGTGACGGTGGGCTTCAGCCCCACCTCGGTGACGGCCGGTAGCTCGGCGACGATGACCGTGACAACGTCGTCGTCGGCCGCGGCCGGCAGCTACGCGATCACCGTGACCGGATCCGCGGCCTCGGGTAGCCACAGCGCCACGTACACCTTGACCGTGTCCACCTCGTCCGGCTCCGGCGGGATCAGCAACGGCGGGTTCGAGAGCGGCACGTTCAGCCCGTGGACGTGCCAGCCCGGAGACCAGCCGGTCACGAGTCCAGTCCACTCCGGCGGCCACGCCGCCCTCATCGCACCAACCTCGAGCCAGACCGGTGAATGCGATCAGGCGGTGACCCTGTCGGCAAACCACACCTACACGCTGACCGCCTGGGTGCAGGGCAACTACGCCTACATCGGGGTATCGGGCGGAGCCTCCGCCAGCACCTGGACCTCGTCGAGCGGCTGGACCCAACTGTCGGTCACCTTCACCACCGGCTCGTCGGGTTCGGTCACCGTGTTCGTCCACGGCTGGTACCTGCAGGGCAACGTGTACGCCGACGACTTCGCGATCAGCTGATCCGCAGCGGCTCCTCGGGTGGGCTTCGGCCCGAGGAGCCCGCTGTCCGCCACCACACCAGGCCTGGCCTGTCGCATCCGCGTCGGGCTGCGTCGCTGCGGCGCACCCGTGGTGAAGGGGCGCCGGACGGGCGGTTTGCCATCGATCCGGGGTGGCCATTGACGTACCTGCCGCTTCGTCGCCCCCGCAGGGCACCGGCGCGCGACGGAGGACCTCCCGACCTGGGGACGTTTGCCTCTCAACGGTCGAGGGCCTGGCGCGATCGGATGAGACGTGGGGTCCTCTGGGAGGAGGCGGCCATGGGCATCGGGTGGCAGATCTTGTGGGTGGTATGCGGCGTCGTGACGATCATCGCTGCGGTGCTGGCGAGCCGCAGCAGGCCGGCGATGTATGTCGGGCGTGCCGCGGTGGGCGTGCTGTTTCTCATCGGCGGGGCACTCCTGCACGTGATCAATCTCGCGACCGGTGTGGACTACAGCGGCTTCGCCGAGCCTGCGCACTTCGGGTGGGTGACACACGCCTGGCGGGCCGTCGTCGCGCCGCACCAGGTGTTGTTCATCGGCCTGCTGGCGGTGTTCGAGGCAACCGTTGGAGTGCTGGTGATCAGCGGTGGGCGCAGAACCCGGTTCGGCTATCTGGGCGTGATCGGGTTCTACCTCGCGCTGTGGCTGTTCGGGTGGTTCGAGACCGTGTGGTGCCTGGTCATGATCGCGCCGATGGTGCTGCTGCTGAGGGCGGAGCGGCGCGCCGCGGCCGCCGCGGTAGCGGTCGCCCAGCTCGAAGGCAAGCCGCCGGTGGGTGTCGGCGCGTAGGACGCTGGCCGCCCCCACAGGTCCGGCCGCCTTCGGGTACCTCGACGCCTGGATGATCCTTGCGCTCGACGCCTCGCCGCCAGGGCTGGTCAACCGTCTGTGTCGGTCCCTGCGGCGGCGGTGTTGTCAGCGGTGGTCCCGGGGCTGCGGGTCGTTTGGCCCGTGCGGCGGCCCCGGTCATGCGTCAAACGTAGGCGGGGAGGGTGTAGCGAGGAGATGGTTGCCATGATCGAGACCGACGCCCCTGCCGCCACCCCCAGTCGTGCCGCCCCAGCTCGGCCGGTCGCGGCGAAGCGCCGGCCGGCGGTGGACCGGCTGACCGGGGAGGACCTGAGCATGCTGTGGCCGGACCGGCTGGGCTGGCCGCAGGACATCGGCGTGATCGCCGTACTGGATGCCGCCCCGATCGTCGACTCGGTCGGCCGGCTGCGCATCGGGCAGGTACGCGAGGTGATCAACGGGCGGCTGCACCTCGTCCCCCGACTACGGCAGATCCTGTACGACCCTGCGCTGGGCGCGGGACGGCCACTGTGGATCGATGCCCCCGGCTTCGACATCGCCGACCACGTCCACGTACGGACGCTGCCGGAGCCGGCAGACGAGCAGCAACTCCTGCACGTCTGCGCGGACCTGCACCGGCGCCGGCTCGACCGGTCCCGCCCGCTGTGGCAACTGTGGCTGCTACCCGGCCTGCCCGATGGCCGGGTGGGCATGTTCATGAAACTGCACCACGTTGTCGCCGATGGAGTGGCCGGGATGGCCCTGTTCGGCGCCCTGCTCGATCCGACGCCGACCCCGACCCCGGCAACCCCCGCCGCCCGGCCGTGGACGCCGCGGCCCGTTCCGCCGCTGGCCCGACTGGTCGCCGACAACCTGCGCCGGCGGGTCACCGGTGTCGCGGCACGGGCGGCCCGGCTGACGCACCCGGCGCGTACCATCCGGCGGATGCGGGCCGGCGCTCGCGCGCTGGCCGAGCTGATCCGGCAGGAACGCGCCCCCGAGTGCGGCCTCAACCGGCCGATCGGCGCCGATCGTGCCATCGGCCTGGCCCGCGGGGAACTCGCCACCGCCAAGCATCTGGCTCACTCGGCCGGCGCCACGGTCAACGACGTGGTGCTGGCCATCATTGCCAGCGCGCTGCGCTGCCTGCTGCAATCGCGCGGGTCCAACGTGGATGCTCTGGTGCTGCGGGCCGCGGTTCCGGTCTCGCTGCACCGCGCCCCGGCCGGCCCGGCCGAGGGCAACATGGATGGCGGGATGATTGTCGCGCTGCCGATCGGCGAGCCGGACACGCTCGCCCGGTTGACGGTGATCGCCGCGGACAGCCGGCGCCGCAAGGCCGGCGCACTGCGACTGGCCGGCAGCGGCATCTCCGCATCGGTGACCGCCCGCAGGCTGATGCTGCGGATGATGGCCCATCAGCACATGGCCAACGTGTACCTGGCCAACGTCCCCGGCCCGCCAACACCGCTGCACCTGGCCGGCGCCCGCATCCTTGAGATGTTCCCGGTGGTGCCGCTGACCGGCAACGTCACCCTCGGCATCGGGGTGCTTTCGTACGCCGGGCAGCTCAACGCCACCGTCGTGGCCGACCCGGACGCCGTGCCCGACCTACCGGTGTTCCTGACCGGGCTCCGGCGCGCCCTTACCGGCCCAGACTCGTAGGTGGAGGTGCGTCGCCCACCCTCGAACACTGGGTCAGCAGTCACGTCCTCGCCGGGCGTTGAACGTTGCGGGGCCGCGCGACTGCGCCGCGGGCTACGGCCCGACGGCCGCCTGCGAGCCCAGGGTCCTCCGCAAGACGCTGAACACCTTCGCATCCGCGTCAATGGCGCGTAGGAAGCGAATCAGGGTCACCAGTTCGACCACGGCGAGGGCGGCGACGGCCGCGCCGACACCCCAAGCGGGAGTTTCGCCCCGCACGGCGGACACGGGCTGGATCGTTATGATCCCCAGCGAGATCGTGAACGCCGCGGTGAGCACGAGCGGTGCGAGCACGTAGCCCATTGCGCGCCTGCGCAGCCGCAGCGCGCCGGCGAGCAGCATCGCGGGGAGGAAGACGGCCATGTCGAGGACGTGGACGGGATTGAGGAGCAGTCCCGCCTTGACGAGATCGTCCGGAACCCTTCCCGCGACCAGAGCGGGAACCACAGCCCACAGCCACACCAGGTAGAAGAATCCGCCGATGGCCATCAGAAGATACGAGGCGGACCGTCGTGGCACGCGAGCGCTGAAGCTCTCCTTCACGCGCTCGTAGTCAAGGCGCGAGAGGCCCACCACCAGGGCATAGATCGACAGGCCGAAGACCGCCACGTAGAGCAGGAACAGCGGGCCGAAATGTACCGCGAACGCGTAGATCGCGAAGGTGTAGACGCTGTAGCCGAGCAGACCGATCCACGCGAGATACGCCCACAGCGCCCCCCCGCGCCGCGAGCACCGCAAGCAGGGCGAGTGCGGAGTGGCGCGACAGCAAGGACCGAGGCCCGGAACACTGCCGTGAACTGCTGAAGCACCAAGGTATCCGCTTCACCGACGACCTCGCCGACCCGGCCCAGCGGGTCACCTGGGACGAGTTGCGCCGCCGCGACGAGTCCGAGCCCGTCACCGAGTGAACCGATAACCTTGTCCAGCCACCGAAGAGGACAGAGGTCATGACCTCCGACTCACATCCGCGTGGGCGAATAAATTTCGTCTACATCTATGCTTTAGGGCCCCGATACTTTGAGCACCCCACGAGCGAGAATCGGAAGGTGAATTTAGAGCCTTGACCCACTTTCACTAATGAGATGGGTTGGGCAGTTCGGTCGGCGTAACGGTGCTTCGCGAACGACGGACGGTCACCAGCCGCCAGAATAGCCGCGCGAGGCCGACCAGTACGAGCGCCAGGCCGATCGGTTGTAGCACCCTGCCTACGGCGATCCTCGTGGGGATACCGTGCGCCTTCTTCAGCTCGTCCTGCTTGCGGTCCAACCAGTGCTGTGCGTCGGTCGACGAGCCGGTGAACCGGTAGGCCGTGCCGTCCTCGTCGATGATCTCGACGGTGGTCGACGCGATGCCGATGGAGTCGCTGATGCTGGCGTGCCAGGGCCAGCCTCCATCGCGGAGCATGACCAGGGAGGCGCCGACGAAGAGCGCGACCAGGCCCAAGGCGATGGCGACGGCGGCAGTGGCAGGCCGCTGGATGATCTTCATGTCGACAGTGTGTCGTGCCGGCCGCCAAGTGCCATGAGTACGCAACCTCAACCGCGGGCCCGATTGCGGGACGTCTGCGGTGCCACCGAATCCACCACGTGATCATCCGATGCGTTGCGCTTCAACTGCCCCCGACTGCGCTACCCAACGTCATGACGATCCGACGGCGCCGACGCACGGACATTACCGAGAACAGTGCGTCGATCTCCTCGCTTCGGATGGCCGAGGAACTAATAAGTGGAGTAGGGAATCGCTGCGACCGTAGGCAGACCGTGTTCTTCCCGGCGGTGGGCTTGTGTACGCGACATGTCGCGACATGAACATTTGGATCTGGTTGGCACGCGCGAAGGAAAGCATGTCGCTGGGTGGCGCACTTTCTGGCGCGGTTTGGCTCGGCAGTTGACGGTGCCAGGAACTCGCTGTCGCGGGCTGGCCGCATGGCCGACGGCGCGGCGGGCTGCTCGTCGAGGCGTGACTTCGCGTCCGAGCACATCCGGTACAGAAGGCGCCGAGTTGTTCTCCGTTGAATGTGGGGTAACCGCCTTGGCATGGGGGCGGCTCACCGGGCGAGGTCGGCGTGCATCTCCCAGACGAGGATCTCGGTGGGTGAATCGGGTGCTGCGGCGCTGATCCGTTGGCCGCCGCTGTCGGTGAAGCGGGCCGCGTCACCCTCGGCGAGCGCTCCGGTGCCTTCGAGTTCGATTGAGCCGCGGGCGACGAATAGGTGCAGGTACGGCGCCTCGGGAAGCTGGATCGGTTGCCCTGGTACGAGCCGGGCCGCGTACAGGGCGGCCTGGCGGTTCCGGATGCGGATGGCGGCGTCGCCGCCGTGCTTGTCCATTCCGGACGCGACCGTGACCAGACCGCCCGAGAGCAGCTCATGGTGGATTTCGAGCTGTTCGTAGCCGGGCGTGACACCGGATTCGTCGGGCACGACCCACATCTGGATCAGGTGCACCGGGTTGGTGTGGGACTCGCCGCCGAGGCGCCTCGAGTCGTTCTTCTCCGAGTGCAGGATGCCGGTTCCGGCGCTCATCCGCTGAGCCAGGCCGGGATAGATGACGCCGGAGTTCCCCTCCGAGTCCTGGTGCACCAGTGCGCCCTCCAGGACCCAGGTGACGATCTCCATGTCCCGGTGCGGATGGGTCTCGAAGCCGGTGCCAGGTCGGATGACGTCCTCGTTGTGGACCAGCAACAGCCCGTGGTGCGTGTTGTCGGGGTCGTAGGGCTGGCCGCCGACCAGAACGAGTGCCGGCCGCGAAGCCATGACAGGTTGGTCTCCGACCGATCACCTGATCGGCGTACGTCGATCATCGGGAAGTCCTCTCATGAGCAAAAGGCGCGCGTCTGTCGGACAGCCGCGCGCCTTTCGAACGGGCGGACCGCTCAGGCGGCCGCCGGCGCGGTGGCCGACGCGGCGACGGCGGAGGCGAAGTCGAACTGGACGCCCAGCTGCGCCATCATGATGCTGACGCCCACGTAGCAGTTGAATTCCTTGATCTTGCCATCTTCGATGTACCAGAAGTCGGCCGTGGGGATGTCGAGCTTGGCGCCGGTGGGCTGGATGACCCCGGCCGGCGTCGGGAACGGACCGGTGAAGGTGCCCCGGATGGACAGCTCGACGGCGACGACGTTGCCCATGACGTGGAAGCGGTGCAGTTCGCGGTGAACGTCGGGGGCCAGCTGCCCCATGAAGACGACCAGGTCGCCCAGGTGCTCACCGCGGTACACCTCACCCGCGACGATGTTGTTGAACGCGCCGTCCTCGGCGAACAGGTCGACGAATCCCTGCACGTCGAGGACGTCACCCTCAGCCACGTGGTAGGCCTGGCGAACGATGGCCTCGACGCCGGTGGTCTCGGTGGTCATTGGTCGCTCCTCTTCCGATGAAGTAACTCAAACGCTTGCTTGAGATTATGGGCGGCAGTCGAGCCATGTCAAGCGAGTGTTTGAATTTCTTGGAGCGGGCGTCCGGCGGCTGCGTCAGCCGGCGCTCGGATACCCGCGGAACGCCCCGGCCACCACCGGGATGAGCAGCCGTTCGATCTGCTTGACGGACTTGGCGGCCAGCTCGGCGCCGATCGGTGCGAGCGCCAGCCAGTTCAGCAGGCCCGCCGCGCACCGCGTACGGAAGATCAGCTCAGGTTCCTTGACCCCGGGGACGCTCGCCGACAACACCCGCACGGCATCTCGGCGGGTCTGGTCGAACTTGCCGGCCAGCCGATCCCAGCCCTCCGGCGGATCGATGCCGACGCGCGCTACCGTCCGCATGACGTCGAGATCCTGCCCGCCGGCGGCCAGCGAGCGAATCATCGGTCCGGCGAACGCCGCGGCCAGGTCCTCCAGCGTCGCCTCCGGCGCCAGTGCCCCCATCGCCTCGTGCTGGGCGTCCAAGTATCGCTCCAGCGCATGCTCGATCGCCACATCGCACAACGCCTTCAGCGATCCGAAGTGGTAGCTCACCGCCGCGACGTTGGCCCCGGCGCTGTCGGTGATCTCGCGGAGCGTAATGCCTTCCGGGCCCCGTTCGGAGAGGAGTTCCAGGGCGGCCGCGAGCAGGCGGTCGCGCGTACGCTGACCAGCCTCTCGACGCAGATCCGCCTTCTCCGCCACCACAGGCCGAACTCAAACACCTGCTTGAACTCTTGTCAAGCAGGTGTTTGAGTTCAGCCCCTCACAGGCCGTTCAGCGCCGACGGGTCACCCGGCCAGGCCCCGCTCGGCGGCGACCTGTGCCCGCACCGCCGGCACGACCTCCTCAGCGAACTGGGGCAGCTGACCCGGAACCTCCGCCCAGAGGACGAATGTGTCGAACCCGTGGCCGACCGCAAGGTCGGTCAGCTCGTCGACCCACTGGTCCACGGGCCCGCGCAGCAGTCCACTTCGGAGGCCGTCGGTTATCTCGCCGTTGACGTTCAGCACCCGACGGACCTCCGCCGGGTTGCGGCCGGCGTCGGAGGCAGCCTGGTCCAGCCGGGCCGCGCCGTCGGCGAGCGGGGTGATCTCGCCGCGGAGCGACGGCACCCAGCCGTCGGCGAGCCGGCCGGTCAGGCGTAGCGCGCGAGGGCCGTACACGCCGAGCCAGATGCCCATCTGATGCGCCGGCAGCGGGCCGGAGTGCGCGCCGGCGAGACGGTAGTGCTCGCCATTGAAGCGTAGATTGCGCTGACCGCTCCAGACCAGACGGGTGACCATGATCGCCTCCTCGAGCGCGGCGAGCGCATCGCGCGGCGCGCGGCGCGGCCCGCCGTACGCCTCGATGGCGTCCCAGAATCCGCCGGCTCCCAGGGCATGCTCGAAGCGGCCGCCACTGAGCACGTCGATGCTGGCGGCCGCTTTCGCCATCACCGCCGGTGGGCGCAGCGGCAGGTTGGCGACGTCGGGAAAGATGTGGACTCGCGACGTAGCGGCGGCGATCATGCTCATCAGTACCCAGGTGTCGACGTAGCGGCGCTGGTAGGGGTGATCCTGCACGCCGATCAGGTCAAGGCCGCGGGCCTCGACCTCGCGGGCGGTATCGAGCAGCGGGTCGGCGGCGTTGGGCACGAGGAAGTATCCGAACGACAGGTCGCGGCCGTAGTCGGGCATGGCCTCACGCTAGTGCCTCGACCACCGCGTGAGTCCGTGCCGGAGTTCGGCCGCCAGCACATCAGGTACAGATCGGGAACAAGGCCGAATCCCATGCCGTTGTCTAGTGCGAGGCTGAGGGCCTGGGGCTCCCGCTACCGCTTGATCCACCGGTATTCGACCTCGGGGCGGCCGGTACCGCCGTACCGGGGCCGGCGTTCCGCCAGCCCGATCTCCGACAGGTACTCCAGATAGCGGCGCGCGGTGATCCGCGAGGTACCCAGGACCTTGG